>JBAXXX010000011.1:0-58895 GCA_037127695.1 Verrucomicrobiia bacterium | reverse complement strand
CGCCATCGCTTTTTATAGCTTAACTGCTGGTCCGAATTCCGGGGGCCACCTCATTATTTCGTGTTGAAGAGATTCAGATTGAGATCGGTAACAATTTGATGAATAGCGCTGGCCCCTCTGACGCTGTTGCCAGCGGTGTCGAGCGGGGGAGAGAATCCGACGATCGCCATTTTTCCGGGAACGATGCTCACGATCCCACCGCCCACACCGGTTTTTGAGGGAAGCCCTGCCTTCCACGCCCAGGCACCGGATTCATCGTAGAACCCCGCCATCATCATCACGGCAAGAAGCCTCGGCACGCTGGATTCATCCAGGCACCGTTCTTTGGTTATCGGATTCACCCCGCCGTTGGCAATCGTAGCGCCCATCACGGCGAGCTGTTTCGCGGTGACAAGCACTGAGCATTGCTTGGTATAGACATCACAGGTTTCTATGGGGTCCGCATAGAGACGGTTGTAGCTGAAGAGCAGCTCGGCAATCCCTCGGTTATGCTGATTGCAGGATGCCTCGGATTGATAGACCTCATCGCTGAGAGCCAGCTTTTCCCCTGCAAATTTGCTGTATTGCGCGAGAATCTTCTCCCATTTTTCTTGCGGGCTCTTAGCTTTCACCAGGCTCACTGAAGCCATTGCGCCGGCGTTAACAAACGGGTTGACCGAGCGGGCGGGCTCCAACTCTACCGCGAGCACAGAATTGAATGGCAGTCCTGTCGGCTCGACACCGATTTTTTGAATAATCGTTTCCGGACCGGATTCGTTCATCACCAAAGATGCCGTGAACGGTTTCGATACAGACTCGATGGCAAACGCGTAATCCACGTCACCAGCGGTGTAAACTTTGCCATCTACCGTGACAATGACCACTCCGAATAAATTCGAGGGAACCTTTGCGAGATATGGGATGTAGCTTGCGTTCGCGCCTCCCTTTTCATCCTTGAATTTAGCGTAGGCGTCGTCCACTGCCTTTTGAATGGCGGCAGGTTCCGGGGTGGGGGCTGCCCTCAATCCGGGCATGGTCGCACAGATGAAGGCGCAGAGGCAGATGAGGCGGGTGGGTTTCATGGATTGTTAGAAGCTGACAACGGCCTGCAGGCCGAGCACAAGCGCGTTCGGGATGTTGCCGTAGCCATTCGGACGGATGATGTATTGGATGTCCGGCTGGATGCCCAAATATTTATTGAGCTGAATGACGTAGCTGGTTTCCAGCACGGCCTCGTAGGTCGGAGTCGTCGTTCCCGGGTTCGACGGCGAGTTTGCATAGGAGCTGCTGAAATTGCTGATCAGGAAGCAGGTAAGCCATTGGTCCTGCCCGCGGCCGGGAAGGATGCCTTGCCAGATCGTTCCCGCCATCCCCATGAACGGGTTGCTGGAGATGTTGGTTTGCGGGGAATAGACCGCTCCGCCCCAGATGGAAAAGTTGTCGTTCTCGTTTTTGCTGGACCGCCAGACCATCTGCTGGCCCATGCCGTAGATCCCATACGCGTTCGCGATCTGGCCACCCGAGAATTGGTTGAACGTGTAGTTGGAATAATATCCGCCGAGCTTGTAGATGCCGGGCAGTCCAGGATTCCCAACGACGTTTTTCTCCTTCGATTGGCCAGCTGGCGTCGCCCCAAATGTCGGTTTCCACCCGGCCTCAAACATCATCAGCTCCCCGTCGCCACGCCGGATCGAAAAGTCCGCGCCATGGTAGGCATAGATGCCAAGCCGCGGGGATGCCTGAAAGATTCCGCTCGAAATGTGAAATCTCTTTGGTCGGTTTGTATTTGATCATCGCCGCATTCGTAGCGGTGATTCCCGCGTGGAATGGAGCGTTGTTGAAAAAGTTGTTCGGGTTTCCGTTGATGCCGCCGTTCACCTGCAGACCAAATGCAGGCAGGTTGGCGAACATCTGCCCAGCGCTCATTCGCCCGATGCGCAGGTCGAGCGTGTCGTCTAAGAGTTTCTGCGTGAGATAAAGGTTAAAAAGAACCCCAGTATCCTGGACGTAGGATTCCGAAACGATGAAGTAGTTTCCGACATTATTGGAGAGGTTGTAGCCGGCCCCCTCTGCGAACGAGGCGGTAAGTACGGCCCCTTTCCAGCCCATGATTTTATCCAGATCGAAGTGCCCTCCAAAGACGATTTTATGCGAATACCCGACGGACTGGGAAAGCCCGCCAGTCGGATTCGCCAGAAAGTCACCGTAGTAGTCAAAATAAAGGCGGACCCCAGTTTCCTTTTGAAGGGAGGCCTGCCCTTGGGCAAGCCTGTCGAACGGAGTGTTGAAATCTTTCGTCGCTTCGGCCTCAACGCCGTGCCAGAAACGCTGATCTTTCGCCTTGGTTCCGTATTCCAGCTGGTCCTCGGTCAGATCTTGCGCGATCAAAAGGCCGCCACAGGCCATCGTTCCGATGACTGCTCGTTTGAACCACGTTCTACAGTAAAAAAATGAGACCATCGGTTGTCGAATCCTGTCAGATATCCATCCTGTCGGGAATACGCCGAACGGCGTATTTTTCAAGAAACAACCGAGTTGGCGAGCAGCGGATTTTGTCTTTGCCCTGCTGGCATGTCCGAAAACGGTTGCACGCTCTCAGAAGAAGTCCTTTCCTCACAGCAGACACCCAGCCATGCCCAACTTCACCAAACGCGACATCGTCCTGCAGATCAGCAAAGAAACCGGCCTTACCCAGCGGGTGCTGCTGCGGACTGCTGAACTCAGCAGAAAGGGGAAGTAGGCCGAGTCGCCCTGCTTGGGGTCTCGCCCCGCCGCCGCAACAGCAGCCCTCCGATCAACACAGCCATCAGCAGCCCGACCGCACCGGTGACGAGGAACGGCTGCGGGGAATCTTCTTCCCGCACTCGCAGCACCGCCCCCAAAACGTCCTCGGGATCAGGACTCCTTACCGTTCGTCCCCCGGCAAGGGGGCAACATCCGGAACACGGCCAAGAATCTCATCCACTTTCGACCAAACCACTCGACGGGCACGAGAAGCCGCGCTTTCACGAGAGGCATGGGCGGACACCTGTGCGGCCAGTGCATTGGATACGATTTGATCCACGCTGACTTTGGATTTATGCGCCAATTCCCGCACATGCTGTAGGAGCAAGTCCGGCACTTTTGCTTCGAGAGTGCTCATGGTGTCTGTAGTATCGTCAGAAATTCCCTTGGTAGCAAGACATGGATGCCCCTCAGGATGGCGGGCTGTAAATGGACGACATTGTGCGTCACGATGAACTTGACCGCTGCTTCCTCGGCCAATTGCGCCAGCGGTTCGTCATCGGGGTCGGACAGAATCGGCGGCCAGTCGGGCAGCAATATCCATTCCTCCGCTCTGGCACAGATCGCGTTCAATATCGCGTCCACGTCTGAAAGGCTCAACCCCAGCACGCTGGCATCGCGCTTGAGAACTTCCTCGTATTCGTAGAGCAGGTGGTTGCTCAAAACCGCCACCCATTCTCCCTGGCGCAACCTCCGGAATATCTCAAACGATGCCCCTCGACGGGAGCGAAAAGCCGCCACCAACACGTTGGTGTCCATCACGCCGCGAACGGGTTCACTCATGGACATAAAACCGGTTCACATCCGCCTCGGTGACCCGACGCTGGCGGGGCGATCGCCAGGATAAGACGGATTCGATGGAGAGGCAGGTGTTCATGGGAATCAGCATACATGAAATTCCTCTGGTAGCTAAAAGAAACCCACCGGAGGCAGATGGGTTTCTTGGAGTGTTCACCCCCGACGCCGATCCGCCCGGCACGCTGCTTTTTCCTGATCCACCATGATGTTCCCCCGCCACGACGGCACCTGAGCGGAATCTGCGATGGCGTCATCACCGAAATGCTCCCGTAAATCGGCAGCCAGCTTGTCCCGTAGATCGTAGCCCCACCTGCAGCTGAATCCGAATCTGGCGGCCGTATCCTTAACTCGCTTGCCTTGAGCGAGATCGCCAACGAGCACTCCGTAGCGGGTGTTGTGTGTTCCCAAGAACTCCTCCCAATCCTTCGGTAATGTGCGGTCTCTTTGGTCATCGTGGTTCCTTTCGTTGGTTGTTGGGCACGAAAAAAGCCCGGCATTGTGGTGCCGGGCTGGTCGTGCTGATTTTTGAGGGTACAGGCAGCGAAGCCATTGCCTCAATAGATTTTACCCGAAAATACCGGGATTTCTGGGGAGGGGGGTAGCGAGTCGCAGGAAGTCCGTCACCTGTCACCGCCGGGAGGGGCAGATTATGGTATAATTATATGGATGCGGGCATGTTACTCATCAGCCGACAAGAGGAGCGCCATGCTTTGCCGCCACAACGTCAACCCGACCCGAGAGGAGGTGATTCCCATGAACCCAGTCCAGATCATCGCTCTTGCGCTACTCGCTGCTGCCAGCGTTCTCCAAGAGGTTGTCCGCAACGACAACAAATAGCCGGAGAGATCCGGGGGAAGGTGGCTCTGATCCCGGAGACGGGGAGGTGCCACTTTCTTTAGGGGGGGAGCTTGAGGCGCGAGCCGCAAATGCACTCTCCGAATACTCTCCATATAGGATGCGTTTTGGTGCATTTCTGGTCATATCCGCACGCAATCGAAAGTGAGCGTGAAATCCTGGCAGATCCTTTATTTAAGCCGATTCCCAAGGAAAATGAAGGCTTGCGGGATGAGGGACTCGAACCCCCGACCAACGCTGTGTAAAAGCGCCGCTCTACCACTGAGCTAACCCCGCGAATACTTTGATATTAAGTTGATTGCAAAAGCTTTAAGGGCTCCGCTTTTCGTCCCTGTCACCCGGTTTTGTAACTCGCCAGGCTGTGCGCATGACTCCGTCGCAGAAAAGCGAGAAAGCAGAACCGGGTTGGAAGAAGATTGGGCCATGCCTGTATCGTTACAAAGGCCGAGCATACTACGGGCTGGTAAAACACAAGGGCAAGCAGATTCGCCACTCGCTTGAAACTGAAGACCTCACCCTGGCGCGCAGGCCCGGAATACATGCGTCAATCACTGCCCCCCCGCCAGTCGTCGGGCCGCAGATCCTGTGCTCTTGGGCGCTTCTGGAATTTCTCGGAAAAATCCCCCTTGGGGTTAACCAATAGGGCCACCTGCCACCCTCAAAGAGGTAAAGGGATCTGCAGGCTCGGCGGAACCAGGCCGGTGACCCCCAGCCCGAGCAGGCGCAAGGGCCGGTCCACCAGCCGCTCCCGGCGCAAGATCGAGCAGGCGATGGCGTAGATGTCTCCGGCGCTCTCCACGGGATCCTCCACGCTGGTCTGCCGGGTCAGGGTCTTGAAGTCGCTGTAGCGGACCTTGATCTGGACTGTCCTCGCGGCCAGCCGCTCCTTGCCGAGCTTCTCTGCCAGTTCCAGCGCCTGGGCTTTCAGAGCCGGAACGAGCACCCGGCGGTCGTCGGTGTCGCACTCGAAGGTTTCCTCGGCGCTCACGCTCTTGACTTCCCCGTCATATTCGAGCGGGCGGTCATCCTCCCCGTGAGCATAGCGCCGGAGGATCGGCGCGTAGGAGCCCACCATCGCCCGCAGTTCGCCCCGGTAATCTTGAAGGTCGCCAATCGTGCGCAGCCCGGCCCTGGCCAGCACCTCTGCCGTCACCTTCCCGACACCGTGGATAGCCGATGCCGGGAGCGGGCGGAGGAAAGCCACCTTCTCGGTCTCCATGATGCAGAAGAGGCCGTCAGGCTTGCCGTGGTCGCTCGCGATTTTGGCGAGGAGCTTGTTGGAGCCGATACCGATGCTGGCGGTCAGGCGGCGCTCCGCGCGGATGAGGCCCTTCATTTCCCGGCCGAGCCCCTTGACCGCTTCGGGGTCGAAGCTTTCGAACCGGTGGCTCATGTCCAAGTAGGCCTCGTCAACGCTGACCTGCTCGACGGCACCGCCAAACCGGGCCAGCACCTCCATGATCGCGTGCGACTCCGTGCGGTAGGCCTCCAAGCGGGGGCGGATGAACACCCCGACGGGACAGAGCCGATGCGCCGTTCTCGACGGCATAGCCGAGCGGACGCCGAACTTGCGGGCCTCGTAGCTGGCGGCGCACACGACTCCCCGCTTGTCCGGCGGCGAGCCCACGATGACGGGCCTGCCCCGGAGAGACGGGCTGTCGCGCTGCTCCACGGAGGCAAAGAACGCATCCATGTCGATATGGAAGATGACGCGAGGCACGCCTGTGGGAGGTAGCAGCCGATTGGGCGAGGAGCAAGCCCCTGCTGCTCGCTGACTTGCCTGCGATTATTGTGTATTGTCAGGGGAGACGAAAGGGGATCAACTTAAAGACGCTGATGTCAGCGCGCTCCGACACCCTCAAGGCTGTTTCAACGGCAGCTGCCCTGAACGTGGTGGAGGGCACGGATACTGATCCCTAAAGTTTATGCGACAAAGCCAACTCTTTCTCCTTTCTGTCCTGCTTTTCGTTGGGCTTGCCCGTGCGCAACTCGTCTCACTCCAGTCGGAAAAGGGCATTGCAGTCGCCGATCTTTCCGACGCAAAAAAACAACCCCGCCTGCTGGCAGAGGGGTTTGACCCCTGCATTTCCCCGGATGGCAAGTCGGTCGCCTTCACCCGTCACGACAAGGATGGCAGCCTGTTTATCGCCGTCGCCGAAACGGCCACCGGCGAATGCCATCTCGTCAAAGGCATCCCGGGAAAGAGCAGCTACTTGCCGATCTGGTCGCCAGATGGAAGCACGATTTATTTCAACTCCTCTCTGGGAGACAACTGGGCCATCGCCCGCATCGATCCTGCAGGAGGCAATTTTCAGATCCTCAAGGATCTCCCACGGCAACCCGGATCGTATGCATGGTTTCCGAACGGGAAAGCCCTCCTGTGCGCCGACAAAGAGTCATTTTTCGTGCTTGTTTTCGACAGCAGTGGCAAAGCATCCCTCCGGGAGATTCCTAAATCCCCCGAGCTCACCGGGCTCTCTGTCCCCAGTCGCATTGAGGTTTCCCCCGACGGAGCAAGCGCGCTTTTTGACATGATGGTTCCGAAAGATGCCGGGCCCAAAGAGGACGTGCCGCCAGAAGCCATCTTCCTTCTCGACATCGCATCCGGCCGGATCACCCGCCTCACGCCAAAGGGGTTCAATGCCTTCCTAGCAAGTTGGCTGCCGGATGGTAAGGAGTTTCTCTTCACCACATTAAATGCAAAAACCGACCGGCTTAATATCTGCCGCGCCCCCGCCGACGGTTCCAGCAAGCCGGCCGTCGTCTTCCAGAACGCCAAGGAACCGAAGGTCGCCCGATAGGAATGGCCCCGGCCATGCTTATGCCGTTTGATTTTTCTGGGGTTCGATTCCTGAGCAGGCAACCAAGGCAAAGAGTTTGTCGGAGGAGATGAAAAGCACCTCAGCCTTGGCAAATCCCGCATCGCGTGCCATGCGGCAGTAGGTGGCAGGGGATTCGGGAAAATCCGCGCTGCGGACGTGTGCAAGAGCCCCTTCAAGTTCCTCCGGAGTAACCCCGGTATATGTGGCGCGCGCATGCTCGGACGTACGGGTCAAAAATCCCTCGCGATCCTCGCCATCGAGGAGTGCAGGCTCGAAAAACACGAGGCCGCCAGAGGGCTTCAGGCGGGCGAGAGCGGATCGCAGGAAGGTGATCTTGTCGTGAGTCGGAAGGTGATGGAACGAGAGCCCGATGAAGATGATGTCAAAGACGGCGGTCATCCTCGGAAGCTCCTGAGAAAAATCCGCGCAGATCTGGTTGCGAGGGAATGGGCAGGAAGACAGATTTTCCTCCGCGAGCTTGAGCGCTACGGGCGAACAGTCCAGCCCAGTGTAGGATGTGATATCGCGGTTCGCCAAGATCTTCGAGGTAAAGGTGGCGTCTCCGCAGCCCAGATCAAGGAAGTCCCCAACCGGTCCTCGGGCATCCAGCCAACCCTCGAACGCCGCCATCGCCTCACGGTGGTGGAGGTGGTTGTGGAGAACGAATTTTTTGTAAACCTCCCAGTGATCGAAGAACTCTCGAACGGTGGCTGTATCCTCGTGCATCCGGGGGATAGGATGACTTCCTTCCACCATCGGCAAGCCTTTTCATTGGCGCGCTCCGGTTCTGGGGAATATTCATCCGCGAACCGCTTTCGGCAGCCCGCGGAATACATGTTCGACCACGACCTCGGCGTCACATCCACGCTCACACTCTCCCTCAAAAAGATTGATTCCGACTTCTTCGAAGAGGAGGAAGCGATTGTTGTGAACAAACGAGCCATCGAACACCTCCGGGCTGATCCGGTCATGGCTCGGCTGATTGAGCAGATCGGTCCAATCCGGCACCGTCCGAACCGCCTGCCGCCGTTCCAGTCGCTCGTCCATGCCGTGATCCACCAGCAGTTGAGCGGGAAGGCGGCAGGAACGATTATGGGTCGGTTCTGCGCGATTTTCGGAAAATCCGATCACGCAGCGGATGGCTGATCGACTTCTGCAAGAAATCTGGCTACCGATACTGCGACCGCCTGCACGCCCACCTCTTCGGAAATACCAAAGGAACCTGAATGCCCTACCGGATCTGCAAGACCATCGAAATCGAGAACGGTCACATGCTCACACATCACCCGGACAAGTGCAGGTTCCCGCACGGGCACAGCCGGAAGGTCGAGATCGCGATCGAATCGGACGAGCTGGATGCCTGTGGCATGGTCTGCGACTTTAAGGTCGTGAAGGATGCGGTGGGCGGCTACCTCGACACCTTCGACCATGCGCTTTGCGTTAACACGCAGGACCCGATGTTCGAGACGCTCAAGTCGGCCTATGGTGAGAGGGTCATCGCCTTCGCCGACACCGAGCCGACCACCGAGGTGCTGGCCAAGACGTTTTTCGACGAGATTGCCCGCGGCCTCGCCGCCTACGCCGGACGCACCGACACCCGCTACAAACTCCGACCGAGAGTGCGCCTGATCAAAATTCGCGTGTGGGAAACCAGCTCATCCTGGGCGGAATACGAGGCATGAAAGACGTCCAAAATACCCCAGACACGAGAGGGATCGCCATCGATCAGGTTGGCGTCTGCGACCTGACCTACCCGATCACCGTCCTAGACAGGGAAAACCAGAAGCAGCAGTGCGCGGCAAAGATTTCCCTGTCGGTCAGCCTGCCCCACCACTTCAAGGGGACCCACATGAGCCGGTTCCTGCAGATTCTGGCCGAGCATCAGGGAGAAGTCACCATGCGGACGGTCCCTGCGATCCTCCACGACCTGAAAAAGCGCCTCGATGCCGAGTCCGCCCACATCGAAGTCGAGTTCCCATATTTCCTCCAGCGGAAAGCGCCCGTCTCGGGCCTCAGCGCCCCCATGAACTACACCTGCGCGTTCATCGGCGAGTCGAATGCCGGCAGCGACGATTTTCTCCTTCGCGTCTGCACCCCGGTTGGAACCCTCTGCCCGTGCTCGAAGGAGATCAGCGACTACGGAGCGCACAACCAGCGCGGCTACGTGACGATCACCGTGCGCACGCGGAAACATGACGACGGGCAATGGGACTTCCTCTGGATCGAGGAGCTGGTCGCCATCGCCGAGAAGTCCGCATCTGCCCCAATCTACCCCCTTCTGAAGCGTACGGATGAGCGGTTCGTCACGATGCAGGCTTACGACAACCCGGTCTTCGTCGAAGATGTTGTCCGGAATGCTGCTGCGCAGCTCAAAAAAGATCCGAGAATCGTCTGGTTCGAAGTCCGCGCCGTCAACCACGAGAGCATCCACAACCACTCCGCTTTTGCGGTGGTGAGGAGCGAGTAAAGACCCTCGGGGCAAGCCCCGAGGCATTTGGAGGAACCGGCCCTGTCCGGTCCGTTGCTATCGACGGACGACACGGAGGTCATCCCTCCAGCACCAAAGCCGAAGCAAGCTTCGGGGTATCAGACCCACAGCGAATGAATATCCTCATCATCGCCTCCTGCACGGGCGAGAAGGCAGTCGAGTCTGGCCGGCAGCTTACGCGAGAGGATTTTGCTCTGGGTGCCAAGCATGTGGCCAAGCGAGAGAATGGGCATCGAGTTGTCCTGCGCTATCTCTGGATTCCATCAACCGCCTTCGCCATTCTGCGCATCAGGAATCGCGTGGCCCTTGGCGGGCACGACGACCCTTCGGCAATGTGCGCCGCAGGGCGGAATACCCGCGCTCGGTATTTTCTCCGAACCCTTCCAGTTGGATGCCGGTGAACCGGACCGCCATCCGGTAGCGGGTGGCAAACCGGCAAAACTCGAACTTGTCGCCAAGGAAACCGAGCGCGATGGGGTGCATTCTTTTCACGGCTCGCGCGTTTTCGTGCTGTCCCGGGCCGCCGAGCGGGAGGTAAACTGCGGGCATGAAAGAAGGATTGAGGAAGCGCGCCCCGATCATTTGGGGATTTGCGGCTGCCCTTGGCGTCACGGCCGGTTTCGAGTGGTGGATGGGGCGCTCGCTTTTCGGACCTGATGGCAAGCCCGGCCTCTGGGAGGGCAACATCTGGAGCAGCGAATGTTCCCAGCGCCTGGCAGATGCCTATTCTTTCTCCCACATTGGCCATGGGCTTTTATTTTTCGGCCTGCTCTGGCTCTTTGCCCGGCGCGTGCCGATCCGCTTCCGCTTCCTGATAGCCGTGCTGGCAGAGGCGGGATGGGAAATGCTCGAAAACTCGCCGATCATCATCAACCGCTACCGTGAGGCAACAATGGCCCTCGGATATTCGGGCGACAGCATCCTCAATTCCCTGAGCGATATTCTGATGATGTGCCTCGGGTTCTTTCTGGCATGGCGGCTTCCGCTTTGGGCGAGCGTGATGCTTTTCGTCGCGATGGAGGTTGGCTGTGTCCTCTGGGTGCGGGACAACCTCACCCTCAACGTCATCATGCTCGTCCACCCGGTCGAGGCGATCAAGGCGTGGCAGATGGGCGGCCGTCTCTGAGGTTTTGACGAGCTGGCGGCTGCCAGATCACTTTCCTTCGCTTGCCACCTCCACGCTGGTGACGTTGGATTCATCGACGAGAACCAGAACTCTTCCTATCCCGGTCGGCTTGGAAGGGGTGCGCCTCATGCTTCAGCCACCATGGGTCGGTGCCGGGCGGTGAACCAGAAGAAAATGGAACACCCTTTCCGGCAGGGCAAGATATTCGCACCGCGACAGATGTTCCACGGGCCGGCCTCCGGGGCGCGCGTGCCTGCGGGACATCACACCCCGCGCAGGCCGGTCAGCAAGAGCTCGGCGTTTGAGCGGGTATGCTGGAGGTTGCTGACAAGAACCTCCATCGCCTCAGCCGCAGGAAGCTCGGAAAGCTGCCGCCGGAGCTGGACCACCCGCTCGTATTCGTCGGGGTGAAAGAGCAGCTCTTCCCGCCGGGTCCCCGACTTGACGATGTGGATGGCAGGAAAGATCCGCAGCTCAGCAATCGAGCGGTCGAGGTGAAGCTCCATGTTTCCGGTCCCCTTGAACTCCTCAAAAATGAGGTCATCCATCCGGCTTTTCGTTTCGATGAGCGCTGTTCCGAGGATCGTCAGGCTCCCCCCCTCCTCAACATTTCTTGCCGAGCCAAAAAACCGTCTTGGCCTCGCGAGGGCTTTGGAGTCGACGCCACCGCTCATCGTCCGGCCTTTTGTTGGCTGGAGGTTGTTGTAGGCGCGCGCCATGCGCGTGATCGAATCCAGGAGGATGATCACGTCGCGCCCGAGCTCGACCAGGCGCTGCGAGCGGTCGGATACGGCCTCGCAGATCTGGACGTGCCGGGTCACGGGCTCATCAAATGTCGAGGCGTAGATCTCGCAGTCCAGTGCGCGCCTCATATCGGTCACCTCCTCCGGGCGCTCGTCCACCAGGAGCAAGATCAGCACGGCGTCCGGGTGGTTTTTCCGGATCGAGCGCGCGAGGGTCTGGAGCATGAGCGTCTTCCCTGCCCGCGGAGGCGAGGCGATCAGTCCGCGCTGGCCCATGCCAAGAGGGGTGATCAGGTCGACCGCCCGGGCGGACAGCTCGGGCTCAAGCGAGGCCTCCAAAAAGATCCGCCGGTTAGGAAAGAGCGGCGTAAGCTTTTCAAAATCCATCGGGGGCCTCCACTGGGCGACCGGGATCCCCTCGACGGAGATCAGCTCATCAACCACAAGCCCGCGCTCGCGATGCCGCGGCAGGCGGGCGGAAAACTCCAGCATCAAGCCCTCGCGCAGCCCGGCGGCCCGCATCAGATGCGGCAGCACAAAGACATCCTCCGGCCCCGGCCTGAGGTCGAAGGCCGCCCAGCGAAGCACCCCGGAGTCCCCAGCCCTCTCGAGCAGGCCTTTGCCCGTCAGGCGCCCGCCCGCAGAGAGCTGATGCCTCGCCTGGTCCATGATCAGGTGGTGCCGGGTGGAATCCGGGCGCACCCGAACCCCCGCGTCCCGCGCCCGTGCAATCAATGCCTCGAGCGACAAATGCTGGAGGTCGTTTAATAATAAATCAGGAGGAACTTCTGCAGAAGACATGAAGGAAACGTGTGAAACCCATTGGCTGGCCGAAGGGAGAAAAATCCCGCAGCCGCCAGTGATCGAAAACCCTTTCCTGACGCGTTGCCAATGAGGAAGCAAGCCAAAAATCTCCCGGCGGCGATTTCTCTGGGAGGATTCGCCTCGGAATCCTGCCCCTGGCTGGCCGCCCGGCGGGATCGTGCCCGCCTGACAAGCGCCCTCCGCCTGCGGCCCGCAGGCGGGAATTGCCGGAATTGCCTTGCCAGCATGGCGGATGGCCACTGGACTTTCTGCCATGGAAAATGCTAACCCGCTAGGGATCGAACGCTTGGAGAGGCGTTTGGCGATGGAGAGTTGAGGCCCTGCTGAAATGGCGATCCTCCTTTCACCCAGGGGAGCCCTGCACTTTGATGCGGAGGCTGTCGCGGACATTGATGCCCCGGTGGCCGCCGGCCTGAAAGCTGCGGCCGAGGAGGGCTCGGCCGCGCTTCTGCTGCACCTGGCGACCCGGCATGTCGAGATGGCGCTCCCCCCGGCAGAGAGCTTCTGGCGCTCGTTTTCGCGCCGATATTTCACCGCGCTTTGCCATACGGATGATCCGCTGGCGCTCGGGGAGATCGCGCCGCCGGAGGATGCCGGGCTGGAGGAGCTCGCCGCATCCGCCCCTCCGATGACGGGGGCGGAATATCTGGATCGCTCGAGGCTCGACCGCCTCTGGAGGGAGCTGGACACCCTGGTTTTTTCGGGTATCCGGAGCGCGAAGGATGGTCCGCAAGGGTGGCTGAAAGAGCAGAACCCGGTTTGGAATCTTGTCGGGCGGGTCACGTTCCACCTTGCAGAGAACAAGAAGAGCGGGGCGCACCCGTTCGCATTTCTCGCCACCTACACCCACAGGATCTCGGATCAGGCGACCCCGCAATACCTCCCGCTCGGGCGCGCCTTCGAGGAGTTTTCCGGGGCCCGAAACCGCCAGGCCCTCCTCTCGCTCCTTGCTCCGGTGCAGCGCGCCTCGGCAAGGAGCCGCTTCGTGCGCGAGCTCGTCGAGTCGAAGCGCGTCTATCAGCCGCAGGCCTTCACCTCCCGCGAAGCCCACCAGTTCCTGCAGGAGATCCCGGCCTTCGAGGAATCCGGCCTCCTCGTCCGCGTCCCCGCCTGGGGCCGCCCCGCCCGCCCGAAGGTCAAGGTCACGGTCGGGGCCGGAAAGCCAGCAGGGATCGGGCTCGATGCCCTCATGGATTTTCGCGCGGAGCTCACCCTGGACGGGGATCCGATCTCGGAGGCCGAGTGGAAGGCGCTGGCCGCAGGCGCCGAATCGCTCGTGCAAATCCGCGGGCGGTGGGTCGAGGTGGACCGGGAGAAAATCAACGAGGTCCTTGCGCACTGGAAATCCCTGGAGCGGGCGCGCGCCGAGGGGGGAATTTCCTTCGCCGAGGCGATGCGCCTGATGTCCGGCGGCCCGGTTGGGGCGGCGGACGACGCGCCGGAGGCCGTCCGCGAGTGGACAGGCATCGAGGCCGGGCCATGGCTCGAGCAGACCCTGGAGAAATTGCGCGCCCCGTCGGCAGCGGGCCCGGTCGCCGGGCTGCGCGCCGAGCTGCGCCCGTATCAGGCCAGCGGCGTGCATTGGCTTCATTTTGTGACCGGGCTCGGCTTGGGCGCCTGCCTTGCCGACGACATGGGGCTCGGCAAAACGATCCAGGTGCTCGGGGCGCTGCTGCAATGGCGGGAGGCGCATCCGCAGGAGGCCCCGGCGCTTCTCGTGCTCCCGGCCTCGCTGGTTGGCAACTGGCTTGCGGAGGCCGCCCGCTTCGCCCCCTCGTTGCGCCTGCTCGCACTGCACCCGTCGGTTTGTCCGCCAGGGGCGCTCGCCGCCGCGGAGAACGCCAAAGGGTTCCCGCAAGCCGATCTCGTCCTGACGACCTACGGGATGCTTTCTAAGCAGGAGTGGCTGGGCAAGCATGCCTGGAGCTTCCTCATCCTCGACGAGGCGCAGGCGATCAAGAACCCGTCCACCAAGCAGGCGAAATCCGTGAAGGCGCTTCGCGGGAGCCGCCGAATCGCGCTCACAGGAACCCCGGTCGAGAATAGTCTCGGCGATCTCTGGTCGCTCTTCGATTTCCTGAACCCCGGGCTCCTTGGCTCCGGGGCCGGGTTCTCCCGCCTCGCCAAAAGAATTGCGTGCGGCGAGGGCGGGTTCGGGCCGCTACGCCGGCTTGTCCGGCCGTACATCCTGCGCCGGCTGAAGTCCGACAAGTCGGTGATCGCCGACCTGCCCGACAAGACCGAGGTGCGGGCGTTCTGCTCGCTGACCAAGCGCCAGGCCGCGCTTTACGAGCAATCGGTCCACGAGCTGGAGGAGAGGCTGGAGGCCGCGAGCGCGATCCAGCGGCGGGGGGTGGTGCTGGCGTTTCTCATGCGCTTCAAGCAGCTCTGCAACCACCCCGCCCAATGGCTCGGCACCGGGGACTACGACCCGCAGGGCAGCGGCAAGTTCCTGCGGCTGGCCGGGCTTTGCGAGGAGATCGCCGCCCGCCAGGAAAAGGTTCTCGTCTTCACCCAGTTCAAGGAAATCACGGCGCCCCTCGAGCACTTTCTCGCCGGGCAGTTCAAGCGCCCGGGGCTCGTCCTCCACGGCGAGACGTCCGTCAAGGCCCGCCAGGCGCTCGTCGAGCGGTTCCAGCGCGAGGATGGCCCGCCGTTTTTTATCCTCAGCCTCAAAGCTGGAGGCACCGGGCTCACGCTCACCGAGGCCGCCCACGTCATCCACTTCGACCGCTGGTGGAACCCGGCCGTCGAAAACCAGGCGACCGACCGCGCCTACCGGATCGGACAAAAAAAGAATGTTCTCGTCCACAAGTTTGTCTGCCGGGGGACGGTCGAGGAGAAGATTGATCAGATGCTTCTCGACAAGCGGGAGCTGGCCGGCGGCGTGCTGTCCGACGGCAGCGAAGTCCCTCTCACCGAGATGTCGGACAAAGCGCTATTGGATTTTGTTGCCCTGGATCCGCGATCGGCCTTAGATGATTAGCCCATGAGCTATTACGGATGGAGGCCCTATGTCCCGGTTGCGAAGCGCCGGGCCCAAGCCCAGAAAAAGGCGGAGAAGTTTGCGAAGGCGGGGCAGTCGCTTTCCCCTGTCGCCATCGAAGGCCGCACGATCGCGAAGACGTTCTGGGGCAAGGCGTGGTGCCGCCACCTCGAGTCGTTCAGCGACTATGAAAACCGCCTCCCGCGCGGGCGCACCTACGCCAGGAACGGCTCGATCCTCGATCTCCAGGTATCCAAGGGCGCGATCTCGGCGCTCGTCATGGGCAGCGAGCTCTACGAAATCGGCTTCGACATCAAGCCGCTCCCGATCGCCCGGTGGAAAGCGATCAAGGCGCGCAGCCTCGGGCAGATTGACTCCCTCGTCGAGCTCCTCCAGGGGCGCTTCTCCGATGCGGTCATGCGCGGGATCACCGACCGGGACAGCGGGCTTTTCCCCTCGCCTTCGGAAATCAAGAAAACCTGCTCCTGCCCGGACTGGGCGGGCCTTTGCAAGCACCTCGCAGCCGTGCTCTATGGCATCGGCGCACGGCTCGATGAGAAGCCGGAGCTCCTCTTTCTCCTTCGTGGCGTGGACCACCTGGAGCTCCTCGAGGAAGCGCCCGCCGGGGCTGCCGGGCCAGCGGATATTGCCCACGACGATCTCGCCGACGTCTTCGGCATCGAGATTGCAGAGGCAAGCCCCAAGACAAAAATGGCGGCCGAAAAACCGCCGGGGAAACCCAAGTCCACCGGAAAAACCAGGGCCGCTGCGGAAAAACAGAACCTCGGGGCAAGCCCGGAGGCATTTGGACGGACCGGCTCTGTCCGGTCCGTTGCTATCCACGGACGACACGGAGGTCGTCCCTCCAGCAACAAGGCCGAAGCAATCTTCGGGATATCAGACCCGCAGGGAATCAAGGCCGCCGGAAAAGCGAAGGCCGCGAAAAATGCGGTTAAAAAAATCGCTGGGCCGCCAAAAGTTTCCGCAGGAAAGCCTGCCAAGAAGCCGCCTGCCGCGACGCTTGAAAAAGCTCTTCTTCGAGCAAAATCCCGCGCGCGGCGCAAGCGCCTGCTGAAAAAGAAGCGAAGCCATTAGCCGGGAGAAACAGTGGAGAACAAGCCCGTGAACGGTTGCCTGCTCGCGATTTTGCGCTGCCCGATCAGCGGGCAGCCCCTGCGTCCAGCGACCGCAGAAGAGGCGGAGCGCCTCGGTTTCAACGCGGCCCTGGCGGCCGAAGATGGGCGGGTGCTCTATCCCGTCGAAGGCGGCATCCCCCTGCTGGTGGCGGCCGCCGCTTGGGACGCCAGGGGCTCCGGGCTGTAAGGATAGCCGGCTACCTAGCATCCCGTGAGATGACCCGCAGGAAAAGCAGATGAGGAACGTTCGCAGGGCAGGGTCCAATTAAATCTCGATCTGCTTGCCGATCTCGACCGTGCGGTTGCTCGGCAGGTGAAAAAACTGGGCGGCATTCTGCGCGTTGCGCGACATGGCCATAAAGGCGCCCTCTCTCCACCTGGGGATCCCCTTGCCGCACCGCAGGAGCGTCTCGCGGCCAAGGAAAAACGTGCTTTTTTCTGCGTTCACTTCGATCCCTTTTTCTTTGAGCCTGGAAATGATCTCCTGGATGGTCGGGACCTCCATGAAGCCGAACTGCGTCACCACCTGCAGGAACCCCTCCGGGAGCACGGTCACCTCCAACCTGTCGGCATCCGCAACGACAGGCACCTTTGCAGACAGGATCGTCAGGACGATGTTCCTCGAGTGCAGCACATGGTTGTGAGTCAGGTTGTAGGTCAAGGATCCCGGCGTGACATTCGGGCTCGTGGACAGGAAGATGGCCGTCCCGCTCACCCGGTGCGGAGCAAAGGCCGGATTGAGCACCCCGGAGATCGCAATCGAGTCCACAAACCCCGGCAGCGGCATGTCGTTCGCCACCTTTCCCCGGATGTATGTGCGCCCGATTTTCCAAGTTGTCATGAGGTAGAAAATGGTGAGCCCGATCGCGATGGTGATCCATCCCCCATGAAAGAGCTTGAGGAGGTTCGATGCAAAGAACGCGAGCTCGACCCCCCCGAAAATCGAGCACACGCCGAGCGCCAGCCAGACATTCCACCCCCATTTCAGCCTCGCCACAAAATAGAAAAGCGAGGTGGTGGCAAGCATCGTGAGGGTGACCGCAATCCCGTAGGCCGCAGCCAGGGCCGAGCTGGTCTGGAAGGCGAGGACCAGGGTGATGCAGGCCACGGCAAGCGCGTTGTTGATCGCCGGAATAAAGATCTGCCCCGACTCCTCATGGTTGGTGTGGAGGATCTGCATGCGCGGGAGATACCCCATCTGGATGGCTGAAGTGGTGAGCGAGAAAACCCCCGAAATCAGCGCCTGGGAGGCGATGACGGTCGCCATCGTCGCCAGGAGAACCACGGGCAGGGTCGCCCATTCCGGAGCCAGAAGGAAAAACGGGTTTTCTCTGGCCTCGGGATTCGATAGCACAAGCGCCCCCTGGCCGAGGTAGTTGAGCGTCAGGGAGGGGAGCACGATGTAGCGCCATGCGTTTTTGATCGGGCCGCGGCCGAAGTGCCCCATGTCCGCATAGAGCGCCTCACCGCCTGTCACCGCCAGAAAAACGCTTCCGAGGACGGCGAAGGATATCGAGGTGTGGCTCGTCAAAAAACCGAGCCCCTTCAGCGGGTTGATGGCCGCCAGCACCATCGGGGCCTTCACGACCTGGATGAGCCCGAGGATGCCGATCGTTCCGAACCACGTGAGAATGATCGGCCCGAAGAACTTGCCGATCGTGCCGGTGCCAAGCCGCTGGATGGCAAAGAGGCCGGCCAGCACGACGACCGCTATCGGGATGACAAAGCTCGAGAAGGCTGGCGAGATGAGGGACAGCCCCTCAACGGCGGAGAGCACCGAGATCGCCGGGGTGATGATCCCGTCCCCATACAGCAATGCCGCCCCAAGCAGCCCGATCGCCGTCATGATGGCAAGCCGCCTGCTCGTGTCCGCCTTCTCCTTCGAGGGAAACGCAAGGTTCAGCAGGGCCAGGATCCCGCCTTCCCCGTGGTTGTCTGCGCGCAAAACCAAACCGACATATTTCAAAGAAACCAGGGAGAGCAAGCTCCACAAAATCAGGGAAAGAATTCCCAGGACCGACTCCGCGCCAGCCGTCCCGCTGCGCGCGCTGTGAGCCATGCACTCCTTGAATGCGTAGAGCGGGCTGGTGCCAATATCTCCAAAAACCACCCCGAGGGCGGCCAGGCTGAGAGCAAGCTTTTTGCGGTTTTGATGCATTCAGGCAAGTTGATCGGCGGAAAAATCCGCTTCTGATTTACTGCCCATCTCCTGAGAAAAGAAGCAAAACATCTTGCCGCGCAGATTTCGATCCAGGAGAAAAATTCCTGCTGAGAAATTTCTCTTTCTCTGGGATGGGCAGTTGGCATCAAAGAAAATGGCATTTCGTTTGGCGTTCAGCTCAGAGAGGCCCGGCGGATTCGTTGAGCCGCCTGCAAGTCAAATATCCTTGCCTCACCCAAGTTCCGGGTTGCAAGAATCCGTGCTCCGTTCAAATTCCCATCAGCATGAGCGATATTTCCCCAAACTTCGAAGCGGTAAAATCCGGCCTTGTCGAGGTCGCGCCACAGGAGCAGATGAAGCTGGACAAGGACGGGCTGGACGTCATCCACGACATCTACCGCTACGCGAAGCTCGGCTTCGAGGCGATCTCCGAAGACGACTTTGACCGGATGAAGTGGTACGGGGTCTACCGGCAGAAACCGAAGGACAGCGGGTATTTCCTGATGCGCACGAAGGTGCCGGGCGGGCGGATCACGGGCGAGCAGGCGACCGCCCTCTCTGCGGTGGCAGACGAGTATGGGCACGGGCTCTGCGACATCACCACCCGGCAGACGATCCAGTTCCACTGGATCCGGATCCAGGATGTCCCGGATATTTTTGACCGGCTCGAGCGGGTCGGGCTGACGACAAGCGGGGCATGCGGCGACGTCACGAGAAACGTCGTTGGGTGCCCGGTATCCGGCCTGAACCCGGAGGAGATCCTTGACGCGACCCCGCAGCTCCTCGAGATCAGCCGGAACATGACGAGCAACCGGGAGTTTTCCAACCTTCCCAGAAAATTCAAGATTGCGATCAGCGGGTGCCAGATCCACTGCCACCAGCCGGACATCAACTGCGTCGGGTTCTTCGGGCTTGTGGGCGCTGGAGGCGCCGGCTACGGGGTGAAGGTTGGTGGCGGGCTTTCGAGCGCTCCGCACCTCGCGCAGGTGCTTCCCGTCTGGATTGCGCCTGAGCTCGCGTGGCCGGTAACCAAGGCGCTGTGCGAAATATTTCGCGACGAGGGATACCGGACGAAGCGGAGCCATGCGCGGTTCAAATTTCTTGTGGCCGACTGGGGGCCGGAAAAAATCCTTGCAGAGGTCGAGCGCCGGCTCGGGATCCGGCTGCCGGCGCATGAGAATTTTGTTTTCCCGCGAGACCAGGAGACCGACCACCTCGGGATCCGGCCGCAGAAGCAGGCCGGGTTCTCATGGGTGGGGATCTGCCTGTCCGGCGGGAGGCTCCGTGATGGCGTGCTGGCCAAGACCAGCGCGCTGGCAAAGAAATACTGCGCGCCCGGGAAGGATGAGATCCGGCTCACGAACAAGCAGAACCTGATCATCCCGTTCGTCCCCGACTCCCGGCTTGCCTCGATGAAGGCAGAGATGGATGCCGCCGGGCTCGTCTATGGCCCATCGAATTTCCGCAAGGGATGCGTCTCGTGCACCGGCAGGGAATTTTGCAACCTCGCGGTAGTGGAGACGAAAAACCGGATGATCTCCCTCGTCGGGCAGCTGGAAAATCAGAGCGGAGGGTGCCGGGAAAATATCCGCATCCACTTCAGCGGCTGCCCGTCATCCTGCGGCCAGCACCAGATCGCAGACATCGGGTTCCGTGGAGCGCGCACGAAGGCGGACGGAAAAACCGTGGACGCATTCGACCTCTTCACCGGCGGCCGCCTTGGCCAGAACCGCCGGTTCAGCGAGCTGCTCAAGGGAAAAATCCTTGCATCCGATGTGGCCGGCGTCATCGGGGCGTTGCTCGAGAGCTTCGAGGCGAACCGCCAGGGGGAGGAAACGTTCAGCGAGTATTGCGAGCGCACGCCCAAGCCGCAGCTCCTCGCGGCGCTTCCGGAGAGATACCGCGCGTAATGGCCATGCGGGTTCTCTACCTGGATTGCTTCTCCGGGATCAGCGGCGACATGGCGGTCGGTGCCCTGCGGGACCTGGGGGTGGAGGAGGAGATTTTTCATGCCTCCCTCTCGTCGCTCGGGCTGGGAGACGAAATTCACGCGCATTTCTCGCGAAGCTCAAAACAGGATATTTCCGGAGTGAAATTCGACGTGCATGCGCATCGGAAAAATGCGGAAGCCCAGGAGCACGCGCACCCTCCCGGCGGCCACTCCCACGCTCACGGCAGCCAGCACGGGCGGAGCTACCGGGAGATCCGGGCGCTGCTGGAAAGCTCGTCGCTGGTGCCGGAGGTGAGATCCCGTGCGCAGTCGGTCTTCCGCCGGATTGCTGTGGCGGAGGGAAAAATCCACGGGGTTCCAGCCGAGGACGTCGGATTCCACGAGGTGGGCGCGGCGGATTCGATTGCTGACATCGTGGCGGCGTGCGCGGGGATCCACGCGCTCGGGCCGGTGCGGGTCGAGGCGTCGGTGCCGGTCGAGGGCACAGGCTGGATCTCCTGCGCACACGGGCAGATCCCGATCCCCGCTCCCGCAACGCTCGAGATCCTGGCGGGGATTCCGTTTCGCCAGGTGGCAGAGGAATGCGAATTCATCACCCCGACCGGGGCGGCGATCCTTGCGGAGTATTGCGAGCGGTTCGGCCCGATGGGAGAAATGGCGATCGCGAAAATCGGCTACGGGCTAGGAACAAGGGATACGCCGCCGCGCCCGAACGTCCTGCGGGCGGTGCTTGGCGAGCCCGGAGGCCTGAACGACTCCGAATCGGATGAGATCTCACAGATCGAGACGAACCTCGACGACACGACCCCAGAGTTGGCAGCCGCAGCCATGCAGAGGCTCTTCCAAGCCGGGGCTCTCGATGTGTTCTTCACCTCCGCGCAGATGAAAAAGTGCCGCCCGGGGTTTGTTCTGACCGTGCTTTGCCATCCGGACAAGACCGGCGAGCTCACGCGGATCCTGTTCACCGAGACGAGCGCGTTCGGAGTGAGGATCCATAGGCTCCGACGCTACAAGCTCCGGCGCGAGTTCCGAAGCGTCGAAACCCCCTACGGCCCGGTGCAGATCAAGCTCGGATTCCTCGGGGGCGATATCGTGCAGGCGGCGCCGGAATTCGAGTCCTGCCGCGCGGCGGCCGCAGCGGCAGGTGCGAGCGTGAGGGACGTCCACCTCGCCGCAACGATCGCAGCAGCGCCCAACGCGGTCAGGTGAACAGATCCTTCAGCCGCTCGTAAAAGCTTTTGTGGATCGGGCTGTTGTCCGCCCCGCAGAGCTCGGCAAACCTTTCTAGCGCGGCGCGCTGCTCGATATCCAGTCGGGTGGGAACTTCGACCTGGACGCGCGTGAGGATATCCCCGTGGGCTGTGCTCTGCATGGCTGGCATGCCTTGGGTGCGAATGCGGAAGATCGCCCCCCCTTGCGTACCCGCCGGAATCTTCAGGTTCACCGCCCCTTCGAGCGTCGGTACCCGGACCTCTCCTCCGAGCGCAGCGGTCGTGAAAGGGATAGGCAGATCGCAGTGGAGGTCCATGCCGTCGCGCACAAAAACGTGGTGCTCCTTGATGTGGATCACGACGTAGAGGTCGCCCGCCGGGCCGCCACGAAGGCCCGCCTCGCCTCCGCCCGAGCTCCGCAGCCGCGCGTCGCTGTCAATCCCAGGAGGAATCTTGATTTTTACGCGCGAAGTTTTTTCCAGGCGGCCCTCGCCGAGGCAGGATCGGCACGGCCTATCTATAATCTGCCCGCTCCCGTGGCATTTCGGGCACGTCTGGGCGACTTGGAAAAACCCTCGCGAGGCGACGACCTGGCCGCGCCCCCGGCAGGTCGGGCAGGTGACCGTCTTTGAGCCGTTTTGCGCTCCGGAACCGCTGCAGGCATCGCAGGAATCGAGCTTCCGGATTTCGATTTCCTTTTCGGTGCCGAGCGCGGCCTCCTCGAGGGTGATCTGCATGTCATATCGCAAGTCGGCCCCGCGCTGGCGGCCAGCTTCCCCGCCGCCACCGCCGCCTCCTCCGAAGAAGTGGTCAAAGATCCCTCCCGAGCCCCCTCCGGCTCCGAAGACCTCACGGAACAAGTCGAAGGGATCATGAAATCCGCTGGCGGCCCCCATTCCGCCCTGCTTGAACGCCGCGTGGCCGTAGCGATCATAGGCGGCCCGCTTCTGCGGATCCATCAGCACGTCATACGCTTCGCCCAGCTCCTTGAACAGCTCCTCCGACTCGTGGTTACCTGGGTTTTTATCCGGGTGGTGTTTGACGGCGAGTTTCCTGTAGGCCCGCTTGAGCGCATCCTCCGTCACCGACCGATCGACTTCGAGAACTTCGTAGTAATCGCGCTTGTTGCGGCTCATGCGGCAGCACCTTTAGACACGGTGACGCTCGATGCGCGCAGCAGGCGATCCTTCAGCTTGTAGCCCTTGCGGATCTGGCGGACCACATGCCCTTCCGGCACCTCGGCGCTGTGCTCCTGGGCCACGCCTTCGTGGTGGGTAGGATCGAAGACCCCGCCCTCTGCGGGAATGTGTTCGACCCCGTGGCTCCGAAGGAAATCCTGAAGCTGCTTCTGCACCATCGCCATCCCCTGTGTGATAGACGCGGCATCTGGAGCGGTGCGCGCGGCGTCGAGCCCGAGCTCGAAGTTGTCGAGGATCGGGAGGAGCTTCTCGAGGAGAGCGGCATTTGCGTAGCGGATCGACTCCTCTTTTTCCCGCACCGCGCGCTTGCGGTAATTATCGAGGTCCGCCTGCGCCCGCAGAGCAAGATCCTTGAAGCGCGCTGCCTCGGCCTCGAAATCCGGCGGCGCCTCTGCGGCGGCCGGCGCACCCGCATCGCATGCGGCATCGCCCGGCTCCTCCGGTTTTTTTTCTGTCGTATGTTTGTTCGGCTCGGATTTGTTCATGTCTTTGCGATGGCGATCAGCGTAATGTCATCGTGCTGAGGAAAGCTGCCAGCGAAGGCCCTGACATCCTCAGCGATGTATTTCACCACGCTGGCAGCGCCGTGTGGCGCGCTGGCTTGGAGGCTTTGGACCAGTCTAGGGATCCCGTATTCGTTCCCCTCCTGGTCGAGCGCCTCGGTGGCGCCGTCCGTGTAGAGCAGGATACAATCCCCCTTTTCCAGCCCGAAGCTGTAATCGGCGCATACTCTATTGAAGACTTCTCCGCTGTCAATCCCAAGGGCCATGCCTTTCGGGTTGAGCTTTTCCACCTCCCCGGTCCCGGCGCGGTAGAGGAGCGGGGCATCGTGGCCGGCGCGGGCCAGCGTGACCTTCCGCCCATCGGCATCGAGGATGATGTAGGCCATGCTGATGAACATGTCCTCCTTGATGTCCGGGTAGAGCTGGCGATTGACCCGGCGGAGGACCTCGGAGGCCGAGGTTTTGCTGACCGCCTCGCTGCGGATAACGCTCCGGCACATCGCCATGATGAGCGAGGCCGGGATCCCTTTGCCGGACACATCGGCAATCGTCACCCCGAGCCGGGTCGGATCCATCCGGATGTAGTCAAAATAGTCGCCGCTGACCTGGCGCGCCGGGATGTTCAGCCCGCTGAGCTCATAGCCCGGCACCGACGGCGGGCGGGATGGAAGAAGGATGCTTTGAATCTCGCGAGCAATTTCGAGGTCGTGGTCAAGCCGCTTTTTTTCGCCCGCCTCAAAATAGACCACCTCGTTATACAGGGCAAACGCCCCTTGCTCGGTGAGCGCCTTGAAGACCTTGAGGTCTGCGGGGCCGAACGGCATGCTCGTGGGCCCGTTGGCAAGGCCGAGGACGCCGAGGATCTTGCGGCGGTAGATCAGCGGGCCGATCAGCGCCGACTGCGTGCCCCGGATGGTTGTGCTCGATCCGTTCAGAACCGAGGCCATGCCGCTTTCCCAGCATTGCCCGATGATCCCCTCTCCGCGACGGACCGGGTGGAGGCGGAGGAAGCTCTCGAGGGCGATGGGAGCTGATACCGACTGGTCGAGCACATGGCGGGGGACATCCACCATCGCCGGGCAACCTTTTGAAATGAAGGCTGGAGCCAGCGTGTCGTCGTTCTTACCAGCCAGATAGAGCGCGCCCCCGTGGGCATCAAGGATCCGGACGGCGCTCTCGACGATCAGCCGGTGAAGCTCCGAGCTCCGAATCCCTTCGGAAAACGCCTCGCCGAGCCCGTGCAGAAAATCAAAGACCCGCTCCTCCTCGACCTCGAGCTCCGCCCGCTGGCGCTCGAGCTCACTGACCCTCTTGGTAAAGGCATTCAGAACGACCAGCAACGCCACGAACGACCCTAAGAACAGGAAAAAATAAATGTAGGTCCACATGGTGCGGCAAAGGGTGCAGTATCCAAAACTGAGCCCAGAGGATCAAGAACGATCACTCGTCTGCCGGATTCTCCTGCTGCAGCTCCTGCCGCAGATACTCCACAACATCCTTGAATTTCACGGCATTCTGCACGTCGGCCTCGATCAGCGCCTCGTGCGCGGCGAGAATCGTCCCCTTGGCGTCCTCATCTCCAGGGTCCGCCTGGCGCAGGTTTGCGGGAGCTTGAGGTGCCGACCCCGCCTCGACAGAAAAAAGATGGTCGAGCCCGAGGTTTTCCAGCAGCGCGGCGTTGCGGATATTGACGTTGACCGCCTTGAGCCCGCCCTGCCCGATCTCGCGGAGGCGGAGCGCCACCCCGGCCAGAGTTCCCATGAACGTCGAATCCATGAGCTCGCACCCCTCGAGATCCACGACAAAATCGCGATGCCCGCGCTGGATCATCTGCTTCACAAACTCCTTGATGCCCGGGCTGTTCTGGAATGTGCCACGCCCTTCCACCTTGACCCACACGGTGCGGCCGAGGTTCCCGACAAGAATCGAAGAGGGAGTGCTCACGAATTACCAAGAATCACTAACCCGGCGAGGATGCCATGTCAAATGCTGGCTGCTGCCCTACTTCCACAGGTACGACTGGCGCATCGCGACGATCCGGCCATCCACGATCAACAGCACGCGCCACGATGTCACGCGCCCGCTTTCCAAATAATCATCGCCGGCAACCTCAAACGAGGTTTTGTGTGATCCGCTGGCTTCGGGATAATACTTTTCCTGCGCCATCACATAGTTCGCCAGCCCGACCTGCCGGTATTCCAGCCGCACGGTGATGTCTGCGGAATTCTTTGATCGCCAAAAGAATCGGTAATAGTTCCCGTTTCGGGCGGAGATTTCCTGTCCGTCAATCGCGCCCCAGACCGCGCGATCCCGCTCGAAGCTTGCCGCCTCGCTCACCGTGCGAGGCGCGACTTTCGTATTGTCAACCGTCTCCTGCTGGATCTTGCGGAACTGGAAGGAATCGTCGAGCGCGAGCGGCAGGATTTTTGCTTGAGCCAGCTTGTTGGCGGGGCCCTCGGGTGCGGCACAGCCTGCAATCGCGAGCGCCGCGCACAGGAGGACTGGGATTCGAATCATGTTGCGGATACAAGCGCGTTTCAGTGCCGGTGTCAATTATGGCCAACGCGCGGACAGGTTCCCAGGCGGGGGTTGCCATTCGCGGAGCCTAAGCAGAAGGAAGCAGGAGGCCGCAGTGGGAAAAAAGATTTTCCGCGCAAAATTGAGATTCCGTGCAATCATTTCCCCTGAAAATCATGATCACACAAATCACGCAGCTCGGGCTCTATGTCATTTTCGGAATCATCCTCGTTGTCGGGCTCGTCCTGATCATCGTCTTGGCGAACTTTTTCGGGGTTTGGCTGCGGGCCAAGATCGCGGATGCCCCGGTTCCGTTCTCGAAGCTGATCGGCATGCGCCTGCGCCGGGTTCCTGTCGGCTTGATCGTTGACAGCAGGATCACGGCGGTCAAGGCGGGCATCCCGCTCGACACGGATCTTCTTGAGGCCCATTTTCTTTCAGGCGGCAACGTGGCCCACGTCGTGCTCGCCCTGATCGCCGCCGACAAGGCCGGCATCACGCTCGATTTCAACCGGGCCTGTGCGATTGACCTCGCCATCAAAGGGACCAGCAAAACCGTGCTGGAAGCCGTCCGCACGAGCATCAGCCCGAAGGTCATTGACTGCCCGAACCCGGCGACCGGGCGGGTGACGATCGACGCGGTTGCCCGCGACGGCATCGGGGTCAAAGTCCGTGCGCGCGTTACCGTGCGCTCGAATTTGGATCGCTTTGTTGGCGGGGCCACCGAGGAGACGATCATCGCCCGCGTCGGCGAGGGGATCGTCACCTCCATCGGCTCGTCTGCCTCCTACAAAGACGTCCTTGAGAATCCCGACCGGATCTCGAAGACCGTCCTGCAGAAGGGTCTGGATAGCGGGACCGCCTTTGAGATCCTTTCGGTGGATATCGCGGACGTGGACGTCGGCGACAACATCGGCGCAAAGCTCCAGGCCGAGCAGGCAGAAGCCGACAAGGTCGTCGCCCAGGCGAAGGCTGAGATGCGGCGGGCGGCGGCGGTCGCCACCGAGCAGGAGATGAAAGCGCGCACGCAGGAGATGCGCGCAAAGGTGGTCGAGGCCGAAGCGCAGGTTCCGCAGGCGATGGCCGAAGCGTTCCGGAATGGGAACCTCGGGATCATGGACTACGTCAAGATGAAAAACATCCAGTCCGACACCACGATGCGCGAGAGCATTGCCGGCTCGGAAAAAACTCCGCTCAGCTAGCCTGCCGGTTTACGAAGTTTCTCTCAGGCGATGGAACAGCAGCTAGTCATATTAGTCATCATTGGCCTCATCAGCCTGGTGAACTGGCTGATGCAGCGGTCCGCGGAAATTCGAGAGAAGCGCAAGCACGAGCGGGAAGCGCAAGGAATTCCGGAGGGCAACCCCTTCCAGCCTGCCGATGAGCCAGCGCCTGCAGCGCCGCGACAAAACCCTGGAGAAGGGATGCGGAAGCTCATGGAGGCGCTTGGGGTTCCTATTGAAGAGCCGCCGCAGCGCTTGTGGAAGGAGTCTGCCCAGCCGCAGAGATACTCGGAACCACCAGCCTTGGTGGAGGCCCTGCCAAAGCCGAAGCCTCCAGCTCCACCGGCACAAGCTCAATGCCCGGCTCCGGCACTGGCGCAGCACCCGGCATCGGCAGGGGCGATTTCGCACTCCCTCCGCTCGTGCGCCAGCGTGCGCCAGGCGATTGTCCTTCGCGAAGTCCTTGGGCCGCCAAGGGCCCTTTGCCCATGGCATCGCCATCGGGATTCATAGGGACATCCTTACGGGCAACCGCCCTCGGTTCAGGCCTTTCCAGATTTCGTAGTGAATAAACGACCAAAAAAGAAACGTCGCGCACCAAAGCCAAGCCCTCCGGCTTCCGACGACCGGCGGATCGTTCTCGTGGATCACCTTCCGCTCCGTGAGGCGGCTGGGAAGGAGGCTCGTAAAAAAATGCGTGAGGTCGCCCGGCTGAACGAGGCGCTATTCGAGTTTGAGCGCACGATCCGTCCAGGATACGAGCGATGGGAGCAGGAGAACCTCTCGGCTCTCCTTGATGAGGAAAAGCGCCTGGATGTTGAAATTCACCGCCTGGAGCGGATCATTGATCGGGTTCACATGGAGTCGCTTTGGGGCGATCGCTCCCGCAAATCCGTTTACCAGGATATCGTGCGCGAAGATCAGATCCTTGAAAGGGCCCGCCAGCGGGATCAGGAACGATCGAGCAAGGCCCAGAACCCCTTCGAGGAGCAGGGGGGGCAGTCGCACTCGGAGGATCCTGACGACGATGAGGATGCAGGGTTCCCCGATATCGAGCGGGCCTTCCGCACCTACGTGCGATTCGCCTGCGGCCACGACCCCGACGACCTGAACAAGCGAGAATACCGACGGATGTTTGCAGACTTTTGCAAATGGAGAGGTCCGCAGGACGGCGGAGCATTAAGGCCCGGAAGGGGGCTCACAGGAGAGCTCCGCCAACGGGTGAAGGAGCTCTACCGAGTGCTCGTGCGCCGTCTACATCCCGACTCGGGCGGCTCGCACGACGATGCCAACCGCGCACTGCTCTGGCACGACCTCCAGGAAGCCTACGCCTCGCAGGATGTCGAGCGGATGGAGGTGCTTCTGGCTCTCACCGATCTCCACAGGGGCCATGACGCCATGCACTCGACCCTCTACCACCTGCGCAAGGTCGCGAGGGAAATGGAGGATGCCGCGCGCAAGTTAAAAGCCCGCCTGCGCGACGCACACGCATCGAACGCCTGGGCATTCTGGAACGCAAAAGATCGGGAGAAGGCCGGTGCGGATCTCCGCGCAAAGGTTCAATCCCGACTCCATGATGCCAAAAGGCAGCTCGCGATGCTGGAGAAGGAAGTCTCCGCATGGCAGACGAAAGCGAAGCCCAAGCAAAAAAAGGCTTCGCCCGATGTGCCAGGGCAGAACTTTTTCGATTTTTGAACTGGCTTCGCTCCCTGCGCGGCGCGGAGTTTTTCAGCAGGCCGACTTACTCGTAGCGGAGCGCGGCGATCGGGTTCAGCCTGGAGGCGCGGAGCGCCGGGTAAATTCCCGAGAGAAGCCCGGCCAGCACGGCGAATCCGACGCTGAAAACAATTCCCCCCAGCGTCATGATCGGCATGTTTTCGTTTGGGGCGATGAGCTTGAGGATTTCGATGAGCCCGAAGGCGGAAAGAACACCCAGGAGGCCGCCGATGAGCGCGATGCTGACGCTTTCGACCATGATCTGAATGAAGATGTCGCGCCCGCGCGCCCCGACGGCAAGGCGGATGCCAATCTCTCGGACCCTCTCGGAAATGCTGGCGAGCATGATGTTCATGATCCCGATGCCTCCGACCACAAGGCTGATCGTCGCGATGAGCCCGCCGCTGAGCCGCGTCGCGCGGATGCTGGCCTCCATGCGGTCGAACCATTCCTCGCGCGTCTCGAGGTCGAAGTCGTCCACCCCGCGATGCGTGGCGCTCAGGGCCGCCCGCACCTGGTCGAGGGCCGGACGGAAATCGGCGAGATCTCCGACCCTCAACGTCAGCGCATCGAGGCGGACCGACTCCATCGAATCCAGCGGGAATGCCCCAGCCCGAAAATCGAAAAACATGGTCGAGTAGGGGATCAGGACAGATTCGTTTTTTCCGCGAAACGGATCCCATTTTTGTCCGGAGCGGCTGATTTTTCCGGTTCCGCCCTTGGCCCTGCGGCGCTTGTCCTCCTCGCGCTCATACTTCAGGAGCACCCCGACGACCTCAAACGGGCGATCGTTGATCAGGAGAGTTTTCCCGACAATTGCGCCAGGCTTCAGACCCGGCCAAAGAAGCTGGGCGATCGCATCGCCAACGACTGCGCTGCGCAGGCCCCTTTCGATATCGAGATCTGCGAGGAACCGGCCGGCAGCGAGCTCGTGCCGGGCCACCACAAAACAGTCCGGGAAAACCCCGCGAACCTGCTTGCGCTCGGATTTTTTTCCGGAAGAAATCGCGGCCCCGAATGCCAGCTCGGGAGAGACATGGGAGATGAGCGGGGCCGTGGCCTGAATTGCATGGGCATCGCGGAGCGTCCTGCCCGGCGAGAGGTTCCAGAAATCGAACATCTTGTTCGAGATCTCCTTATTGATGACGTTCACGTATTCGAGGCCGCCGACCTGCTGCATGAACGCCCGCGTGCCCCGCTCGATTCCTGTCGTGAGGGCGAGCGTGGAGATCAGGCTGCTCACGCCGAGGACGATGCCGAGCATCGAGAGGAAGCTGCGGAACTTGTGAGACGCGATCTCTCGCAGCCCGATCTGCAGGGCGACCAGCAGGTTCACGGGCAGTATTCCCTCCGAATTTTTCCGTCCCGGATTTCGATCACGCGGCGCGTGACCGCTGCGATGTCGGAGTCGTGGGTGACGAGGACGATCGTTTTTCCGGAGGCGTTCAGGTCGCGGAACATCTGGAGGATCATCTGGCCGGTGGCGGAGTCGAGGTTGCCCGTCGGCTCGTCCGCGAAGATGATGCGCGGGCGGTTGACGAGCGCGCGGCCGATCGCCACGCGCTGGCATTGGCCGCCGCTCAGCTGCACCGGCCGGTTCGCCATGCGGTCGCCGAGCCCGACATCCCTCGCGACCTGCTCGGCACGTCGCCTGCGCTCGGCGGCAGGCATGCCGGAATAGACGAGCGGCAGCTCGATATTCTCGATGACATCCAATTTCTGCAGAAGGTTGAACGACTGGAAAACGAACCCGATTTCACGGTTCCTGACATCCGCCAGGCGGTTCTGCGAGGCGACGCTCAGATCGTTCCCGCAGATCTGCATCCGCCCCGATGTCGGGGAGTCAAGGCAGCCCAGCAGGTGCATGAGCGTGGATTTTCCGCTGCCGCTCGGCCCGATGATCGAGGCGAACTCGCCCTCCTCGATTCGCAGATCCACCGAATCAAGCGCCCGGATCTCCTGGTCGCCAACACGGTAGATTTTGCTGACTCCTTCGAGATGGACGAGCGACACGGCGGGTTAAGATTTTTTGTGGATAGGCAGGGCGGGCTCGACGAGAAGGATCTCCTCCCCCTCCTCCAGGCCGGATTTGATTTCGGCCCGGGACATGTCGGTCAGCCCGACGGCCACCTTGCGGCGCTCGATCTCCACGCCCTTGCGCACATAGACGACCTTATCGTCCTTCTCCTTGAACACCGCCGAGATCGGAACCGTGACGACCCCGTCCGCACGCCCGACCGGGACATCCATGCTCACCGACATCCCGGGCTTGAGCTTTCCATCGTTTTTCCCGATCAGCGCCTGAACCTCGAACCCCTTGATGTTGTTTTTTACCGTGGCCACGGGCGCGATGAATTCGATGCGGGCATTGAGCCCAATCGACTCCTCGTCAGCAAACCGGATCGCCATCTCCTGACCGACCAGGAGGCGGCTGGCATCGAGCTGGTTGACGTGGGCGTTGATCAGCAGGCGGGTGAGGTCGGCGAAGAGCAGGAGCATGGTCCCGGAGTTGACGCTCGCGGCGCCGACGACGACCTGGCCCTCATTGACGTTGATGTCGAGGATCGTTCCGGCCCCCGGCGCCAGAACCCGGGTCTTGCTGAGGCGGTCGTTCACGGTCTGCAACTTGCGCTCCGCCTTTTCGAGGGAGTTCTCCGAGATCCGCAAATCCGCATCGAGGTTGGCAAAAACTTCCTTGCTAATCAGCTTTTCTTTAAAAAGCGCGTTTGCGCGGTCGTAGTTTCCCCGGGTTTTTTCGACCGCGATCCTTGCCCCCTCGATCTCCGTCTCGGCGCTCGCTTTCTCGTTGAGCAAATCCGTGTCATCAATCGTCACCAGGAGATCGCCATTCGAGACCTGCTGCCCGGCGGCGACATGGATTTTTTTAACCTTTCCCCCGACCTCCGGCCGGACCTCCACTTGAAAGGCAGGGGTCACTTCGCCGGAAAGCACGAGGGTTGACTCGACGGCATCCCGCGTCGCCGTTGCTGTCGCCGCCGCATCCTCTGGCTTTGGCTCGGGAATGTGCAGCCAGCCGACCCACCACGCAATGCCCATCGCCGCCGCCAGGCCGACTGTCACGATAACGATTTTTATTTTCAAGGGAAGGGCAGTCTCTCAGTTCAGGATTTCTTTTCAACCCATATTGCGGCGGCTGCCGTGTAGCCATGCACGGCATTCCGCCCGGCAACCGGCCCGATCTCCCCGTTGCAAAAGAACCCGGCCAGAGGCTTGCCTCCGATGGAGCTGTGAAACCTTGCGGCGTCGTAGTGAGGCTCGCCAAAAAAACCTTTGCCCCGGCCGAGGCAGGAGAAGAGGAGCGCGCCAAATGGCCGCCGGCCGTCGAGGTCGGCGGCAGCGAGGACGCGGGAGAGATCCGCCTGGGCGATCGCGCGGTCGCGAAGCTGATATTGAAGGGTTTGTCCGGTGCGCGGGATCCCGCCGATCGCCACCGCCCCCGAGCCGGGATCGGCACCAAGAATATTTCGGATCAAAAAATCTCCCGGCTTGAAGTCCTCGACGTATTCGGTTCCCGCAAGCCCGGCAAAAAGGTTGCCTTTTGCAAACGATTTTTCGGAATCGCTGAGCGCCTCGAACGCCGACTCGAGCGCCTGATATGCCGGCTGGCTGCCGAGGGAATAAACGATGTTGCGCTCGGCGCGGGTGACGGTGAGCGGCTCGCCGATCGGCCGGCATCCCTGGCTGACGAGCGGGAGGATCCCGGTGGTGCCGCAAACAGGAAGGCAGACGGCGTCCACGATCCGGCCGTTGTAAAAAACCGCTGTCTGGTCGGCATTGCCGCCGCTTGCGAGCCCGCCCACGCAAGGCACGCCCGGGAACTCCCGGTTCCACCCACAGAGCCAGTCATCGGCAGAAAATGTGAAGGGGTTAGCGAGGAGGACCCCTCCGTGCGGGCGCCCGGCCACCGGGCCCTGGAAAAGCCCGTCCGCATCGGGGAGCACGGGCTCCGCAGCATCGCACGCCACGGCCATGACCACACAGCCAGAGCCCTCCCCCATCTCTCGCGCTCCTTCCATCAGCCCGCCGGCCGTGCAGCCGATGATGTCGGAAACGTGTCCATCCACGCGAATCGTCTCCGCAAACTCCTGAAGGAAAGGGAGATAATCCGGACTTGCAAAAGCAACCGCAATGCCAGCCGGCCGGCCGAGCGCGCCCCGGATCGCGCGCGCCGCATCCGCAACGGCTTCCGGACGGTAAGCCCCCCGAATGCTGATGCTGAATGCTTGCTCCATACTAGCATATATCATCGCCCACGATGTGCGGGAGTCAATCGCCCACCATCGGAAATTTCTATTTTGCCCCGGTCCAGAAGATGACGACCGGGATCGTGCGGACGAGGAGGTAGATATCCAAGAGGAGCGACCAGTTATCGATATACTCGAGATCCATGCGAACCCATTCCTGGAAATCGGTGACGTTGTTCCTGCCTTGGATCTGCCAGATGCACGTCAGGCCCGGCTTCATGCTCAGCCTTCGCCGGTGCGCCGACCGCTCAAATTTCTCGACTTCATAGAGCGGGAGCGGCCGAGGCCCCACGAGGCTCATCTCCCCTTTGAGGACGTTGTAGAGCTGGGGGAACTCGTCGAGGCTCGTCTTGCGCAGCCATTTTCCGAAAGCGGTGATCCTCGGATCGTCTTCCACTTTGAAAACCGGGCCGCGCATCAGATTGCGCGCGGCCAGCCCGGCGCGCATCTCCTCGGCATCCACGCACATGGTGCGGAACTTCCACATGTCAAACGGCCGCCCGTGCAAGCCCGCCCGCTGCTGCCGGAAAAAGACAGGGCCGGGCGAGGTCAGGCGCAGGATGGCCGCCACAAGGAGAAAGACCGGGGCGCACGCCAGGAGCCCGATCGCCGCGCCAACCCGATCCATGGCGGACTTCATCAATAGCGCCCAGGACAGATCGGGCGTGGAGCGAAAAACCAGCATCGAGCGTTGGGCCATCGTCTCATAGGACGGCCGGGCCGTCGAGGCATGGATAAAGTCCGCGTTCAGCCAGGCTTCGACCCCCTCGGTCTCGCAGGCCACGATCGCCCGCTGCACCCTGTCGAGCTCCATGCGTTTGAATGTCAGGACGACGCGTCCGACAGGATGCTTGTGCAATGCTGCCACGAGGGATTCTGTTCCGCCGGATTCGAGATCGACCTGGGCGACCACGCGGATCTCCAGCTTCTGCGAGGCGGTAAAGGCGCTTAGAAAGTCCTCCATATTCTGCGGCTCTCCGGCCAGAATGATTTCCTCTCCGACCCCGCCCGCACGAAGCGAACGAAGATGCCACTTGGTAAAGCTCCACTCGCGCGCCAAAAGCGCCAAGGGAGCGAACAGCCCGAAAAGCATGAGGACCGAGCGGCTGGGGACTTCGAGCCGCAGAAAAATCACCGAGCAGCTCAGGAGGACAAAAAGCCAGAATCCGGCGGCGACGATCTGTCGCAGGGACTTCCAAGTGGACTTTTCCAGCGGGTAATTATAGAACCCCTGCATCTCGAGCATGAACGGCCCGAAGGGCATGATGACCGCCAGCATCCATGCAAACCTCGAAAAGTCTTCAATCGTCCGCAGGTTGTCGAGGATAACGATCCCGTTATACCGCACGAAGTGCGAGAACCAGAAGACCGCCCCGAGAAGGATCGCATCAAGGAACTGGTTGAATTGGAGGTGGAGTTCTTGTCTGCGTAGGCTCATACGGCGCGCCCCGTATCTGGATTGTCAACGGGCACAAAGCAATATCATACTGGCCGGCCCATGGGTCAAAAAAATAAACTGCCGAAATCTGCCGTCCCATCCGCCGTCGTCGGGATCGTGGATTCTCCGGAAGCGTGGCGCCTGGCCGCCCGGTTGCGCCCGGGCTCGCTCGATGCGCTCGAGTGCCGCGCGGACTGCCTGCCCGATATCGCGGCGATCCCGACATCCCGGCTCCCATGGATCCTCACGGTCCGGCATCCTCGCGAGGGCGGCCGGGGAGGGCATTCCTCAGAGCAAAGGAAAAAGCTTTTTTTCCGCCTGCTGGCTGGGGCGGCGGTTGTGGACGTCGAGCTTCGTTCGATGCGGGTGATGCGGAAGGTTTTTGAGGCGGCGGCGGAGCGCAAGATCCGGAGGATCGCTTCGTTTCACGATTTTCGCGCCACCCCCTCATCTGCGCAGCTGCGCGAGCTGGCTTTCCGCGCGGAGGACTCCGGGGCCGACGTTTTCAAGGTAGCGACCTGGGCCGCCGCGCCGCGCGACATCGTGCGCCTGCTCGAGCTCTTTTCCTCTTCGCCGCTCCCGCTGGCCGCCATGGCCATGGGGCCGCTTGGGTTCTCGTCGCGCCTCCTCTTCGCCGCTTGCGGATCAGCCTTCAATTACGGATGGCTTCACCGCCCGAACGCCCCCGGCCAGTGGCCGGCGCTGGAGCTCAAAAAGATGCTGGCCCGATGAAGCGGCTCACCGCCAAGGCAGCCTCAGCTGTCCACCTCACGCCAGAAGAGATCGAGCAGGCGTGCGACGCATTGCTCGACGCGTCGCGCCCGGCAGATTCCCGCGCGGAGTTTCTCGACGCCCTCCATCATCGCGGCGAGACCGCAGAGGAAATCGCCGGGTTCGTCTCGGTGCTTCTCGGGCGTGCGGCCCCGTTTCCAGCGTCCGGCGAGGGGGCTTTGGATGTCTGCGGAACCGGCGGCGACCGGGCCGGGATCTTCAATGTCTCGACGGCCGTGATGTTCGTTGCGGCCGCCTGCGGAGCGCGCGTGGTCAAGCACGGAAACCGGGGGATCACGTCGAAATCCGGCGGTGCCGATGTGCTGGAAGCGCTGGGCGTCCGGGTGGATCTCCCGCCGGATCGCGCGGCGGCCGCCCTCGTTTCGTCCGGCTGCTGCTTTCTCTTTGCCCCGCATTACCACCCGGCATTCCAGGCGGTCGCCCCGGTGCGCAGGCTCCTTGCAGAGCGGGGCTCAGCGAGCATCTTCAACATGCTCGGGCCGCTGCTGAACCCTGCCCGACCGCCGTTCCAGCTCGCAGGAGTTTTCGACCCATCCCTCCTCCCTGTCTATGCGCGGACCTTTCGCCTGCTCGGCCGCCGAAGGGCCTGGTCTGTCCACGGATCCCCGGCCCTCGATGAGATCTCTCCTCTCGGCGAAACGAAGGTCGTCGCCTGGCAGGAGGGCTCGATCGAAGAGTTTTCCATCCGGCCCGCCGACCTCGGCATCGGCAAGGTCAACCCGCAGGACCTCGCGGGCGGCACCGCCGCCGAGAATGCCGGCGTGATCGCCGACATCCTTGCAGGAAACCTCCGGAACGGCGCGCGGACGATTGTCCAGCTCAATGCTGCAGCCGCCCTGGTCGTCGCCGGGATCGCGGACGGAATGCCGTCGGGGTGGCATCTCGCGGGCGAGGCCATCGATTCGGGGGCCGCCCGAGGCGTCCTCGCCCGCCTTCGCGCCGCTCGGTGACGCCATCCGCTGCCCCCCCGGCCGGCAAAAAACCGGCGCGATCCGACCTCTCCACAAGCTAGACCCCAATAAGAAACTGGAAGTCCGAGGAGCTCAAGGAAGCAGCCCCATCGGGCGAGGCCGCCGCAGAGATCTCCTTCGGCGACGCCATCGTGAAGATGATGTTCGGCTTGAGCAATAGAAGCGCGTCCAGCAGCGGCGGGCTCCGCTTTTTCTGCGGAGATTTGGCTGGGGAATCCGGCGGGGGCATCCTACTCCAAAGCGGCCGCGCCAGGGCTGGAGGACATTGCCCGGTTGAGGGCGCTCACCACGGCCTTGATCGATGCGAGCTCGATGTTTGTGTCGCTGCCGACGCCAAAGAGCACCCTGCCGGCAGCCATTTTGATCTGCATGTAGCTCACCGCGCGGGCGCCCGCGCCAGCTCCAAGCGAGTGCTCCGAGTAGCTGAGCACGTCAAAGCGAGGAAGCCCGGTGCTCCGCAGGGCATCCACAAACGCATCCACCGGCCCGTTACCAGCGCCCTGGAGGTCCAGCTCGCGCCCGCCGTGAAAGAGGCGCGCGGAGCAGGTGACGGTGCTCGAACGCTCGATCGTGCAGAACTCCATAAGGGCAACCGGCTGGTCGCGGGCGATGTATGTCCTGACGAAAACATCATGGACTTCCTGCGGGGTGAGCTCGGCTCCGGTTTCATCCGAAACCGCGTTGATGATCTGCCCGAGCTCCTTCTGCATCAGCTTCGGGAGCTGGTAGCCGAACTCTTTTTCGAGGATGTAGGCGACCCCTCCTTTTCCAGACTGCGAGTTGATCCGGATGATCGCCTTGTAGCTTCTGCCGATGTCGGCCGGGTCGATCGGGATGTAGAGCACATCCCACGGCTTGCCAGGCCCCTGCTTCGCCCAGGACTTCTTGATGGCATCCTGGTGCGAGCCGCTGAACGCCGTGAACGCCAGGTCGCCGGCATACGGCTGGCGGGCGGGAACCTCCATGCGGGTGCAGCGCTCGTAAACCTCGCGGATGCCGTTGATGTCGCTGAAGTCGAGCGCGGGGTGGATTCCCTGGAGGTAAAGGTTAAGCGCGAGCGTTGCGATGTCGAGGTTCCCGGTCCGCTCGCCAAGGCCAAAGATCGTGCCCTCGACGCGGTCTGCGCCAGCCAGCAGCGACAGCTCGGTGGCCGCAATCCCGGTGCCTCGGTCGTTGTGGGTGTGAAGGGAAAGCGTCGTGAGCTCGCGCCGCGACAGGTGGGTCGACATCCACTCGATCTGGTCGGCGTGGATGTTCGGGGACGCGTATTCCACCGTGGCCGGGAGGTTGAGCAGGATTTTGTTGTCCGGAGCCGGCTGCCAGACATCGGTCACCGCCTCGCAGATTTCCAGCGAAAAATCCAGCTCCGTGCTGGTGAAGCTTTCCGGCGAGTATTCCAGACGGACCCTCGCCCCCCCGTCCACAAGCGGGCGCATTTGCTCCTTGAGAAACACCACCGCATCGGTGGCGATCTTCACGATTTCCCCGCGCGTCGCGCCGAAGACGTATTCGCGCTGCTTCGGCGAGGTCGAGTTGTAGAGGTGAAAAATGACGCTCTTTACGCCGCAGAGAGCTTCGAGGGACCTCGTGATCAGCTCGTTCCGGCACTGGCACAAAACCTGTATCGTCACGTCGTCTGGGATCAAGCGCCCGTCGATCAGCCTCCGGCAAAAATCAAATTCTGTCTGGGAGGCCGATGGGAACCCGATCTCTATCTCCTTGAAGCCGATCCGGACGAGCATCTCAAAATACTCGAGCTTTTCCTCCACGCTCATCGGCTGGGCGAGCGCCTGGTTCCCATCGCGCAGATCCACGCTGCACCAGATTGGCGCGCGATCGAGCGTCCGGCTCGGCCACTGCCTGCCGGGCAGGTCAACGGGGGGGAACGGACGGTATTTTGTGATGGGCGGCAATTGCATGGTTGAGGGGGCACCCTACCACAAGCCGCCACCGCCGCCAATGTCCGATTGCGGGCATCTCCCTTGGGCGCAGGCAGCATTTCCTTTGTGTTCTTTTCGCCCGTGTGGTTGTAATTTCTCTCCGAAATGAAACTTTTTTTCCTCGCAGTCCTGGCGGCCCCACTCCTGAACGCGGCGGATGCGCCGGCAGGGAGCGTGCGCGAGGCTGTCAATCGGCTCGAACCCGCCCAGGTTGACAAGGCGGTCGAGGCGATCAAAATAAATTTCCTTTCGCAGCAGGCCCTCGACGAACCTTCGAAGCAGAAGGCGCTACTGGAGGGGCTTCTCCAAAGGCTGTCGCCAGGAGCAGAAATCGTCTCCTCCGAGAATCCCTCCTCGCCGCCGGAGCCGATCCCGTTCCTTGCGGAGATCCTCGACGGCCGCGCCGGGTATCTCCGGCCCGGAAACCTCGACGCGGCAGCCCTTGCCCAAGTGGATTCCTCGCTCGCCAGCTTTTCTCAAAAAAAGCTGCCAGCCGTGATCCTCGACCTGCGGGCGGTGCCGGGCGGCAGCGGGTTTGAGGCCGCCGCCGATTTCGCCCGCCGGTTCTGCCCGAATGGAAAAATGCTTTTTACGATCCAGAAGCCGAGCGCCAAGCAGGAGCGGATCCTGACCTCGAACCAAAACCCCGCCTACCAAGGGATCCTGATCGTCATCACCGGCGCGAACACCTCGGGCGCGGCGGAGGCGCTCGCCGCGACGCTGCGCTTCAACGCCAGCGCCATGATCGTCGGCAGCACCACAGCGGGAGAGGCGGTCGAGTTCTCAGAAATTCCCCTAGGCGGAGGAAAATCCCTTCGCGTTGCCGTCTCGCAGGTTGTGCTCCCGGACAGCTCCCCGATCTTTCCTGCCGGGGTCAAGCCCGACGTCGCAATCTCCCTCCCCCAGGAAGTTCTCGCCGAAATTTTTGCTGCCAGCCGGAAGCAAGGGGTCAGCCAGTTCGTGTTCGATTCCGCTCGTCCGCGCATGAACGAGGCCGCACTCGTCACCAACACAAATCCCGAAATCGAAAGCACGAAGGACCGCGAAGCCCCCCCGCTGCGCGACACGGTCCTCCAGCGGGCGATGGACCTGGTGACCGCGATCAGCTTCTACAGCGGCAAAGGGAAACGCTAGCGAATCTCCGGCTCCGGATACATCACAGACGGGCTAATACTTCGGCATCGAAGGATCCACATGATCCGACCAGTCACGGATGCCGCCCGCAAGGTTGAAGGTTTTCGAGAAGCCGGCCTTCTGGAGCTCTCGCACGGCGGTTTCGCTCCTGGGACCGAGCTTGCAGATGAAGACGATCTCATCCGTTGAATCCAGCTCGCTCATCCGGGATGCCAGCTCGGCGAGCGGGATCAGCTTGGATCCTTCGATCCGGGCGATGTCCCACTCGAAACGCTCGCGCACGTCCACAAGGACGAGGTTGTCCCCGCGGTCGAGCCGCACCTTGAGCTCGGTGGCGGAGATCTGCGGCACAGGCGGAGCGGCCTCCTCGGCCGCCTTCGCCTGCGGGATCCCGCAGAACTGGTCGTAGTCGATGAGCCCGGTGATCGTCGGGGTCACCGAGCAGACCGGACATTTCGGGTCTTGGCGGATCTTGAACTCCCGGAACTTCATTTTGAGCGCATCAAAGTGGACGAGGCGCCCGGTAAGCGGCTCGCCGATCCCGACGATCAGCTTGATCGCCTCGATCGCCTGCATCACGCCGATCACGCCCGGCAGGACGCCAAGCACTCCGCCCTCCGCACAGCTCGGAACCATGCCGGGAGGAGGAGGCTCCGGGTAGAGGCAGCGGTAGCACGGGCCTCCGAGGTGCGGCGCAAAGACCGTGCACTGGCCGTCAAACCGGAAGATCGAGCCGTAGATGTTTGGCTTTTTCAGAAAGACGCAGATGTCGTTCGAGAGGTAGCGCGTCGGGAAGTTGTCCGTGCCGTCAATCACGATGTCGTACCCCTCGACGATCTCCCTCGCATTCTCTGACGTGAAGAACGCATCGTGCAAAACCACCTGGACGTTCGGGTTTACCTCCTTGATCCGGTCGCGGGCGCTGTTGATTTTCTTGCGCCCGACATCCTTCGTCCCGTGCAGGATCTGCCGCTGGAGGTTCGAGTAGTCCACCACGTCGAAGTCCACAAGCCCGAGCGTGCCGACCCCCGCAGCTGCGAGGTAGAGCGCGATCGGCGACCCCCGCCCGCCCGCCCCGATGCACAGGACCTTGCCGGCCTTGATCCGCCGCTGGCCCTCCATCGTCACCTCAGGCATGATCAGATGCCTGGAATATCTCGCGATCTCGTCGTTGCTCAGCTCCACGGCGTCCAGCCGGGATGGGTCCAAAATGCTGTTGCTCATATCTGTGAATTTAATGGCCGCTGTTTGTCCTGGGAAATTCATTGGGACATTCGGAGCTTGGTTCAGCATGCAGGCCCCCGGCGAGCACCTCGCGGAGCTCAGCGACCCTGCGCGCAAAGAGATCCAGCGCCGCCTGCACTGGAGCCGGGCCGCTCATGTCCACTCCCGCTGCGGCGAGCGTCTCGATCGGGAACCTGCTGCCGCCGCTCCTCAGGAATGCGAGATACTTCGACGCGTCCCCGGACTCGGCCACCTGGCTCGCAAGCGCGGCCGCCGCCGAGATGCCGGTCGCATATTTATAAACGTAGAAAGCATTGTAAAAATGCGGGATCCTCAGGCACTCGAGATCGAGTTCCGTGTCCAGCGCGAACCGGGGCCCGAAATAATCCGCCAGCAGTCGCCGGTAGATTTTTTGAAAAGAATCCAGCGTCAGCGCCTCGCCCGCCTCTTCGGCGGCATGGATCTCCCGCTCGAATTCCGCAAACATCGTCTGGCGGTAGAGCGTGCCCCGCAGGTCGTCAATCTGGCGGTTCAAAATATACGCCTTCATCCGGCGGTCTGCGGTCGTGGCCAGCAGGTGGTCGGTCAGGAGGATCTCGTTAAACGTTGAGGCCACCTCAGCGAGGAAGATCGGGTAATGGTAGTTCTGGAACGTCTGGGCGCGCTGGGAATGCCAGGTGTGCATCGAGTGCCCGGCCTCGTGCGCCAGCGTATAGACGTCAGAGAAGACGTCCGACTTGTAGTTCATCATGATATAGGGCGGGCTGACAAAGGTGCCGTAGGAGAACGCCCCGCTCCGCTTGCCCTTGTTCTCGTATCGGTCGCACCAGCGCCCTTCGCGAAGCCCGTGGCCGAGCACGGCCGCATACTCGCCGCCCAGAGGCGCGACAGCCGCGAGGACCTTCTCCACCGCCTCATCCCAAGGGACATCGGTCTGCACGTCGCCAACCATCGGGACATACGTGTCATAGTGGTGGATCTCCCCGAGCCCGAGCGCCCCGCGGCGCAGATCAAAATAGTCGAACAGCGGGTCCAAGTTCTTCCGGACCGTGGAGATCAGCCCATCATAGACGCCTGCCGGGACATCATCGACAAACAGCGCCGCCTCGCGCGCCGAGGGGTAATTCCGGGCCCGCGCGCCAAACACCCCGGCCCGCACCGAGCCGGCAAGGCTTGCTGCCAGAGTAAATTTGTGGTCGGAAAACTCTGCGTAAAACTGGCGGAATGCCGCCCGGCGCACGGCGGGATCGCGCTGCTGAAGGAACGACGAGAACGAGCTTTGCGTCAGCTCGCGCTCCCTGCCTTCCCCGTCCGCCAGCGTGCCGAATTTCATATCCACATTCGTGAGCTGGGAGAACGTCTCTCCGTGCCCGCGGATCGCTGACGCTCCGAGCGCGAGGATCCGTTCCTCCGCCGCGCTCAGGGTGTGCAACCTCATCCGGCGCAGCTTCCGCAGCGGAATCGTCCAATCCGCCAGTGCGGGAGACGAGAGATAGTCGCCAAACGCTGCATCTGGAATCGCCTGGATCTCTGGAGCCAGAAACGAAAAGGCCTCCCCAACCAGAACGAGCAGACTCTCCAGGCGCGCCTCGCGATCCAGCGCAGCAGCCTCCGAGCTGTCCTCAGCGACCCGCAGCGCAGCGAACTGGTTCAGCCGCTCAACCCGCAGATCCACCCGCTTCTCAAACTCCAAGCACTCCGCGAGCGCCTCGGCAGAGGTGCCAAGCCGCCCGCGAAACCCGCCGACCTGCGAGTATTCGCTTTGAAGGACAGCAAAATCCGCCTCCCAATCGGAATCCTCCGCATAAAGCGGCTTGAGGTCCCATGTGTCGGAGACGGAAACTTCGGAGCGTAGAGTGGTCATCGTGCCAGATCGTATAGACGAAATCCAGCCGTTGGACAGAATTTACAGGGGCGGTCGTGGGCCGCCGCATGCGGATCAGGCCCCCGGCTCCATGCCGGGTTTGGGCGGCTGACCCTGCGGCGGCTTGAGCTGCTCAAGGATCGGCGCGAGCGTGGGATCGGCCTTGAGAATCGCCGCCTTCATCGCCTTGTGGAACTCCTCCATCGCGGCGTGGCGCTCCTCCGGAGTCTTGGCCTCATTCTTTTTTGCCTCGGCGGACTGGAGGGCAGGGTCGCTCTTGGCCTTCTCGCGCGCGGCCATAAGCTTCTGCCGGTCGTTATCGCTGAGGTTTGAAAACCCGGGCGGCTCGTCCCGCTTTCCGTCTTTCCCGTCGCGCCACTTCCCCATCTGTTCCTTCATCAAGTCAGCCAGGCCAGGGTCGGCTTTCATCATCGCCTCCCGCATGGCTTTGCGGAATTCCTCAGCGCTCGCATCCGCCTTTTTTTTCAGCTCCAGAACCGCCGGATCCTGCATCGCCTTGGCCCTTGCGGCCTCAAATCGTGCTCGCAGCTCGGGAGGCATGTTGTCCTTCATCCTCTCCAGCATCCCCCCGCCGCCCTGGCCGGGCTGGGTCGGAGGCTTTTGGCCAGCGGGAGGCTCGGCGAAGAGCATCGGAGCGCAGGCGGCTATCATGGAAATCAAAAGTCGGGTTCTCATATTTTTGGGTTGTGACGGCATCGGATATAACCTCCCGCACGCCCGCTTGTTGCGAAAATTCTTTCGAAGGCAGCCGGTTCGCATCCCCCACTCCGGCAGCGCCCGCTTTTTTTAAGAAAAAATTCGGGCCACCAGCGGGGATGATCAGAAAAACAAAATAAACTGATCCGCGGTGGCCCGAATTGCTGCCTTAACCGAGTAATTAGACCCTCCATCAGCAGGGGTGTTCAAAAAAAGTCCATTTTTTTTAGACGCTCTCTTTGCTGCAGGAATTCCAGATCGCGCAAAGGCGGGAGCCAGGGAAAATCACAGCGGGGCAAGCTCGAAAAACAAAGCCGCACGAGGATGAACCCCTCCCGGAAAAATCCTCACCGCCACCCCCTGCGCGCGCCCCAAACCGGAGAACAACGACAACCTGAAAAAAATTGCCCAGCGTCATAATTCCCAACGAATTCTTGGATTCTCCGTTTACTCGGCTTGGAAGCGGTGGCTTAGTTGGACACATGCACATGTCAACGAACGACAAAGAAATTCGATCGGGCGGCGGGTTCAACCTGCCAACAGGAATGTCCTTGCTGCGGGACGCACTGCGAAACAAGGGAACGGCTTTCAGCGAGAAGGAACGAGATCGTTTTGGGCTTCGCGGGCTGCTTCCTCCCCGCGTCTTTAAAATGAGCCAGCAGGTAGAGAGGGCGTTGCGTCAGCTTCGAAGAAAAGAGTCCGATCTTGAAAAATATATTTTCCTGACCGCGCTGCAGCAGCGGAACGAGACGCTTTTTTTCAGGCTTCTTCTCGACCACTTGGAAGAGACGATGCCAATCATCTACACACCGACCGTCGGGCAGGCATGCCTTGAATACGGCGGGATCTTCCGCAGCCCGAGAGGGCTCTGGATCACCATCAAGGATCGTGGAAACGTAGAGAGCGTCCTGAGAAACTGGCCGAATCAGGGGGTGAAGCTGATCGTGGTGACCGATGGGGAGCGGATCCTCGGGCTCGGGGATCTGGGGGCTCTCGGTATGGGAATTCCCGTCGGGAAGCTTGCGCTTTATGCGGCCTGCGCTGGCCTGCATCCCTATTACTGCCTGCCAATTACGCTGGATGTGGGAACGAACAACGCCAAGCTGCTGGAGGATCCATTCTACATCGGGCTGCCCCAAGCGCGGGTGCGTGGACAGGAATACGAGGACTTTGTCCACGAGTTCGTCGTGGCCTCGCAAAAAGTTTTCCCGGGAAGCCTGATCCAGTTTGAAGATTTTGGAAATCACAACGCCTTCGAGCAACTGGGGAAATGGAGGGACAAGATTTGTTGCTTTAATGATGACATTCAGGGGACTGCGTCCGTGGCGTTAGCGGGGCTGATCGGGGCCTCTCGCATGATTGGCAAGCCCCTGCGTGAGCAGAAGCTTCTCTTTTTGGGAGCGGGCGAAGCAGGCACAGGGATCGGGGAGCTTTTTGTGAGCGCCCTGCGCGATGAGGGCGTCTCCGAAGAGGATGCCCGTCACCAGTGCTGGTTTGTGGACTCGAAAGGGCTTCTTATTAAAGATCGTGGAGACGTGCTGCCGAAGCACAAAGTCCCCTTTGCTCACGCAAGCGAGCCCTGCGCATCCCTGGCCGAGGCCGTCCGCAGGATCCGGCCGACCGCGCTGATTGGAGTGGCCGGAATGGGACGGACATTCACGCCGGAAATCCTTGGCGCCATGGCGGAGATCAATGAACGGCCGATCATTTTTGCCCTGTCGAACCCGACGTCCAAAGCGGAATGCACGGCAGAGGAGGCTTACCAGCACACATCTGGCCGGGGAGTTTTTGCTAGCGGCAGCCCATTCCAGCCTGTCGAGTTTGGCGGAAGAAAATATTTCCCGGGCCAGGGCAACAACGTTTACATTTTCCCTGGCGTGGGACTTGGGGCGCTGGCCAGCTCGTCCAGCCGGGTTACTGAGCCCATGTTCCTGGCTGCGGCCCGGACGCTGGCTAACGAGGTCTCCGATGAAGATCTCGCGCGGGGCAGCGTTTATCCTCCCCTTGCCAGAATACGTGAGGTTTCCAATAAAATCGCAACTGCCGTCGCAGAGGAGGCGCATGCGAGCGGTTTAGCCCAGGTCGCCAGGCCGCATGACATCGCGAAGGATATCCAGGAAAGAACATTTGTTCCAGATTACGGACCGGAATAAAGGACCTCATTGGCTCCCTGCCGGTTGCGGTCAATTTTCCGCGAGGCGCTTAGCCAATGTCAGCATCAGTTTCTCGGCGATATTCGGAAACTTGACGAAAAACACATCGTATTCGTAGGGCAGGGCTACCACCTGACATTCCGCGATAGCTGTGACCGTCGCGCTGCGCGGAATGTTGAGCAGCACGCTCAGCTCGCCGAAGAAAATGCCAGGCTGCTTGAGTTCCGCCACCGGGCGGCCGTCCTTGGAGATCGAGAGCATCCCTGAAATCAGGATGTAGATGATGTTGTCGTTTGGTTCGCCCTGCCGGATGATCACCGCGCCCAGCTCATACGTCCGAAGATAATGGGTTGGCACGTTTAGCATGAGAGTTTTCTATGTGATGAGCTCGGATCGTTCCAGCGGAAAGCGCACGCCAGCGCACAGGGGATGCTGATGGGGATTGAAATCTTCTGCCCGACCGCGTAAACTCATTGGTCACCTCAAATGAAAATTCAACGCGCGCTGATCTCCGTCTCCGACAAAACCGGCATTGTCGAGTTTGCCAAAGAGCTTGCCTCCCACGGCGTCGAGATCCTTTCCACCGGAGGAACGGCCAAGGCCCTGCAAGCGGCAGGGATCTCCACGGTCGAGGTCTCCCAGTTCACCGGATCTCCCGAGATTCTCGACGGCCGGGTCAAAACCCTGCACCCGAAAATCCACGGGGGACTCCTCTACCTGCGCGGAAATGAGGAGCACGAGGAGCAGGCGAGGGCGCACGGAATCCGCCCGATCGATCTGGTCGTCGTCAACCTCTACCCCTTCGAAGCCACCGTCGCCAAAGAGGGGGTCACGCTCACGGAGGCGATTGAGCAGATCGATATCGGCGGCCCCTCGATGATCCGCAGCGCATCGAAAAACTATCAATCCGTCTGTGTGGTGACTGATCCTGCGGATTATGCTGCCGTAGCCGAGGCGATGCGCACGGCGGGCGGGGGGACCGGGCTCCAGCTGCGCGAGCGGCTGGCGATCAAGGCGTTTGCGACGACCTCCGCCTACGACGCAGCAATTGCCGAGTTTCTCAACCAGGAGCAGGAGACATGCGCCAGCTTCCGCATGGACGTTCCCCTGGAAATACGCCTCCGATACGGTGAGAACCCCCACCAGCACGCCGAGCTCTACGGAAGCTTCAGCGACTATTTCGAGAAGCTCCACGGCAAGGAGCTTTCCTATAACAACATCCTCGACATCAGCGCTGCCACAAACCTCATCGCGGAGTTCTCCAAACCCACTGTCGCCATCCTCAAGCACACCAACCCGTGCGGGGTCGGCAGCGACCCCGACCTGCGCGAGGCTTGGGAAAAAGCGTTTTGCACCGACAAGCAGGCGCCGTTCGGGGGGATCATCATCTGCAACCTCCCGATCACGATCGCGCTCGCCAAGGCGATCTCGGAGATTTTTAGCGAGGTGATCATCGCGCCGGATTTCGAAGCCGATGCCCGATCGCTCCTCCAGAAGAAGAAGAACCTGCGCCTGATGCGGATGCTGAAGCCGCTCTCACAAAACGCTCGCGATGTCCGGAGCGTGCTCGGAGGGCTCCTCGTTCAGGACTCCGATGCGTCCAACATCCCGGATCTTGAGCACAAGGTGGTCACCTCAAGGCCGCCGACAAAAGACGAGATCGAGGCGATGGAATTCGGCTGGAAGGTCGTCAAGCATGTGAAGTCAAACGCAATCGTCTATGCCGGAAAGGAACGGACGCTCGGGATTGGGGCCGGCCAGATGTCGCGCATCGACTCCTCTCGCATCGCCGTCTGGAAAGCCCAGGAGGCTGGGCTTTCGCTCAAGGGCAGCGCCATTTGCAGCGATGCGTTCTTCCCCTTTCCCGACGGCCTCATCGCTGCGGCCCAGGCCGGAGCGACAGCGGCGATCCAGCCAGGGGGCTCGATCAAAGACCCCGATGTGATCCGGGCGGCGGACGAGCACCATGTCGCAATGGTCTTCACCGGCACGCGGCACTTCCGGCACTAGCCCGGAACTCCGAACGCCCGTGCCCCCTTTGGCCTGCATCACCTGCGGTCCGGCATATGAGCCGATCGATAAGGTCCGGCGGATCACGAATTTCTCGACCGGAGAAATCGGAGCGGTCCTCGCGGGGGCCTTCCTGCAGGCAGGCTTTCATGCCATCTGCTTCCGCAGCGAAACCGCCACCTTCCCGCCCCCCGCCGGCGCGGACGTGAGGCCGTTCTCCACCAACGCCACCTTGGCCGAAGGCATCCGCTCGCTCGAACACCCGCCTGACATCTTCCTCCACGCCGCCGCCCTCTGCGATTTTGTCCTCGAAAGCATCGAGGGCAGCGAATGTTCGGATAAGCTCAGCAGCCGCACGGGCGCGATCCGCCTCAACCTCAGGCCTGCCGAAAAAATCCTTCCGAAAATCCGCGCCTGGTTCCCCGCCGCGCGCATTGTCGGCTGGAAATACGAGCTCGACGGCACCCGCGAGCAGGCGCTCGCCCGGGCGTCCGCGCAAATCCGCGCCTCCGGCACCGATGCCTGCGTCGTGAACGGTACCGCCTACGGCCCGGGCTTTGGGCTCATGGCCCCCGGCTGCGCACCTAGGCATTTCGCCTGCAAGGCCCACCTCGCAGCGTGCCTTGCCGGCCAGGCCGCTGCGCTCCTCGCAAGCCCCCCTGCCAGGTCCTGAGCCTACCCTTTCAGCTCCGCACCAGTGATCGCGTCCGTAATCACAAATTTTTCCTGATGGAACGTGGGGTCCGCCCGGAACGAGAGCCGTCCGGCATACCTGCGCTCGATCTCGACGAGGTGGTCCTCGTCGTCGGTGCGCAGCCGGTGGAGAAGCTCGGGATGCACGGTCACTTTGACCTCGTGGATCGAATCCTGGTTTTTCCTCATCACCGAGTGTAGCGAGCGCTGAAGCTCGACGCTCATGGTCATCGGGCTCTTGATCATCCCCTTGCCCTGGCAGTGCGGGCAGGGCACAAAAACCGCGCTGGCGAGGCTTTCGTTCGCACGCTGGCGGGTCATCTCCATGAGGCCGAGCTGGGAGACCGGCAGCACGTGCGTGCGGGCTTTGTCCCGCTTCAGGCGATCCTTGACCCTCTGGTAGACCGCCTGCTGGTCCCTGCGGCTCTTCATGTCAATGAAGTCGGCAACAATCAAGCCTCCGATGTTGCGCAGCCGGAGCTGGCGGGTGATTTCATCGGCCGCCTCGAGGTTCGTCTGGAGGATCGTCTTCTCCATGTCCCTGGCCCCTTTGTTGCGTCCGGTATTCACGTCCACGGCGATCATCGCCTCGGTCTCGTCAATGACGATGTAGCCGCCGCACGGGAGCCAGACCTGCCGGTGGAATGCCGCATCAATCTGCGCCTGCACGCCAAAGCAGTCGAAAATCGGCTGCGCCGCCGTGTAGTGCTGGATGGATTTTTTTGCGCGCTTCGAGACATGCCCGACAAGCGTCTGCATCCGCTCGGCGGCCTTCGCGTCGTCCACGATGACAGCATCGATCTCATCGGTGAGAAAATCCCGTACCGTCCGATCGATCAGGTCGGGCTCCTCGAAGAGGCAGACGGGAGATTTCTTTTCCTCTCGCCCCGACTGGATCGCCGTCCATTGCTCCAGGAGAAGGCTCAGGTCGCGGACAAAATACCGCGCGCGCTGGCCGGCTCCCACCGTGCGCATGATAATCCCCATTCCCTCGGGCACATCAAGCTCCCGCAGAATTTTGCGCAGGCGCTCGCGCTCTTTCGGGTCATCAATTTTCCGGGAGATCCCGAACTGGTCATTGAATGGCATGAGGACGAGGTAGCGCCCGGCGAGGCTGATGTCCGTCGTGATGCGCGGCCCCTTGTTGCTGATCGGGCCTTTTTTTACCTGCACCAGAACATCCGATCCGACCGGGTAGATGTTCGGAACATCCTTGTGGGTGATCCGGGGGGCTTTCTTTTTTTTGCCCTCGCCGCTGCGGGTAACCGTCTCGATCCCGCTGTCCAGAGCGGCAGGAATCGCGTCCCAGAACTGGAGGAAGGCATTTTTCTCAAACCCGATGTCCACGAACATCGCCTTGATTCCGTGCTCGATATTCCGGACCTTTCCCATGTAGATGCTCCCGACGATGTTGCGGTCGGTCTCCCGCTCGATGGTGTATTCTTCGAGGATGTTGTTCTCGAGCAGGGCGACCCGTTTCTCGAGCTTCTCGCAGCTGACAATGAGCTTGATGCCTGTGGATTTTTTGCGGATTCCTAAAATGCGTTTTACGGTTTCTATCATAATGGGGTGTTGGTTGTCAGCGCGCCTAGGGCGCGCCGTGTGTTGATGGAGTTCACCGGCGGTTGTTGGCAGGAGGTTTCTGCTGGCGGGCATCGCCATCTTTCTTCTCCTTTTTTCCGCCGAAGAAATTGAAAAAACTCTGAAGTGCGTTCTGCTTTTTTTCCCGGTTTTTCACGCGGCCGCGCTCGTCGGCATCCTCGCGCACGTTCGGCTGGGCGCCGGGCCGGCTCTCCTGGTTGGCTGCCGTGCTTGCGGCGTTGGGATCGACCGTCTCGCCATCGTCACCGACGGTCGTCGCGGCCGGGATATCCCGTCCGAAGTCCACGCTCTCAACAAAACGGAAATTCCCCTTGGCCGGATCCATGGACGCGAGCTGCACGGGCTCGCCGCCGCGGTCCATCTTCAAAATGTCCTCAAGGATCTTGGCGGCCACCGGCGCCGAGACTCCGCCGCCGGATTTTGCGCCCTGAACAAAAACCACCACGGCATATTTCGGATCGGAATAGGGAGCAAAAGAAATGAACCAGGTGTGGTTGTCTTTCACCCCGGAGCGCCAGAACTGCGCCGTCCCGGTTTTCCCGGCGACCTCGGTCCCTTTGATGCGCGCCCGGCCGGCCGTTCCGCCATCTTCGTTGACGACCTTCCACATCCCCCGGCGGACTTTTTCGATCTGCTCCGCTGTGAGCCCTGCGTCGGCGATCAGGTTGGAGCGCACGCGGGCAGGTTCCTGCGTGACGACTGTCCCGTCCTGGGCAACGGTCCGGTCAACCAGCCTCGGGTAATAGACGGTCCCTCCGTTGGCCACCGCCGCTGCCACCATGGCCATTTGGAGCGGAGACGCCAGCACGTCGCCCTGCCCGATAGAGGTGTTTGCCGTGAGCCCGGGCGACCAGCGGGCCTGGGGGTTGATCTGCGCGAGCCATTCCGGGCCGGGGAGAACGCCGGGAGCTTCGCCGGAGAGCGGGATCCCGGTTCTCTGGCCCAAGCCGAGCATATTTCCCATCGCATCGATTTGGTCGATCCCGGCTGCATTGCCATACTGGTAGAAAAACGCGTTGCAGGAATGCTTGATCGCATCCGAAAGCCCGAGCGTGCCATGGGCCCCCTTCCCGAAGATCCAGCACTTCATAAACTTGTCTCCGTAGGTCACTCCGCCGGAACAGTTGAACGTGCGGCCGCCCACTCCGGCCCGAAGCCCGGCAAGCGCGATCGGAATTTTGAATGTCGAACCCGGCGCATAGGCGCTGATCGCACGGTTGAGCAGCGGGTTGGTCTCGTCCTTCGTGAGCTCCTTCCAGTCCTTGGCGGCAATTGCGGGAATGAAGACATTGGGGTCGTAGGAAGGCACCGAGGCCATCGCCAGGATGTCGCCGTTTTTCGGGTTGACCACGACGGCGGCCCCGCGGCCAACCGCTCGCAGCGCCTGCTCGGCAAAATATTGGATGCGGGCGTCAATGGTGAGGGAAATATTGTTCCCCTGCACCGGCTCCCTGCGGCTGACTTCGCCTTCGATGATCCCCTTGACGTTGCGCTGGAGGATCCTCGCTCCAGGCTCACCTTTCAGGGCATCGTTGAAAAAGAGCTCGATCTGAGCTTTGCCCTCCATGTCGGGCTCATAGAAATTGAAATTCCGGATGTCGGGCAGCTTGTCGAGATCGTTCGGCATGCCGACATATCCGAGGAGGTGCGCGGCCAGCGACCCATAGGCATACCAGCGCACCGGCTTTACCGTGACGTTGACTCCCGGAAGGCCGAGGTTTTTTTCTGAAAAGACGGCCATTTGCTCGAATCCCAGATCCTGGCGGTAGCTGTAGGGGACCTCGCGGTTGTTACGATAGTGGATCTGGAGGACGTTCGCGTTGAAATCCTCCGCAACGCCGAGCTCCTCCAGCCGCGGAATGATCTCTTCGGAAACGATCTTTACGACATCCGCTTCCTTCAGATCCCTCGGCATGTTGTGAACGCGGCCGCGATAAGTCGTGGTAGGCACTTCCCCTTTCGATTCCCGATAGGAGCGCACCATGTCGGGCAGATAGAAGTCCACCTCGAAGCTCGCGCGGTTCTCGACCAGCTTCACTCCATTTCTGTCCAGGATTTCCCCGCGCACTGCCGGGATCCGGACGGAGACCTGAGACCGGTTCCCGATCCGCGCCGTGTATTCGGCGCCGCGGGCGATCTGCACATACCAGAGCCTCAGAGTGATGCCGCCAAGCGCCGCGAGCATAAGAAACCCCAGGAAGAGGATGCGGGTCGTGGATCGCGTGCGCTTCACAAATCAGTATCTCCTTTCGAGCGAAAAATCTTCCGGGAGCAGCGAGCCTGCCAGCTTGACGCCAGCATAAAGGAGCGGGGCAAAACCGGCGGCCAAGAACCCGGGAGCCAGCGCCCGCCAAAGCAGGGCAGAGTCGAAGTCGAACCCATCGCGCCTCAGAGAAATCATGGCGAACTGCAGCAGGAGATAGGCCGTGGTGCCGCCGCCTGCCAGCGGAACGAGCGGCCACCAGCGCCCCTGCAAATAGTAGGGCCGGAGCCCGTTCGCAACGCTTCCGTAAATCACGAAGAAAACAATAGAGCAACCCAGCGCAAGTTCAACCCGCCCGCCAACAACATGCAGATACATCAGGTCACAAAGAAAGCCTGTGAAGAGCGCGGCTCCAAGCATCAGCGGGAACGGAAGGGCCAGCGCGGCCAGACAAAAAATTAGCGGGACAAAAACAAACCTTGCCCCGTGCAAAGCCGTGACCGCCGGGAGGGCCTGCTGAAGAAGAAGGGCAAAAAAGACCCCTGCACATGTCGCTGCAAGCCCGAGACCCGCTTTCATTTCGCCCCCACCACCACGAAAACATCCTCGGTCTGAGCTGGATCCACGGCCGGCTCGACGACCGCCTGCCCGTCCAGCGGACGGGTCCGGAATTCCCTCACGCTCCCGACCAAAATCCCCGAAGGAAAAACCCCTCCGCTGACCCCTGCCGTATAAACTTTTTGCCCGGGCTCCAGCGATGCGTTTTTCGTCAGGAAATTCAGGTGGAGCTCGCCGGCTGTTCCGCTTTCCTGGAGGCGTTTCCCGGAGACGATCCCCTGCTCGCGCGTGCCTTCGACCTTGGCCGCGACCCGGCAGGTTTCGTCAGTGATCAAAACGACGATCGCCTCGTTCTTGGTGACGGTGGTCGTTTTTCCAACGAGCCCGATCTCCGTGAGGACCGGCTGGTCGGTCTCGACGCCGTTCTCGAACCCGCGGTTGATCCGAACCGTGTTCCACCAGGTCGAGGCATCCCGGGAAATGATCCGTGCCGGCAGGAGCTTGAAGACCGATCGTTCGCGATACTCGATCGAGAACCGCAGCCGGTTGTTCTCCGCCTCGATCTCCCGGAGAAGGTTGTTGGTTGCGAGCAGCACCCGGTTTTGCTCGCTCAGCTTCCGGTTTTCGGCGTCGAGCTCGTCGAGCGTTTTGAGCTCCTTCCCCATCGACCCGAACTGCTCCTGCACCGCGCTGCCCGTGCGAAGGAACGGAGCAAGCACCGAGACAAACTTCCCCTGCAGCGCTTGCATCGTCCCGGGAGCCAGAGTGGACAGGTAAACGGCGGCAGCGATCACCGCCACCAAGAGAGAAAGGTTGAGCTTCTTCATGCGGGATCAGGGCAAAAAGCCCGGGCAAAGAATCACGGGCGTGGTCGCTCGGAGGAAACGGCCCGCAGGAACTTGAGCTCGGAAAGCGCCCGTCCAGTCCCCTCGGCCACAGCGCTCAGCGGATCCTCGGCCACATGCACTGGAAGGCCGGTCGCCTCCGCAAGCAACGTGTCCAACCCGCGCAGCAATGCACCCCCCCCGGCAAGAACCAACCCCCGATCCACCAGGTCGGCAGAGAGCTCAGGAGGACAGCGCTCGAGCGTGATCCGCACGGACTCCACAATGGTTTCCAGAGGTTCGGCCAGCGCCTCGCGAACCTCCTGCGAAGTGATCGAAATCGTTTTGGGAAGCCCCGCCACAAGGTCCCGACCCTTTACCTCCATCGAGGTCTCCTTCTCCATCTTGAAGGCTGAACCAATTTTGATTTTGATGTCCTCGGCCGTCCGCTCGCCGATCATCAGGTTGTAGGCGCGCTTCATGTAGTTGGTGAGCGCCTCGTCGAGCTCGTCTCCGGCCACTCGAATGCTCCGGCTGAAGACGATGCCGGAAAGCGAGATGAGCGCGACCTCGGTCGTTCCGCCGCCGATATCAATGATCATGTTGCCTGCTGCGTCCTGCACCGGAAGCCCGACGCCGATCGCGGCCGCCATCGGCTCCTCGATCAGATAAACCTCGCGCGCGCCAGCGTGCGTCGCGGAATCTTTCACCGCGCGCTTCTCGACCTCGGTGATCCCGCTCGGAACCGCAATCACAACCCGGGGACGAACCATCCTCCGCCGGTTGTGAACCTTGCTGATGAAGTGCCGGAGCATCGCCTCGGTGATCTCAAAGTCCGCAATCACGCCGTCCTTGAGCGGGCGGATCGCCACAATATTTCCAGGCGTGCGGCCCAGCATGCGCTTGGCCTCGTCGCCGACCGCCAAAACGCGGTTGGTGCCTTGGTGAACGGCTACGACCGAGGGCTCGCGCAGCACAATCCCGTGGTCTTTCACATAGACGAGAGTGTTGGCGGTCCCCAGATCAATGCCGATATCGTTTGAAAAGAATCCCAGAAGCTTGTCGAACATCGGTAATGGTTTTTGTAGAATGTTGAAAATAATGACATTGCGGCGTCCCCCCGTCACCAAGGGGCGCCTAGGCAATGCCGAAAACACCACTCTCGTTTTCCAGAGCCCTTGCGTCAAGGCTATCCTTGCCTTTTATAGGGCACCCATTTTTCCCCAGGACCGTCTCAAAAACAGGATGCCCGACCGCCGATAGAAATTTTGGGAATCCTCTTCCAGAATGAGGATTTCGGTCCCATAGTCTGCGGTTTTTCTATCAGACAGACTTATCAGACCTTGAGCAGCCGCACAAGAATGGCCCTGCTGTTTCAAGATGAAATGGGCGCGCCCAAGCGGGCTCTGCCCGAAAAACGATTCCCTATTCGGCTCATGCGGAGGGTCAGGATGGTCGTTGGCCTGCCGCAATGAGATCTTTTTTCCGTCTTCCTCTCGCCGTGGCCGCTTTCGCATGGGCGACGGGTTGCCCGTGCGGGGTGCCATGCTCGGCGGCAGATCTTGGGCTGACAGCGCAGGAATGCTACAGCGAGGCTGGAAAGCTCTATCTCGGAGGAAAGTATGCGGAGGCTTCCGCCCTGTTCGGTCGGCTCATCGAAGATTTTGGAAAGTCAAAGGAAGCGGAAGCCGCGATCCGGGAGGTCAGATTCCGACGCGCAATGTGCTTCGTGCATCTCCAGAGGTTTGGGGAGGCGGCGGAGCCTCTCGAGGCCGCCCTCAGGCAGGAGCCTCCGCTCGAGGCCGCCGAGATCCAGGAGCTCCAGTTCTGGCTCGGGGTCGCGCAGATCGAAAACAACAACTACCCTGCCGCACGCACGGAGCTCGAAAAATTTCTTGTTCTATTGCCTGCGCCGGCCGGCCGGCCGGCGGGCGCCGCCCAGCAATTTCCGGCTGCGGAAAAAATCTTCGAAGCCCGGCTGCTGATCGGATCCGCATGGATTCTGGAGGGGAAATGCCGCGAGGCCGCCGAGTATTTTTCTCAGGTGATGTCCGGGCTTCCCCCGGAGATCCGATCTCGCGCGGTGGTCCTCCAGCTCTACTCGACCCTGCAGGACGGCCAGAACGATGCGGCGACGAAAATCCTCGAGGAGGAATTCCCCCGCCTGGGTGACTTTGCCCAGCTCATCACGTTCCAGTGCCTCACCCTCGAGCTGGGCAGCCGCTGGCTGGAAGCGGGCGAATTCCGGAAGGCCATCATCTGCCTGAATCGCGTGTGGCCGGCGGACCGCCTGCTAAAACACCAGCAGGCCCGGCTGGAGAGCCTTCGGGGCCAGCTCCGCGCCGGCGGCCTCGATCCCTGCAGAAAATTCCTTCTGGGACAGCTGGCCCAAAAGGTGGAGCGTGAAATGGAGAATTTCCGAAAGATCGAGAGCTTTGATGCGGCCCTGCGACTGCGCCTCGCCACCGCGTACCAAGGGATGAGACGGTTCCGGGAGGCGGCATTGATTCTCGAGGACATGCTCGTGCGGATGCCTCCGGACAAGATCGTCGAGCAGGCGTCCACTAACCTCGTGCAGATGTGGTTCGAGATCGGGCGGTGGCCGAAAGTCGCGGAGGCCGCCGCCGGGTTCCGCAAGAGATTTCCAGAATCTCAATCCATCCCTCTCGTTCTTTACCTTGAGGGCTTGGCCGCGCAGAAGGATCGGAGATTCGGCGAGGCGCTGGCGATCTTCAAGACGGTTCCTTGCCAGGATCCAGAGTTCGCGCCGCGCGCCTTGTTCATGGAGGGGTTCTCCCTCCTGCTCGCGGAAAAATATGAGGCGGCGCTCAAGCCCTTCGAGAAGTTCGGGGAGTCTTATCCGGGCCATGAGCTTGCCGGGACGGCAGCCTACTGGCGGGGGATGGCCTTCTCGCTCGACAAGAAATTTGCGAGGGCGCGCGAGGCCCTGAGCGGCTGCCTGAAGCGTTTTCCTGGCGGCCCATGCGCAGGCAGCGCGGCTTTCCGGAAAGCCTATTGCGCCCAGCAGATGGGTGATTACACGGCCAGCATCAAGGAGCTCCGCGCGTTCCTTCGTGCCTATCCGGGCCACGAGGAAGCCAGCGAGGCGCGCATCCTCCTCGGCGATGCGCTCATGAACGAGGGGAAGCTGCAGGAGGGGATCTCCGCGCTGCAAAGCATCCGTCGCGAGGACACCCGGTTCTACGAAGAGGGCTTTTTCAAGGCAGCCAAGGCGCTCAAGCTCCTGGAGGAGCATGGCCGCCTCCTCGATCAGATGAGGGCGTTTCAAAGCGCAAACCCCCGCAGCCCGCGTGTCGCCGAGGCCGTCTTCCAGATCGGCTGGGTCCACCGCCAGAACGGCAGCCCGGAAAAAGCCCGCGAGGCTTACTGGCAGGCGATCCGCGAGCTCGGAGACGACCCGGCAATCCGCTCGGTGGAAGATCTTTTCCCCGCGCTGGCCAAGCTCTACCGCGACGACGAGAAAGATTACCTCACGCTCCTCTCGAACCTTGAGCAGGAGGCAAGAAAGACCTCTCGCCCGGCGCTGGCGATGCGGGCGCTCTGGGCGCAGGCGGACGCGGTGAAGAGGTCCGACCCCGGGCATTCGCGCGCTCTCCTCCTCGAAGCCTGCAAATTTTCTGATGTGCAGACGACCAGCCCGCTCCTGCTCGCTGATTTTGCGCGGGCCCTCCGCGATGCCGGGAATCCCCGGGAGTCGCTCCAGCTCTTCCGCGATCTGGTGAAATGGAACCCCTCCGCCCCGGAGAAAGCCCTCGCGCTCGCCGCCATCGGATTTGCGAGGATCGAGGAAGGGGATGAGCTCGAGGCGCTGGCGCTTTTCAGCCGGCTGGAAAACGAGGTTCCCGGGTCGGCAGAAACCGGGAGAGTCCTGCTCGCGAAGGCCGGCATCGAGGAGAGGCTCGGGCGCAAGGCTGCCGCGCGCAAGACCCTTGAGGCGCTTCTCTCCGCCCGGACATCTTCCGGGAAAGAAAAGGCCGAGGGGCTGTTCCGCATCGGGCAGATCCATATGGCCGAGGGGAAGCCCGGTCTGGCCATCCCATACTTTCAGCGAATCTACGTCATGCACGGGCGCTGGCGCGACTGGGTCGCCAAGGCCTACCTGCGGAGCGGCGAGGCATTCGAAACTCTGAAGGATTCGGAGAGCGCGAGAAAAACCTACGAGGAGCTAACCCAAAGGGAGGACCTCGCAGACCTTCCGGAATTCCCCGCCGCACGGAAGCGGCTCGAAGCGCTCGGAGAGGCGCGTCCAACCCAGGGATGAAAACGATTCTTCTCCTGGCTCTTTCCGTCTCCCTCCTGCCCGCTCAGGACGTGATCTTCCTGCGCAGCGGAGAGTCGCGGGCCGGGCGGGTCACCGCCGCCGGCCCCAACCTGTTTCTTCTCGAAGTCCCGCTTCCTCCCCGGCCAGGGTCTCCGGCGGCCTTCGCCTCCGTTTCGGTTCCAAAATCCCAGGTTTCTTCCATCGAATTTGCGCGCGACCCGGCCCTCGAGGGGCTGCTCGAGTCCTCGGCGCCCGGCGATCTGCCTGCCATCGCCACCCTCTGGGCGGCGCAGCTCGTGTGTCTGGATGTTCCGAAGTCACCTGCCGCACGGATCGGCTGCCATTACGGCGACCTCCTCCTGAGATCTGGCAGCCCGGAAAATGCCAGGGCCGCGCGGGAGGTCTTCCAGCGGGTCGAGTCGGAGGCTTGGAACGATGGCGACAGAATGGCGGCCAGGCACGGGCGGCTCCGCGCGATGCTCGCCACCGGAAATGCCAAGGACGCAGCCGATGAAGCTGCGGGGCTCGCCGCCATCACTGAGGATCCCGCCGTCTTGATCGAAGCAAAATTTCTTTTGGCGGAGGCTGCGGCCAGCTCGCTGAAGACGCTTCTCCACGACAACCCGCGCTGGCAGGAAGATCCCGGAGTGGTCCCGGAGCGCAACCGCCTTTATCACGAGGCACTCGACCTATTCCTCTACCCGAGCCTCTTCGAGGGGGCAGCGGCCGCAGCGGCAGCCCGAGGTTTGTGGGGGGCCATCGGGGTTTACCAGCTCGCAGGAGAGCTCCCAAACGCCCTCGAGTGCGCGCGGGACATCTCCATCATCCACCCAGCGACGGAATATGCCGCCCCGGCAGATGCGCTCCTCGCCAAGATTCAAACAACCCAGCCGACAAGCCATGCGGAAAAACCGGAGGAGGAAGCTCCGCCGCAAAACGTCCCTCCCCCAGAAAAGCCGAAGAAAAAAAACCATGAAAACAAGAAGCCCAAAAAATCTTAAGCCATCCGTCCGACTCCAGAAGCCAGGGGGCGCGCGGGGGGGGCGCCTTGGCATTTCAGCCAGCCGAAGATCCCCTTTCCCGCTCCTTGTGGCCATGGCCGCAGCGGGCCTCTCCCTCCTGCCTGCGACGGCTTCCGCGATGGGGGCAGCCAGCGACAAGAGCCTGCTGGATCTCTATCGCGATGGCGGGCCGATCATGCA
>JBAXXX010000010.1:0-60596 GCA_037127695.1 Verrucomicrobiia bacterium | reverse complement strand
TTTGATCGCGATTGGTACAATACCCAGGGTAGCTTCGCAACCCTGGGCTGAGTGATTTCATCCCCTTCGGGGATTCCTCGAAGAAATTTGTCCTGCACCCTTTTTCCCGGGGTGCAGGACAATCCGAGGGGGGCTTGGGATGGTAGATTTCCGAAAACTCTCAGGCTTCCTATGCTCCCAAGCCCCCCTCTGGGCGTGTCGCTGTGAACGATGGCTTACGAGCTGAAGCGCCGCTGGGCGGGATCCACCGCAGAGGCGGCGCGGGCGGGATCGAACCGGGGGCCGAGGAACGCGGCGATCCGGGCGCACTGCCCGGCCGGGTCGTCGAGCATCGCTTCGAAGGAGACGTGAAGCACCCGCCAGTCCGGGCGCTCGGCGAGCTTTCCGGGAAGCCGATCCATCATTGTGGCAAACTGGCGGGAAAGGGTCAGGGGATCGGCGCCTTGCGATGCGGCTCCGAGGCGGGCTTTCATCGCCTCCTGCGACGCGAGGACCTGGGCGAGCGGGCGGTGGAGGACGATGAGGCTTGCGGGCATGGAGGGGAGGTAGCGCAGGAGCGGCGCGACGACCTTCACTGCTTTTCCCTTCGCCTGCCCGATCCACGACGCGTCGCGCGCGGTCGTTTTTACCGGGGTAAATTCGAAATACCCCAGGCGGTTGCTCTCATCGGGCGGGCGCTCGGCGTCGGCGAGGACGGGGATTCCGCCGGCCTCGAGCGTCCGCATGAGCAGGGATGTCCCGCTGCGGGGGAGCCCGGTCACGATGATCGCCCCATCCGATGCCTCGCCCGGCGCGGGGGGAGCATCGCAGAGCTCCGCAAATTCGTAGGTGGCCAGGGGGGGCTCGTCGGCGCGCATCCGATGCCCGGCCATTTTAGCCATATTGGCCTTGAGGGTCTCGCTCATCGAGCGGATTGCGATGGCCCTCGCGGGATCGTGGCGGAACAGCCCTTCCAGCGCTTCGAGCGCGGGGAGCTGCCCGGGGTTCTGCCGCACGGCAACGAGAAGCTCGTTCGTCGCATCCTCCGTGCGCCCGAGCTGCAAAAGCGCGAGGCCGAGCAGCATGTGGAGGCGCGGGTTGAAATACACGAGCCCCAACGCCTCGGCCGACGCATCCACCAGCGAATCCCAATCCCTTTTCCGATAAAAGATTTCCGCCCGGAGGGCTTCGTGCCCTGGGTTCTCAGGATCGGCAGCCAGGAGGCTGTCGAGCAGCGGGAGCGCCTCGTCCCCCCGGTCCAGGGCGACGAGCTTTTCGGCGGCAAACTGGGCGAGCCAGTAGGGCAGGTTTCCGCCTTCGAGCAACCCGTCAAGCTGCCTCTCCGCTTCCTCCTTGTTGCCCTCGAGTAGGCACTGGGCGATTTCCTCCCGCAGGATCGGGACAACGAGCCCGGCGGCGCGCTCATGATACCCTCGCCGCTCGAATTGTTTGCGCCGGTTTTCCGGGTGGCGCTGCTCGACGGGGTCGGCCTCCTCTTTTGGCAAGGACTCGAGCTTTGCTTTTGCCTCGGCGGCAAACTCCTCCGCTCGAATCTTGAGCTTGTCGAGCGCGGCCCGGCGCTCGGGGATGCGCCCGGTGCGGGCGAGCGCATCGAGGAGGTGCAGCCCGAACCGGTGCTCGCGGGGCCATTCGTCCCAAAGCCGTTCGAAGATCCGCGCGGCCTCGTGCGGCTTGCCGGCATCGGCCAGCGCGCGGGCGAGGTTGTAATCCAGCTCGCACGTCGTCTCGCGCACCGCCTCGGCCGCGTTGTCCGGAAGCGGTGCGATGTAGCCGAGGGCGACCATCTGCTCGAGCGCAGCCGCTGCGGCGCGCGGGTCCTGCTCCGCCTCCTCCGGATGCCGTCCATCGGCGCCGGGAACATCATCCCAGGTGGGAATCCGCCGGACTTCCGGCACCTCGTCCCATGCCTGGATTTGCGCGGCCCCGTCCATGTCCTCGCCAACCGGAAGCCCAAAAAGCGTGAGGACGGTCGGGGCGACATCGAGGATCGAGCTCCCGAAAATCCGCTCTCCCTGCCGGATCCCCGGCCCCGCCATCACGAACATCCCGAAGTGCCGGTGCTCGACCGCCGGGCCGGCCGGCTCGGCGGGGATCCACCCGGGGCGGAGGTCGTCGGAGTGAAACCCGTGGTCGGACACGACGATGACGTGGGTTCCTGGCCCGGCGAGCTCGAGGTAGCGGCCGAGCATCGCGTCGTGGTGGCGATAGACGTTGGCCACGATGTCCTTGTAAATCTCAAACTCCCGCTCGGGCACGCGCGCCTGGCGCGGCGGGTGATATTGCATGAACCGGTGGCTCGCGTGGTCGATCGTGTCGAAATACACCGCCGCAAAATCCCACGGCTCACGCTCGAGAAGGTCGGTCGCCGCCGCATGGATGGATAGCGTCTCGGCCAAAATCTTTGCGAGGTCGTGGAGCGATTTGTCCTTCTCCTGGTCGACTTCGTCGAAGCGCGGCACAAACATCCCGAGCACCTCGGACGGAATTTCCCACGGGCGGACGCGCAGGTCGGAGATCTCCCCGGCCACCCGCTCCGGCGACACCGTGCCGGGAACCAGGGGCGGCAGGGCGGCATCGGGGTCGTCGGGCACCTGCTGAAAATGGTTCGAGACCATCGCGCCGGGGATCGGCTCGGCCGGAAACGACGGCCACCAGCCAACAACGACCGACCGCTTCCCCTCCTGCGCGAGAATGTTCCAAACCGCCTTGGTCTTCCTCGAAAGGATGCTGCACGGCCGCACGCCGCGCCCGTCGCCTGTCGGCTCGGAAAACCCGAGCACGCCGTGCTTCGGAGGCCGCTTGCCGGTCGAGATCGACGTCCACAGCATCGGGCTCAGCACCGGATAAATCGTCGAGTGGTTCCCGTGCACCCCGCGCGCCATCAGCCCCGCCAGGTTCGGCATCGCTCCCTCGGCAAGCAGCGGGCGGATCACCTTCCAGTCGGCAGCATCCCAGCCAAGTAGCAATACGCGAGGAGATCGGTTCATCCGCATCAGAGAATTGCAGCACAAGCCGCATCGCAAGAAATATCGCCCCACTAGGCGGCAGCGGGTGCAGGACATCAGAAGGACTTGCGCTTGCATCCTCTTCGTAGCGGAATTCTGAAAGAATTTCGTCGGCTCCGCGCCGTGATTCCAAAGCGCCCATTTCAAGACGAGAAATTTTCAATTTTCCGCTACCCCGGATGGCTCGCAGGCTTCGATTTTCGGGTGGATTTTTGTGGCGAAAAAATCCTCTTGTCTTCAGGAAGCAGTGGTGTAAGAAAATTCTGCTGAGCGCGTCGGATTTCCTCTCCCTCACTGCCGCCTTCCAGCGAACCTCCAACAACCCATGAAAACCCGTTCTTCCCTCCCCTCGCTTCTCGCTCTGGCAGCCGGTGCTTCCGCCCTGCCGATCGCCGCAGAGGCCTCGATCATTTACACGGACTTGGGAACCCAGACCGTCGGGTTCGGCGGCGGGCAGTCGGCATCGGTTCTGATCAATCTTCCTAATTTCGGTGCCCAACTGGAGCAGCTTGCCATTGGGAGATTCACAGGGGTTGGCACCCATAGAATCAGTGCCAAGAAAGGTGGAGATGGCTACATGGCGGTCCGCAGAGCATCAGGTACGTTGCCTTTTGCCTTCCGCGGAAATACTGGAGCCACTTGGTCTTCTCAAGGCATACCGTCCTCACCCACTTCGGCATTCATCATTGCCACAGATGGGGCCGCGATTCTCGGTCCGGGAGAATTCTCATCAACCAAATATCTCCTTTTTTGGTTCAATGCCAACCCGGAGCCCAACTACGGCTGGGTTGGCATGAGCGCGGCGACTGCCACGCCTGGAGTTCCGGCGAACATGTCGGTGACATTGACTGGGTGGGCCTACGACGACTCGGGTGCCAAGATCGCCGCCGGGGCGATTCCGGAGCCTGCTACCAACGCGTCATTGGCGATGGGCGGGGCGCTCGTGCTCGGCGCGGCGGGGTTGCGGCAGTGGCGCAAGCGGAAGGTCACAACCGCAAAGAGCGTCAGCGATTTGATTGCTTCTTAACGCGCCAGTTCTCCGGGGCATGAGCCGATCTCCCCTTGCCGACTACGGGCGGCGGGCGCGCGGGATGCAAATTTCTCGCAGCCCGGAACAAGCTTCCCTTTCCGTGCGTGTTGTGAGGCCATGGCGGGAGGAACTGCTCAGGTTGGCCCATGCCCACCGGGCCGCCGTGGATGCCGACCTGCGCAGCGATCTGGCGGCCGGTCGTCCCGTGCCGAATGCCCCCGAGCCATCGGAGTCCTCCTATCCGCACGGCTTCTGCTTCGCGATTTGCACCCGGGTCTTCGAGAGGCTTTCGAAAGAGCCGCTCGTGCAGGGGTTCGTGGCCGCTGGAGCCACTTGGAAAACCGTTTACTTCATCCAGGAAAGCCGGCTCTTTCAGAATGCGATCCAGTGCGGGGACGATCTGCTCGATGTCGCGAACGACACCTGCAATCTGGCGTTCGAGCCGGTGGTTTGCACCCCGCTCGAAGAGGTGGATTGGGAAAATCTCCGCGATTACCGGCAAACCGCCACGGTTGCGGAGAGATACTACAACGCGCGCCTTTTCCCGAACCGGTTTTTTCCCCTCCTGTTTCCTGTCGCCCCATTTTTGAGGCTCGGCGAGGGAGGGGACATCGCGCTCTTCTGGCACGAGCACCTGCTATTTTTCCGTGACATCAACGAGGGATGGCCGCGGGCCGGCGCGCTCCTCGACGACGCGACGTGGATGGCCCAGCTGCTGCCTGCGGCGCATGCCGCCCGGATGCTCGAGCTCCAAAGTCAGGCCGATAGCGGAGCGCCCCCGCCGGTCGAGCTCCGCGAGTGCTCGCCGGACGAGCTGCGCACCTCGCTCGCCCCATGGGACGCCCTGCACGAGCTCCCGGCCGGCAGCCTCCGCCAGACGATCACCCACCTCGACTCCCGCCTCCGCTCAACCGCCAGCTGGCTGCGCCGTCAGCCCGGATATACTCCTCCGGCATGATCAATTTGCATTCTAGGAATCGGCTCTTGCCTCGTAAGCGGCACTTCTGGCACATCTAGCGACAAATAGCAGAGGTGTCGTAGCATTGCGTAATGACGAATACGCAAAGCAGCAAGGAAGTGGTTCTGAAAGTGGATACGCAGGGGCGGGTGAGGACGCCGAAGGCGAAGCAGGAGGAGATCCTGGCGGCCTACGGCGGGAGCGGGATGACGGGGCAGCAATTTGCCGCCTTCTGCGGGGTGAAGTATTCGACGCTGATGAGTTGGGTCGGGAAAGCACGACGGGCGAACAAGCTCGGTGGGGAGATGGGCAAGCCAGCGAGTATGAGCTGGGTGGAAGCAACGCTGGAGCCTGGGAGTCCCAGCAAAGGGGAAGGGTTGTGCATCGAGATCGGAAACGGGGTTCGTCTGGAGGTGTTCAATTCGAGGCAGGCGGTATTGGCTGGTGAGGTGATTCGATCGCTGGAGGTGGTGAGACCATGCTGAGTTTTTCGGGGAGTCTGCGGGTGTTCGTGGCGGTGGAGCCCTGCGATATGCGCAAGGGCTACGAGGGGTTGTCGGCATTGGCCGGGGAGGTTTTGGGCGAGGATGTGCGCAGCGGGGCGATCTTCGTTTTTGGCAACAAGCGGCGGACGCGACTGAGGATCTTGTATTTTGACGGCACGGGGCTTTGGCTGATGAGCAAGCGGCTGGAGAGCGGGACGTTCTCGTGGCCGAAGGCGGAAGGGACAGCCAAGTTGCGGCTGAAGGCGGAGGCGCTGGCGATGTTGACCGACGGGATCGACCTGCGCGGTGCGAAGATGCGGCCGTGGTATGAGCGGGAGTAAGTCTCTTGAAAAAAGGAATGCATTGCTAATGTTTAGGCATGGTTCCTGCTATACTAATAGCCGATGGCAGAACCCACCATAAAAGGGCTTCAGAAGAAGCTCGCCGGTCTCGAAGAAGAGAACGCGGCGCTGCGTAAAGAAAACTTTTTGTTGCAGCAAAAGGTGGACGCGCTGGTGAGGAGGATCTTCGGGAGCAGCAGCGAGCCATTCAACCCGAACCAGCCCGACCTCTTCGGGTTCACGCAGACGGCCGGGGCGCAAGAAGCAGAAAAAGACGGCACCGCCTTTTCGGGGGAGGCTTCTCGGGAAAAGAGTGATCGGCGCGACCGGGCGGCCCGCATTCCGGAGGATCTCCCCGTCGAGGAAATCGTCATCGATCCCCTGGAGGTGCAGGCCGAACCGGAAGCATACAAATACATCGGGGCGGAGGTGAGCGAACAGCTCGACTACACGCCCGGAGCCTTCCGCAAAGTGCGCACGGTGCGGCGCAAATACGTGGCCAAGGAAGTCGTGGACGCGAAGCCGGTGATCGCGTCGCTGCCGCCCAAGCTTCAGGACGGTTGCCTGGCCGCGACGGGGCTGCTGGCCAATATTGCGGTGAGCCGCTTCGTGGACCATCTGCCATTTTATCGCCAGGAGCAGATCTTCAAGACCCGCTACGGGGTCCACATCCCGCGCCAGAACATGGTTCGCTGGATGGAGATGATCGCCGATCGGCTGGAGCCCGTTTACAACCAGATCAGCGCCCAGGTGCTCGGAGGCGATTACATCCAGATGGATGAAACCCCGATCCGCTATCTGGATCCCGGAAGCGGGAAAACCCAGATCGGCTACCTGTGGGTCACCGGAAAACCCGGAGGCGACGCCGTGTTCCGATGGAAAACCAGCCGCGCCGCGCAGTGCGTGAAGGAGATCCTGCCGCCAGAGTTCAAGGGGATACTACAAACCGATGCCTACTCGGCTTACGGCAGCTTCGCCAAGGACCGCCCGGAGGTCACCATGGCCGGCTGCATGGCCCATGCCCGGCGCAAGTTTTACCAGGCCCGCGAACAGAAGCCGGGAGTTGCCAACTTTATCCTCAGCCACATCGCGGCCCTTTACCGCATCGAAGCCTCCCTGCGAAAGCAGAAAGCTGGTCCCGTGTTGCGAGAAGCAGCCCGCGCCGCAGCCTCCCGGCCAATCTTGGCTCGGCTGGAGCGCGCACTCAAAATCCTCGCGCCCCGCTTCCTGCCCAAGAGCAACATGGGCAAGGCCATTGCTTACACCCTTTCCATCTGGCCCTCGCTTCAGGTTTACCTCACCGCCGGGCGAGTGGAGATCGACAACAATTTGGTCGAGAATGCCATCCGGCCCTCCGCCGTCGGCAAAAAGAACTGGCTCTTTATCGGGGCAGCCGAAGCCGGAAAGAAAACCGCCATCCTCTATACCATCGTGGAATCCTGCCGCCGCCGGGGCATCAATCCCTTGGCTTACCTTCACGATGTGCTCACTCGCTTGCCGCGATATACCAATCATACGGTTCACGAACTCACCCCGGAGAACTGGGCCAAGGCACGCGCCGCCTCCCAGAAACAATACGCCGCTGCGGCGTAAACATTGGAAGTGTCAGAACTCCGCGTTCTGACGGCTACGCAAAATATCCAGCGGCTCTACCGACCTGTGCTATATAGCCCGCTTACCTTGCCTCAACGTCCCGAGATTTCTTCGCGCCTTCGTGTCTTCGTGTGAGCCTCCTGTTTTCCGAGAACGCTATGCGGTGGAGTATAGCTTTCCATGACCCGGGCGCCGGGTCATCTCTTTTGAAAATCTTTGGATTGCACAACCCGGCCCAAGCCATCTAGATATCTCTATGCAATACAATCCCGGCAGCCTTCCACAAATTGTCTTTTCCGTTGGAAACCCCGTGCGGACGATGTCCGAAGGGATCGGGATGAATGCCTTTCTCGGGAGGGACAGGTATTACCCGCAAACCTCGGATCATGTGAGGTGGGAGCAGATCGGGCACCTGATGGACGAGGCGCGGCCCGGGTTCCTCCGGATCGGCTACCTTGAAGGCTCGGAAACCGAGGGCGATGTGTCGCCATGGGATGATCTGTCCGGCAGCTTCGATCTCTCGCATGATCTCTGGCGGAAGCTCGAGTGGTTCGACGCATGGTGCGCGCGCCACGAGGTCAGCTGGATGCTCGACCCGTGGTGGGTGCCCCGCTCGATGCAGGTCAGCCGGCCGGGCGGCGGGGAAATCGAAGCCGACGCGAGCGGGAAGGCGAACTGGCGGGGAGCCCCGAGGGATCCCGCAGAATACGCGGAGCGCTACATCCGCCCGCTCATCCGCCACCTGCGCCACGATCTGAAGCTCAAGCAGCTCCGCTGGCTCGGGCTCTTCAACGAGCCGATCTGGGGGAAGCTCACCCGCGATCCCGAAAACTTTTTTGTTGGCGATGGCGCCTGCCAGGTTCGGGTTTTGGCTCGCACGTATGCCGAGGTCCGGCGGGTTCTGGACGAGGACGGCGAGTCCTCGCTCGGGCTGATCGGCCCCGGGCACCTCTGCTCGTGGCAGATGCCTCCTCTGGATTTCATGGCCTCGGGCGCGGACCCCTCGGCCTCGCTCGCCGCATGGGATATGCACGCGTATTTCCAGCAGCCCGACTGGGTGGCGGAGACGTCGGAGGACTTCGTGAACACCCACAGCTTCCTCCAGCAGACGATCCGCCGGTGGGTGGATTTCGCATCCCTCCAAGGAAAGCCGTTTTTCGTGACCGAGATGGGGACATTTTTCTATGGCCGCCCGTTCTGGGGCGAGCGCGACTACGAGACATCCGGCAGCCACTCGTCGGCGATCCACGATGCGCAGTTCATCGTCCGGGCGATCAACGAAGGGGTGGACGGGTTTCTCCGGTGGGCCCTGTGCGTGGATCCGACGGTGGACGGGCGCTGGAGCCTGATCGAATGGGTCGGGGGCGAGGCGCCGGTGGCCGCCTCGCCGAGCATCTACCCGGCATATCGCGCGCTGATGCGGGCGATCCCTCCCCGCTCGACGATCCTGAGCTGGCGCGCGTCATTTTCGGATGGCCTCACGCCGCGCGTGCATGGGTGCGCGATCGTCACGCCGCAGGGAAGCCGCCGGGTGGTGCTGGTCCACGACCGGCCGGGAAGAAATTCAGACGTGCTTCTCTGCGTCCCGCCGGAGTGGGCGGGGATCAAGTTCCGGAGGACGATCGTTGACGAAATGAGGAAGGGGATCGAGGCCGCCCCGGTGGAAGTCCCCGAATCACTCCAGATCCCGATGATGATCACACCGTTTTCCATCACCGTGCTGGAGGAGGATCGCCCGGTCTGATTCCCGCGCGTGCTGGAACCCTGAGAGGGAGGTGCCGGAGACGCCCCTGGAGAAAAGGATGGCCTGAAACTGGCGCCCCATGCTTTCCGGGTGCAGGAGGGAGGTTAGCGGGCGGAGCTTTTTGGGATTCGGAGCACCTTCCATCTCGAGGAGCAGGCGCGTTGCGGCTCCGACCAGGAAACGGTGCTGGTCGGCAATCTTCTCGAGGTGCCATCCCGCCCGCTCCGCCTCGCCGGCCAGCAAAGAAAAATTGACGTGGGCGGTGATGTCCTTCCGGCCGGGCGCGGCAAGCGGGTCGGCATCCCTCCGGTGGCCTGCGTAGCACCGGAGGGTTCCCTCGCTGCGGTGCTCAGCCAGAAGATCCTCGGCGGCCATCCCGTAATCCACCGCCAGCAGGAACCCCCGGCGGATCTTTGATGAGAGGGATTCAAGAAGTGCCCGGTAGCCGGTGCAGACCTCGGTCGTGAACCCGGCAGGCCGCACAGGAAATGATGCGGCAACCCCGGCAACCTCGGATGACATCGAGCCCTCCTGCCAGAAAAACTCCCCGCCCCTGCAGCCGACAAAAACCTCGGCCCACCCGGATCCTGTCGAGCGCACGACATGGACAGGGATCGCATCGAAAAGCTCGTTGGAAAAATGCACGCCGCAGATTTCCGGCAGGTCTCCGGCATCGCAAACCCACTCGACCCGGAACCCGGCGAGCAATTCCTCCTGGATCTTTCGCAAGGCCGGCGCCGGCTCCACGATCACGAACCGCACGCCATCCAGCGGAGTTCCTCTGAGGGCCGAAAGAACATCGCAGGCCAGCTGGCCATCGTTCGCACCCTGCTCGACCAAAGCGAAATCTTCCGGCCGCCCAAGCGCCTGCCACATCTCAAGAAACTGGCCGGAAAGGATTTCCCCATAAACCGGACCGAGGCTCACATTGGTGAAGAAATCGCCGTTTTTTCCGACGCGATGCGCCCCGGTGACGTAGTAGCCGCCATCCGGATCATACAGCGCGCGCCCCATGAACCGGTCGAAACCCATCGGCCCGCCGGCTGCAATTTCAGCCGCCAGCCGCCCCTCAAGGCCGGGTGACTTCCCGGACATACACATTCAATTGGCCGTCCGCGCTCTCCTTGACCTCAGTGACCAAAAACGGCCGGCGCGCATCGCGCGAGAATGTCGCCCCCTCGCCTGGCGGCCGCACCCCGGCAGGAAACTCAACAATCACCCGCACGCTCCCGGACCGCCCGCCAAGCCCGAGGGCATCGGTGATCGCCCCCTGCGTGCGCAGGACCGCACGGCTCGGGCCAGATGCCGTAACAAGAAAGTTTCCCTGGAGATAGACCCGCTCGCTGCCGGCGATCTCGCCTTTTGATGAGACATCCTTGATGTGGAGCAGCCGCCCGCGCGGCATTTGCCCAGGGGCGTAAACCGGCCAGGAGCCAGCATCCGGATTCACCGCCGACTGGGGAGCATACCCCGGCTCAAACGCCGGGGACGAAGCCGGCACCGGAGAAGCTTCCGATGCTGCCGCAGGTGCGGCTTGAGGCGCATTGACAGGAATGGCCGGCAGCACGGGGATATTTTGCGAATGCGCGGGAAGGCTGGCCGCAAGGGGGCGCTCCACCCGCACTAGGCGGCTCTGCGGCGGAACGTCGGGGGGGGAATCCTGAAGCCCTGCCCGGCGGCGGTAGGCCGCAAACTTCGCGTCCGCATCCTGCTGCCGCCTGCCGACAATCACCGGCAGCCCGGCTGCCACGTTCAGCAACTCGGGAGGGTCGAGGGAAAACGTCCCGGCGGCCGATGTCGATCCGTAGCTCGGATAAAGGATCGAGACGGTGGTGACCTTAATCCGCCCGTCGTCGAGCTTCTCCACATGGAGGATCGCGGCCAGTTCGTTTTCGCGCTTCAGATCGATGTCGAGCCCGGTGAGCAGCGTGCGCTGAAGCGCAGGGACGACTTTCGGCTGCGATGGAAAAACCTGCTCAATGAGAACCTTCGGGTTGTCCTTCGCCTGGGCGAGCGCGACGATCCCCGCCCCGAAAAAATCGTTTTTTGTCAGCTCGTAAGAATCCAGGATATTGAACGTCCCGACGACATAGAGGACGAGATCCTGGGTGAGCTTGTAGTTGCGGATGTAGTTCTTGAGAAGCGCCTCATTCGCATGCATCAGCTCGCGCGGCGTCATTTTCTGATACCGCTCGAAGATCTGGGCGGGCTTCAAAAATTCCCCGCGGGGGGCGGCGGTGAACTCGAACCGCTTCGGGGGCTCGAGCTTTTTCAGGCTGTTGAGCACGTGGTAGCTCATCGGCTTTTCCGGATGCTCAAAAACATAGAAGCTGCCGATCCAGCACGCGATGGCGAACCCGAAGAGGACGAGGATGATAATCGTCCAAAGAAAGAGACCTCCCTCCCTGGATGCCGGCATATCCCCGTCCCCCTCAAAATCGGGTTCGGAAAACCGGGATGCTAGCTTCTGGCGCCGCGGATCGGAATCTGTGATCACTTTCTTTTCTTATGAACGAATCCATGCGAAGTCAAATGGCATGGGAAAGATTCGCTTGCTACCGGACGAGGTCGCCAGCCAGGTGGCGGCGGGAGAAGTCGTCGAGCGACCGGCCTCGGTCGTCAAGGAACTCGTCGAAAACAGCGTGGACGCAGGGGCGCGCCGGATCGTGGTGGAGTTCGCTCGCGGCGGAACCCAGCTCATCCGGGTAGCTGACGACGGGGGCGGCATGGACCGCGAGGATGCCCTGCTCTCGCTCGAGCGCCACGCCACCAGCAAGATCCGCACGGCGGAGGATCTCGCCCGCGTCACAACGATGGGGTTCCGAGGTGAGGCCGTTCCCAGCATCGCAAGCGTCTCGAGGTTCCGACTGGTCACCCGCCCGCCCGGCGCGGATGCCGGCACCGAAATCGTGCTCGCCGGAGGCAAGATCGAATCGGTCTCGGATAGCGGAGAGGGGCCAGGAACGTCGGTCGAGGTCCGCGCGCTCTTCTTCAACCTCCCCGCTCGCAGAAAGTTTTTGCGCGGCGAGGAGACGGAATCCGCGCATATCATCCGCCAGATGGAGTCGCTGGCGATCGCGCATCCGGACGTGGCGATGACCCTCGTGCGCGACGGCCGCCGGCTCTGGCAGGCGGCCGCAACGAAGGATCACGGCGTCCGCCTCCGCGATCTCTTCGGCCAGGATTTCCTCAGGCGACTTGTCCCGATCGAGCCCCGCGAAGAAAATGGCATCACGATTTCCGGGCACCTGGCCCGTCCGGGAGAGGGCCGCCTGGATCGGGAGCAGCAGTTCATCGTCCTGAACGGACGGGTCGTGCAATGCCCTGCAATTTACCAGCCTCTGAGGGAAGCGTATTCCGAGGCGATCCCCAAGGGGCGCCACCCGCTCGCGGTCCTCCGAATTTCGATGGATCCGCTGGCCTTCGACTGCAACGTGCATCCGGCCAAGCGCGAGATCCGGATTCACCGCCCCGACCTGCTCCGCCAAGCCGTGTTCCTCGCCGCGAGGAACATGCTTGATAACCTCCGACGCCCGCCGGCCCCGCCGGCCCCGCCGGAGGCTCCGGCACCCAGGTCGCCGGCCTGGCGAGCGGATCCTGCAGCCGCTCCAGCCGCTCCCGAGGCGCTCCGCGCTCGGCCACAGGCCGAGTTGGCCATGGGCGTCGAGGAAGAAAAATTTGAGGTGATCGGAGGGCTTGCCGACCGGTGGATCCTGATGCGGAGCGCTGAGGGGCTTGTGCTCCTCGATGCGAGGGGAGCCTCGGAGAGGATTCTTTTTGAGTCGCTCAGGCGCGAGGCCGAGTCCGGAGGTGCGTCCGCCCAGCGCCTCCTGCTCCCCGAGGTCATTGAGCTCCCCGCAAAGGATTCGGCCTGGATCGCAGAGAACCTCGAACCCTTGCAGGCCGCAGGGTTTCTTCTCGAGCCGTTCGGCGGCAGCGCGTTCAAAGTCGAGGCGCTGCCGGCGTGCCTGGCGGCAGGCGACGTGCGCTCCTCGCTGCTCGACCTCTGCGAGTCCCTTCGCGCGACCGGCTCGCTGGGGAGCCGCCCGCTCGCGCTCGACGCGCTGATCCGATCGGTCTCCAGCCTCGCCGCAGTGAAAAGCTTTCCTTTCGAGCACGGCCGCGCAAGGCAGCTCGTCCTGGAGCTTCTCCGCTGCGAGCTCCCCTACGCCAGCCCGCGCGGGCATCCGACAATGATCCAGTGGTCGCTTGCCGAACTCGAGCGAAAGTTCGGCGGATGACCCCCCGCTTCCCACAAATTTGTCATGAAGCTTGCTTTTTCGTGAGGAGAACCCTCTAATCCACCTTTCCTTGCCGCCGGAGGAATACGGCATAAATAGAACTGATAGAAATAGTAGAATTAGAGAAAATGTCCGAAGAAGAACTCAGATCCGATTTGCAGAAGCGGGGCATCTTTGTTGCCTCGTTTGAGGACCTGTATAATTGGGGGCGGAAGAACTCCCTGTGGCCGCTGCAGTTCGGGCTCGCGTGCTGCGCGATCGAGATGATCGCGACCGCCGCAGCCAGGTTCGACATGGCGAGGTTCGGAGCCGAGGTGTTCCGCCCGTCGCCGCGCCAGGCCGACCTGATGATCATCGCCGGCACGGTGACCAAAAAGATGGCCCCGCTGGTCGTGAGGCTCTACAACCAGATGGCAGAGCCAAAATATGTGATCGCGATGGGCGCGTGCGCAATTTCCGGCGGCCCGTTCAAGGAGGGCTACAATGTCTTGAAAGGGATCGACCGGTATATCCCCGTGGATGTCGCGATCCCCGGATGCCCGCCGCGTCCGGAGGCCCTCCTCGAGGGGCTGATCAAGCTCCAAAAAAAAATTGAGGGCCAGCGGCTGTTTGGCGTCCACCGCGCGCGGCATGCGGATGCTGGCGATCCTGCCGACTATCCGGTCCCGTCCTATGGGGCCCACGATCTCGAACCGCCGCTGAACCCTGCTGTTTTCAAACCCGAACCTGCGCTGGGAGCCGAGGCATGACGGGGGTGCTCCAGGCCATTCGCGCAGCGCTTCCCTCGGCCTCTGTCGAGCAGGTCAACAACCCCAGCCCGTGCGCGCAGCACTCGCTGCTTGTCAGCTGCAGCGACGCCCTCGCCGTCGCGGAATTCCTCCGCTCCTCGCTCGGATACGATTTTTGCTCGAATGTCTCCGGGGTGGACTGGCTTCCCCGCAAGGTCAAAGAGAAGGCGGCCAGCCCGTCTCCTGACGATGCCGGGAAGGATCCTCAAGAGACGGTCGAGCGCGAAATCCCCGGCTTCCTGGAGGTCGTCTACCACCTCTACTCGATCGAAAAAAAATCCGGCCCGCTGACCGTTCGCGTCAGGACGGGGGACCGCAGCGGCAACGTGTCGGTCCCCTCGCTCACTCCGGTATGGAAAAGCGCAGAGCTCCAGGAGCGCGAGGTGTATGATCTTTTCGGAGTCCGCTTCATCGGCCACCCCGACCTCCGCCGCCTCCTCATGTGGGACGAGTTTTCCGACCATCCGATGCGCAAGGACTATGTGGCCCCGGACGACTACGAATACGAGCCCACCCCGCACGACAGGGTCCTGGCACGCGTGAGCGCACGGACGGAGGCGGCATGACCGGCATGCCCTCGCGCATGATCGACGTCTCTCTCGGGCCGCAGCACCCCTCGACCCACGGGGTCTTCCGTATGAACGTCACCCTCGACGGCGAGACGGTCGTGAAGCTCCAGCCGGTCTTCGGATACCTCCACCGGAACCACGAAAAAATTGCGGAAGGCAACTCGTGGCTGGCGGCGATGCCCTACACCGACAGGCTCGACTACATCTGCCCGATCACAAACAACTGGGCGTATGCGCTGGCCGTGGAAAAGCTCGCGGGCATCGAGGTCGCGGAGCGCGCGGAATACATCCGGGTCATCGTCGGCGAGCTCACCCGGCTCCAGAACCACGCGGCATTTCTGGGATTTGTCCTCGGCGACATGGGGGCCTGGGGGACCGCCCTCATGTATGCGTTCCGCGAGCGGGAAAAAATCCTCGATCTTTTCGAGTCGCTCACCGGCGCTCGCATGATGGCCAATTACATGCGGTTCGGCGGGTGCCGGTGCGACCTGCCGCCCGGGTGGATCGAGGCGGCACGGAAGGTTGCGGATGAGTTTCCCGCATTTCTTGAGGAGATGGAGGCGCTCCTCACCGGCAACGAGATCCTTCTCGCCCGCCTGCAGGGGGTTGCCCCGCTGGCCTCCGGGCGCGCGATCAACGGGGGGATGTCGGGTCCCGGCCTCCGCGCCTCGGGCGTGGACTACGACATCCGCAAGGTGGACGGCTACGGGATTTACAGCCGGTTCAAGTTCCGCATCCCGCGCGGTTCGGCCGGAGATTGCTACGACCGGTTCATGCTCCGCGTGCTCGAGGCCCGGGAGTCAGTCTCCATCCTCACCCAGGCGATCTCCGGAATTCCCGACGGGCCGATCCTCAACCCAAAGGTCAAACAGCGGGGGTTTCACCCGCCGGCCGGCGAGGCTTACGGCCGGATCGAAGGCCCGAAGGGGGAGCTCGGGTTCTACCTCATCAGCGACGGCAGCGGCCGCCCATACCGGTTCCGCATCCGCCCGCCAAGCCTCATCAACCTGACGCTGCTCGAAGAGCTCTGCGTCGGCACAAAACTCGCCGACGTCATGGTGATCCTCGGCTCCATTGATATCGTGCTCGGGGAGGTCGACCGATGAGGAAAATGGCAAATGCGAAATGCGAAGCGCCCTCCTCATTGAGCCGCTCCGAGGGGAGATCCTTCCCTTCCGCCCTCCGCGTTTTCCACCTCCCATTTCCCGTATGAACTTCCCCGGATCCGGCATCGTGAAAGGACTTGCGGTCACCGCCCGCAACATGGTGGGCAGCTACTTTGAGAAGGACCGCCTCACGACAGAGCTCTACCCGGAGGAGCGCCCGAAGCTCCCGGAGAACTCGCGCAGCTTTCCTTTTCTCGTCTACGACGGCGACGATGCGGAGGCCGGCATCCGCTGCGTCTCGTGCAAAATCTGCGAGAAAGAATGCCCGCCGCAGTGCATCTTTATCATCCAGGACAGGGACGCCAAAGGCAAGCCGATCAAGCGCCCGAAGGTCTTCAATATTGACATCTCGGTCTGCATGGGCTGCCAGATCTGCGTGGAGGTGTGCCCGTTCGAATCCATCCGCATGGACCAGGCATACGAGCTCGCCTCGTTCGACAGGTTCGGAGCCCTCGTCCTCGACAAGTCCCGCCTCCTCAAGTCGAACTCCTACTACCGCTCGATCCACCCGACTGAGGCGGCGGAGACGGATGCCCTGCTCGAGGTCGAGCGACAGAAGAAGGAGGCCGCCGCCGCCGCCAAAGCCGCCAAGGCCGCAGGAACCCAGGAGGCCGCCAAATGATAACCCTCCTCGAACGCGCGCCCCTCGACCTCAAAAGCTGGATCCTCGGGCTGCTGGGATCGCTCGGAACCCCGGAATGGATCCTCGCGATCGTCTCGGCGGGGATCATCATCGGCACGATCATCGGAGTTTTCCTCGGCCTGTTCGCGCTGACTTCGGTGATGGAGAGAAAGATCCTCGCCCGCGCGCAGAACCGCCTCGGGCCAAACCGCGTCGGCCCGTTCGGGCTTTTCCAACCGGTGGCCGACGGCATCAAGATGATCACAAAAGAGGACCTTGTCCCGCAGGCGGCGGACAAGGCGCTCCACTTCCTCGCGCCGGTCGCGATGATGGTTCCCGCGCTCATGGTTCTGGCGATCCTCCCCTACGGCCGCGACATGGTGCCTGCCGAGCTGGATTCCGGAATCCTCTATTTCTTTGCGGTCGGCGCGGCGACCGAGGTGGCCGTCTTCATGGCCGGATGGGGGAGCAACAACAAGTATTCCGTGCTCGGCGCCATGCGGGCAATCGCCCAGATGATCAGCTACGAGCTGCCGCTCGTCATCACGGCCATCGTCGCCGCCATGGTCGCGGGCTCGCTTTCGCCATCGGCCATCGTCGCCGCGCAGGGCGGGTTCGCCTTCGGCTTCGTGCCTCAGTGGTTCGTTCTGACCCCTTGGGGATTCACCGCCTGCCTCCTGTTTTATATCGGCGCGCTGGCCGAGTCCAACCGCAGCCCGTTCGACCTTCCGGAGGGAGAATCCGAGCTCGTCGCCGGCCACATCACCGAGTACTCCGGCTTCAAATACGCGACGTTCTTCATGGCCGAGTATGTCGGGATGTTTGCGATCTGCGGGCTGCTGGTCACCCTCTTCCTGGGCGGCTGGCAGGCCCCGCTGCCGTTCCTGACGATCGTCCCGTCCTGGTGCTGGTTCCTCGGAAAAATCTGCTTTGTTGCCTTCACGATGATCTGGGTGCGAGCGACCCTCCCGAGGCTCAGGATCGACCACCTGCTCGCCTTCGCATGGAAATTCCTGCTGCCGATGAGCCTGGCGGCGTTCCTCTCCGCCGCCTGCTGGCACTATGCCGGCCGTGGCCCCGCCGCATGGCTCCTCTCGCTGGCGATCGTCGGGATCCCGTATCTGGTCCTTGGCCGGTCGTTCTCGCGCAGGTTCTCAGTGTCCCGCCGGACATACCAATTCTCCGAATGATGAGTGAAGCACTAAAATTTTTCAGCGGGGATCCGAGGGCATTCCTTGGCGAGTGGTTCGTCTTGCTGCCTGCGCTGGTCCTCCTTCTCGCGGCCGGGGCGGCGGTCGTGATGCGCAACCTGATCCATGCGGCCCTCTGCCTGACGCTGAGCTTCATCGCCCTGGGCATTGTTTTCATCTGTCTCGGCGCGGAGTTTGTGGGGTTCGTCCAGCTTCTCGTCTATGTCGGGGCGGTGGCGATGCTCATCGTCTTCGCCATCCTTCTCACGCGGCCGGACGAGCTGGAGATGTCCCGCACCCCCTTCTCCGGGTTGGGCCCCGCAGGCGGCGCGGCAGCAGGGATCGCGGCGCTTGCCGTCCTCCTCGCGTTCATCCTCTCGAGCCCGCTGGCAAAAAAGCCGCTGCCTCCATTCGCCTCCGCTCCCGTCGCCGAAATCGGCGAGGTGCTCATGGGGGGCGACGTGGTTGCGCTGCTCATCATCGGCGTCCTGCTCACGGCCGCGCTTGTCGGCGCGGCTGTCCTGGCGATGGAGGACAAGCCATGACAGCTGCAACGTGCGTCCGATCTTCTCAGTGCGCATGCGGCCCGTGTTCGCCGCCGGCTCCTCGGCGATGCTCAGTCTCCAAGCGGGCGGGACGCGCGTTCCCCCTGGCTTCCTGCCACACACTGCTTCCATGACGCTCCAAATCCTTCTCTCCATCTCTGCAATCCTCTTCGCCTTCGGGCTAGCGGCCGCCCTCTCGCGCTCGAATGCGATCATGGTCCTCATCGGAATCGAACTGATGCTCGGGGCCGCAAATCTGAACTTCATCGCCTTCTGGAGGTTCTCAGCAAACCCGTCGGACCTCGCGGGCGTGATGTTTGCGATCTTCTCGATCGCCGTGGCCGCCGCCGAGGCGGCGGTCGGACTGGCCATCATCATCCTCGTCCACCGCAGGATCCGAAGCGTGGACGTGGACGATGCCACAAGTTTGAAAGGATGATCGCACTCATTCCCATCCTCCCGCTGCTCGCCGCCGGCCTCACGGCCATGATGGGGCGCAGGCAGAAGACTCCGGCGGCGGCGCTCGTGATCGCGGCGCAGGGGGCGGCGACCGTCCTGAGCCTCCTGGCATTTCTGGGAACTATCGGCCTGGAGGGCGCTCACGGGGACGTCGCGCGGACCTATTTCAATTTCCCGTGGTTCAGCATCGGCAGCGGATCCCTCAGACTGGGCCTGCTGCTTGATCCGCTGGGAGCGGGCATGGCGCTGATGGTCTCGTTCGTGAGCCTTCTGATCTTCATCTACAGCGTCGGCTACATGAAGGAGGATCCGAACTTCACCCGGTTCTTCTGCTTCCTCTCGCTCTTCTCGGCCGCGATGCTGGGGGTCGTCCTCTCGAACAGCCTGCTCCTCACGTTCATCTGCTGGGAGCTCGTCGGGCTGGCGTCCTACCTGCTCATCGGGTTTTGGTTTCACAAGCCGGAGGCCGCCGCAGCCGCGAAGAAGGCGTTCCTCACAACGCGCATCGGCGACATGGGGTTCCTGCTCGGGATGCTCTGGCTCTACTCGGCTTCGGGCACGCTGCTTTTCTTCGACAACGGAAACGGATGCCTCGAAAAGGCCGCGCTCGCCGCGATGGCCGCGAAGGCCGCCTGCGCCGGGCTCGCCGTCTCGAACTGCATCGCCCTCCTCATCTTCTGCGGCGCCGCAGGAAAATCCGGGCAGTTTCCCCTCCACGTCTGGCTCCCGGATGCCATGGAAGGCCCGACGCCGGTCAGCGCGCTCATCCACGCGGCGACGATGGTCGCGGCCGGCGTCTTTCTCGTCGCGCGCATGTTCCCGCTTTTCTCCGCGACAGGAATCCTTTCGGTCTCGCTCATCACGGTCGCCTGGATCGGCGGCTTCACCGCGCTCTTCGCCGCGCTGATTGCCGTAGCCCAGACGGACATCAAGCGGATCCTCGCCTACTCGACCGTCTCGCAGCTCGGGTTCATGATGCTCGCTCTCGGTGTCGGGAGCGTGACCGCAGCGATGGTCCACCTGATCGCCCATGCGTTCTTCAAAGCCCTTCTCTTCCTCGGGGCGGGCGCGATCATCCACGGGGTTCACGAGGAGCAGGACATCCGGAAAATGGGCGGCCTGCAGAAGCTCATGCCGGTCACGTTTATCACTTACGCCATCGGCATGATGGCCCTCTCCGGAGTCCCGCTGTTTTTCTCAGGCTTCTGGAGCAAGGACGAAATCCTCCACGTCACGCACCAGTGGACGGTCTCGCAGGTTCCTTTTTTCCTGGCCGCCGCCGCCGCCTTCCTCACGGCGTTCTACATGACCCGCCAGATGTGCTACGTTTTTGCGGGCGCGTATCGCGGGCGCGCCCACCCGCATGATTGCTCCCCGGTGATGACCATCCCGCTCGTCATCCTGGCCGCGGCGGCGATGCTGATATCCATCCCGATCACGCCCGCGTGGCCGTGGCTGTTCCATGAGTATCATTCCCCCGCGCACGCGCTCACCCTCGATTTTGCACGCCTGTTCGACCCCGGGTTCCTCACGATTGCCGGGCTGTCGGCGGTCATCGTTACGGCGGGGATCGGGATCGGATACCTCCTCTACCGGCGCATCGGAAAGGAGGATCCGCTGCAAGCCCTCTGGGCAGGCGGATACCGCGCGCTTGCCAACCGCCTTTACGTGGATGAGCTCTACAACGCGACGGCCGTCCGTGCGCTTGAGCTGGCGGGCGCCCTCGCCGCCTGGGCCGACCGCTGGATCTTCTCCGGAATTGTCCGCCTTGCCGGCTGGCTATCCCTGCTGGCCTCGAAGCTCGGCGATCTCGGCGACAGGTTTCTCATCAACCTTGGGTTCGATAGCGTCTGCGGCGGAATCCGCGACGGCGGGCAGATGTTTTCGTCTTGGGAAAGCGGGCGGGTTCAGGGCTACCTCCGGTTCCTGAGCGTCGGGGCGGTTCTTCTTCTCATCATCATCGGATGGCTTCTCACATGACTCTCCTCACTCTGATCCCTTTTGTCGGGGCATTGCTCGTCGCCCTGCTGCCCTCCCAGCGCATGGCCCGCGCGCTGGGCCTCGGGTTTCTGCTCGGCGCCCTCTGCCTTGCCGTCTCGCTCGCGCTCGGCTACGACCGCGCGGCTGGCGGCATCCAATTTGTCGAGCGCCATGACTGGATCCCCGCCCTGGGGGTCCAATACTTCGTCGGTGCCGATGGCATGAGCCTGGTGCTGCTTGTGCTGACGGCGATCATCACCCCGTTCGCGGTGCTATCCGCCGGCCCGCGCATCTCCAGGCTCCAGATCGCGCTGATCCTGCTTCTCGAAACGACGATCCTCGGGACGTTCACCGCCCTGAATTTCATCCACTGGTTTGCCTTCTACGAACTGAGCCTCGTGCCGGCATTCCTTCTCATCCGCTCGGCAGGGACCCCGTCCTCCACGACGGCGGCGCTGAGGTTCTTCATCTACACGTTGCTCGGCGGCCTTGCGATGCTGGTCGGGTTTCTTGCCATCCAGCTCGCCGCCGGCACATTCGACCTCATCCGCCTCGGGGAGATGGGCCAGTCGCTGGACGGGATGCTGGCGGCGCGGTTCGGATGGCCCGCCGCCGGGCTGCTCGTCTTCTCCTGCATCTTTCTGGGCCTCTCCGTAAAGGTTCCCGTCGTCCCGTTCCACACCTGGCTGCCGGATGCCTATGCCGAAGCTCCCTCCTCGGTTTCCATGCTCCTCACCGGGCTGATGTCGAAGATGGGGGTTTATGGGTTTCTGCGTTTGCTCGTGCCTCTGTTTCCCCTGCGCATGCAGGAACTCGCAACCCCGCTCCTCTGGCTCGCCCTGGCCACGATCATCTTCTCGGCTCTCGCCGCGCTGGCCCAGACAGATATCAAGCGCATCCTCGCGTATTCTTCGATCAACCACCTCGGCTACTGCCTGCTCGGAATTTTTGCGGTCGCGGCCGTCCCGCTGGGCGCTCCAGGGGCGCGCGCGGCGGCGACGAATGGCGTCCTCCTGCAGATGTTCAACCACGGCCTCACCGCCTCCGCCCTCTTCTGCTTTGTCGGCTTTATCGAAGGCCGGAGCGGAGGGCTCCGCGGGCTGGGCGACTTTGGCGGGCTGCGGACGGCGGCCCCTGTGCTTGCCGGGCTGATGGGGATCGCGATCTTCTCCTCTCTCGGGCTCCCCGGCCTGAACGGTTTCGTGGGGGAATTCCTTATTTTCAGCGGCGCGTTCCACCTCGTCTGGTGGGCCGCTGCCTTGGCCGCGATCGGCATCTTTGTGACGGCCGTGTTCCTGCTGACCCTCATCCAAAAGGTCTTCACCGGACCGCTGCCGGATCGCTGGAAAAAATTCCCCGACCTCACGCCCGGCGAGATCTCCATCGTTGCGCCCGCGATCGCCCTGATGTTTGTCCTTGGCCTCTTCCCGCAGCTCCTCATCGCCCTCTTCAACAAGCCATGATCCTCACCGCGACATTCCTCTCCGCATTCGCAGGTGCCGCACTCATCCTCCTGCTGCCGGAGCGCCTGGCCCCGCTCGCCCGGGGGATCGCCCTCGCCTCAGCCCTGGCCGGACTCGCTTTCGCCGCCTCCGCTTTTGCCGGCTACGACAGGGTTGGACCGCATTTTCAGCACCTCACACAAATCCCCTGGATCCCGTCGCTCGGCATCTCGTTCTCCACCGGAGCGGATGGCATCAGCCTCGTCATGCTCGTCCTCACAGGAATCATCGCGGTCGCGGGAGTGCTGTTCTCCTGGAATGTCTCCCACCGGCCGCGCGCCTTCTTCGCATTTTACCTCACGATCATCGGCGGGGTTTACGGGGTCTTTCAAAGCTTCGACATCTTCCTCCTCTTCGTCTTCTACGAGATCGTCATCATCCCGAAATACTTTTTGATCGCGGCCTGGGGGTCCACGAACCGCGAATACGGCGCGATGAAGCTGACGATCTACTCGGTCGCCGGCAGCGCGCTCGTCCTGCTTGCTCTGATCGCCACCTATGCGGCATCGGGCGCGCATTCGTTCGATCTCTTCACGCTTGCGGATCCGTCGAAGGCCCACTTCACGCCGTCGTTCCAAGCTTGGGCGTTTCCCGTGATGTTCATCGGGTTCGCCGTGCTGGCAGGCATCTGGCCGCTGCATACCTGGGCGCCAACCGGCCACGTTGCGGCCCCGACTGCGGTCTCGATGCTCCTTGCGGGCGTGGTCATGAAGCTCGGTTCGTATTCCGCCCTGCGCGTGGCCATGACGCTCTTTCCACAGGGCCTTGACCAATGGCGGATCCCCATCGCCGTGCTCGCGACAGCGGGCATCGTCTTCGGCGCTCTCGTCGCCCTCGCACAAAAAGACCTGAAATTTACCGTGGGCTACTCGAGCATCGCGCACATGGGGTTCGTCCTGCTCGGGCTCATGACCCTGAACCTCGCCGGCCTCAGCGGGTCGGTCCTCCAGATGTTCTCGCACGGCATCATCGGCGGCCTCCTCTTCGCGGTTGTCGGCCGCATGATCTACGACCGCACGCACACGCGGGACATCGCGGAGCTCGGGACGATGAACCTCTCCAGGTCTCTCCCGTTCGCCGCATTTACGTTTACCGTAGCCTCGGTCGCCTCGATGGGGCTGCCAGGATTCAGCGGCTTCATCGCGGAGTTCACCATACTCAGCGGCTCGTGGAAGGCCTTCCCAGTCCTCCTGATCCCGGCAGGCATCGGCGTCGTTATCACGGTGGCCTTCACGCTCCGCGCGCTGCAGCGGACATTCTTTGCGCCGGGCGAGCCCCAGGCCTGCGCGCACCCGCCCGCCGCGATCACCCTGCCGGAAAAGCTCGGGGCCGCCCTGCTCATGGCCGCCACCCTGCTGATCGGAATCCACCCCTCCGTGCTCCTGACTCCGATCCTTCGCAGCTTCGAAAGCCCTTTGATGAAGACGGTCATTTTGGAGGTGACGAAATGAAAGCCGCGCACCCAAGACTCGATATTCCATGACAAGCCTCGTTCACTCCCTGATGCCGGAAGCGATATTGGTCGTGGCCGCCCTGCTGGTTCTCGGCCTCGGCGTCTCCTGGCCAGGCGCCCGGACGCCGATCACAGCGACCGCCCTGATCGGCGGGTTCGCCGCAGCCGCCGCAATCCTGCTCTTTCCTCTGGATGCCAACCTTCTCGACGGGATGGTTGTCCTCAACCCCCTCGCCAGGATTTTCAAGCTCGTCATACTCGGCCTTGGCCTGGCCGCTGCCGTCTTCGCATCGGAGTCGTTTCCTAAGAACCATTTTGCCGAGTCGCTCGCGCTGATCCTGTTCAGCACGGTCGGGATGATGCTGCTCGCGGGAACCGAAGACCTCCTGATGATCTTCCTTGCGCTCGAGCTGACGAGCATCCCGCTCTACGCCCTCGCCGCCTTTGATAAGGAAAGCCGTTCGTCTGCCGAGGCCGGGATGAAGTATTTCCTCATCGGCAGCGTCTCGGCGGCATTCCTCCTTTACGGGCTGAGCCTGATCTACGGGGTTGCCGGAAGCACCAGCCTGCGGGCCATCTCCCAGCTGTCCGGCCCGCCGGATCCCCTGCTCATCGCAGGCATCGTCCTGGCCGTGGCCGGTTTCGCGTTCAAGGTCGCCGCCGTTCCGTTCCAGCTCTGGGCGCCGGATGTCTATGAAGGCGCGCCGACGGCTGCGGCTGCGCTCATCGCCTCCGGCTCAAAGGTCGCCGGCGTATTCATCCTCGCCAAGCTGCTCACCTCCGGGCTCGGCCAATGGGCAGGCGCGGCCGGATGGGGGGAATTCCAGGCCGGATGGGCTCCGGTGCTGGCCCTCATGGCTGCGGCCTCGATCGTTCTCGGCAACGTCACGGCGCTCGTGCAGTCGAACGTCAAGCGCCTCCTCGCCTACTCGGCGATCGCCCACGGGGGCTACCTCCTCCTCGGCCTGTGCTCCGCCAGCGCGGACGGCCTGACTGCCGTTCTCTTTTATGTCGTCATTTATGCGCTGACGACCGCCGGAGCCTTCGGGGTTGTCGCCGTGGTGGAAAAGCAGCGCGGCGGGGCCCGCCTCGACGACTTCGACGGGCTCGCAAAATCCTCTCCCGTCCTCGCGCTCTGCCTGCTCGTGTTCTTCATCTCGCTCGCCGGAATCCCCCCGCTCGCCGGCTTCATCGGAAAATTCTACCTCTTCACCTCCGCGCTGGCGAACGGCCAGCACCTGTGGCTCGTCGTCGTGGCGGTCGCGATGAATGCCGTCTCTCTCTACTACTACCTGATCGTCCTCAAGCACGCGTTCGTCCTCCCCGCGCCGGATGACATCCGGCCGGCAGACGCCCCGGCATCCCAGGCCCTTGTCGCGGCCCTCGCGCTGGCGGTCCTGGTCCTCGGCCTCGCCCCCAACCTCCTGCTCGTCCCGCTCATGAAGCCAGATGCCGGGAAAGGTGCTAGGAGCATGCCGTGCTGCGCGCGCGGCATGATCGATCCCCCACCCCACCTTGCCACCAAACGCTTCTCCGCCGGTGCTCCGGGCGCTGGATACTAAAAGATTTCCCATGTCCTCCTACCTCCTGCTGACCGTCTTCCTTGCGATCGCCATCGTCTTTCCGCTGATCCCGCTCGCCATGGCCTGGGCCTGGGCTCGGCTGTTCTCTCCGCCAAAACCCGGAAATGACAAGCAGAGCAGCTACGAGTGCGGCATCGAATCCGCCGGACCCGCGCACGTCCAATTCCAATCCCACTACTACCTTTACGCGCTCATCTTCCTGGTCTTCGATGTCGAAACCGTTTTTCTGATGCCCTTCGCCTCAGCCTTCCTCCATCTCCCGTTCTCCGCATTTCTCGCCCTGATGGTCTTTATGCTTCTGCTGCTCGAAGGCCTCGTCTGGGCTTGGGCCAAAGGCATCCTGGCCTGGAAATAAATCGCAGCGAACAGGTGAAAAATGGGGGTACACGGATTCGAACCGTGAACCAAGCAGTTATGAGCCGCCTGCTCTGACCGTTGAGCTATACCCCCTTTCCACTTATAATAAGGTAGTTACACAGGTTTTTGACACCCGCAAAAAAGGGCTCACCACCCGATTTTCTAACCCGCTACCAGCCTTCTACGCGCAAGCGCCCAGAAAAACAGAAATCGGATTGGGTGAAAGTCTGGCCATTTCTTTAATATTATAAAGGTGGGGCATACTACGCACTTTTCAAGGTGGACGGGAAGCAAATCCGGCGTTCTTTGGAAACGACTGTGGTCAGAGCCGTTTCATCTGATTCCTCCAAGCTAGCGAGCCTATAAGCTGCTGTTCAGCATCTCGGGGATCTTATCCACATCCACGCACTTTCCGGGCTCGCTGTCTATCCAAGCCACCTCGCAGCGCTGGCAATAGTGTAGGTGCTCCCAGCGGGCCAGCGCCTTCTCATACGCGGGCATGAGGCGCGAAACAAACTCCGCCTTCTGACGGCCGCGCCCGAGGAAGAGGGCCGCGTAGTAAAACAAAATGAAGAGGCAGCCCACAATGCCGCAGGCTCCGGATCGGTTCAGCTCGGGCACGAGAACGCACGTCCCAAAGGCGATCGCGAGGCCCAGCAGGCAAAGCTTGGCTCCCTTGGCCATCGGGGCGAACCAGCAGGCGAGGAAGTTCAGCACGGGAATGAATGGGAGCAGAAGCCAGAATCCCATGCGTCCATCGGGAGGCTCGGGGCGCTCGGGCTTCTCAAGCACGATCTGGGCATAGATGGGCCTCCACTTGCCGATGTCGTTGGCCGCGCTCTCCTCTGCATCCGTGATCTCTCTGGCGCAAAATTCCGCAGACTCAAAGGACTGGTCGCTCCGGCTGCATTTGGGACAGGCGAGGGCTTCCTTCGGGGGCGAAGATGCGTTCCCTGCCCCCTGCCCGCACGATTCACAGAAATGCGCCCCGGAGACGAGCGGAACTCCGCAGCTCTCACAAAATCTTCCAGCGTTGCTCATCAGGAAAAGGAAATTTCGCCCTCCAGCATCATCTCCGCCGGCCTCAGGCGTCCGACCGCATCTCGTAGTCGAACAGCTCGCCGGCGCGGAAGAATCGCTTGAGCTCAAGCTCAGCATTCTCGTTGCTGTCCGAGGCATGGACGATGTTGGTCATCATATCCACCCCGAAATCCCCCCGCACGGTCCCTTTCGCCGCCTTCTTCGAATCGGTCGGGCCGATGAGGTCGCGCACCCGCCCGACCGCGTTGTCCCCGGATAGCGCGAGCGCGATCACCGGGGTTTTTTGCATGAACGCCTCGACTTCTGGAAAAAACGGCTTGTCGGCGATGTGTGCATAGTGCTCGCGGAGGAGGGCGGGATCCGCACGGAACATCTTGCAGCCCCGGATCTGAAACCCTGCCTCCTCAAACCGCTTCAGAACCTCGCCGGCTTTCCGTCCGGAAATGCAGTCCGGCTTCAGAAGAATCAATGTCGTATCCATAGTGCCAACATCCTCTCATCTCCGCCAACCGGGCGGAAAGCAGATTTTTCTCCTCCGCAGCAGATTGGGAGCGGAGTTGCCTCGACGCCGGAGGAAAAACATTTCAGCGGGCATCCGGGCCGCCTACAATCCCCGTTCATGTTGACAAAAAACTTCAGCCTTTTTCTGGCGCTCCGCTACCTGAAGCCGAAGCGGACGTTTCTTTCGATCATCACGCTGGTCTCGATTCTCGGGGTGACCCTCGGGATCATGGTGTTGATCCTTGTGATCTCGGTGATGACCGGCTTCGAGCAGGAGCTCCGGCGGAAGGTGATCGGGTTCGACGCGCATATCATCATCACCAACCAGGGGGTCATGGAGGGCTGGTCCAAGACCATGGATCTTTGCGCTGCGGAGCCGAACGTCATCGCGGCGGCGCCGTTTGTGCAGGGGCCTGTCATCGTCGAATTTCAAAACCGGCGCCTGGCGCCGAAGATCCGTGGCGTCGAGCCGGAGCTTGAGGAGAAAGTTGTCAGCGTCGGGGAGTTCATCACCGAGGGCAGCTACGACCTGGAGGGCGATAAGACGGTGCTCGGGTCCGAGCTGGCCCGCGCGCTCGGCGCGGCTGTGGGCGACAAGGTGACGGTGTATTCTCCGGGAAATTTCGACCAGATCCTCGCCGAGCTCGACCGGATAGAAAAGGAGGGTGGGAAGGCTGCCGATGCGGCGGCATTGAAGCAGATGGTGCTTCCCAAGGAGCTTGAGGTGACCGGGATCTTCGAGAGCGGGCGATACCTGTACGACAGCGAGTTCCTCATCGTCCCCCTCCACATCGGGCAGGAGCTCTACAACCTCGGCGATGCCGTCCACGGGCTGGCGCTCAAGACCAGCGACCCCTACCTCGCGCCGGAAATCCGCGAGGCGCTCAACGGGAAGCTGCCACCGCCCGAGCTGGCAGTGACATGGATCGACATGAACAAGCAGATCTTCGACGCGATCCGCATGGAGAGGAACGTCATGTTCTTCCTGCTCATGTTCATCGTGCTGGTTGCCGCATTTGGGATCATGAACACGCTGATCACCGTGACCGTTCAGAAGACCCGCGAGATCGGAGTGATGAAGGCGCTCGGCGCAAGGACGCACCAGATCATCGGCGTCTTCCTCGCCCAGGGAATGGTCGTCGGAGTTTTCGGGACGATCGCGGGCCTCGGGCTTGGCATCGGGATGGTCCAATACCGGAATGAGGTCAGCCGGTGGCTCGCCTCGGGCCTCGGCATCGAGATTTTCCCCCGCTCGGTTTACCAGTTCAGCGAGATCCCCGCCCAGGTCATCCCTTCGGATGTCGCGATCATCTGCGTGAGCGCGTTCCTGATCTGCTCGCTTGCAGCCCTGATCCCCGCGTGGTTCGCTGCCCGGCTCGATCCGGTGAAGGCCCTGCGCTACGAGTGAGCCGGATCAGCCAAGGGCACGCGGCCCCCTGAGCAGCACCGCTGCCAGCGGCCAAAGACACTGCCCGAACTGCTGACGCAGTTCCTGCGGCTCTCGCGGCCGCAAAGCAGCGGCGAGAGAATTGTTTAAACCGCTCTAACCCGCATTCGGGTCGCCGTGAACCTTCGCACCCGCAGAGCACAGGCAGGCCCCAAGAAAGATCACGACCCCCGTAAGATACACCCACAGCAGGAGGAGCATCATCACGCCGACCGATCCGTAGATCGCGTTGTAGTTCACGAAGCGCGGCAGGTAGTTCACAAAGGCGTTCTGACACGCCTGCAGAGCAATCGTCACCAGCAGCGCCGGCACCCAAACCTGCCGGAAAAAAACGCGGCGCCTCGGAGCCAGCATGTAAAGAAGCGTAAAGGAATAAAATAAAACCGCCCCGGCCACAACATACCGGCTCATGTCGAAAATCTCAGCAAGCAGACCCAGGTTCAGCGCAGGCAAATGGAGGCGAACAAACCCCTCAAAGGACAACAGAATCTTTTTCGCCACCTGCAGGATGGCCGGGGCAAGAAGCCCGATCAGCATCGCGCTCGCAAGCACGGCGATCATCAGAAGGTTTTTTAGCGGCAGCTGCCACCACGGGATCTCGACCGTATGCCATGCCCGGTTCACCCCGCGGACCAGCGCCTGAAAAAATCGCAGCGAGCACCACATCAGGATGGCAAACGACACGACAGTCACGCTCCCGCGGGATTTTTCCAGCGCGGCCACCATCTGCCACAGGAACGCCTGCTCCGGCTGCCCCATCGGAAAATACCTCTGCGCCGACTGGATCACCTCCTGCGAATCGAAAAACGACGAGCCGACGGTCAGGAGCAATGCGAAAAGGGGAACGAGCGAGAAGAGGGCATAATACGCGAACGAGGCGGCGCGCTGCTCCCCGTCAATCTCCACGAATGTCCATCCCGCCTCCCAGAGGATTCGAGAATATTCCCGGACTTGTTTCCAGACCCACTCCATAGAAAAAACTATCCGGAGTCCCCGAGGAAAAACAATCCTCTTTCCGGAGGATGCAGGATAATCCTAACAGAATAGAATTGACTGATAAGCCGGGGCGGTGTCGTCGAATTCCGATTCAATGTTTATCCGGATTACGGCTTTTTGACGACGGGCAGTCGGATGCACGCGACTTCCTGGTCCGTGCGCATGAGGAGCAGGTCGCCGCTGAGGGCGGGCGGGTTCCAGGTCTTCGCGTTGAAGACGCGGAAGCGGGTGAGTTCGTTGGGCCCCTCAGGCGTGGGCGCGAGGAGGAAGATTTCCCCGCTTTCGGCGGTGACGAGCAGGACGTCTCCGACGAGCAGAAGCTGCCCGTGGCCGTAGTGTCCGGATTTCCATTTGCGGCTGCCGTCGCTCACATCGACGCAGGTGAGGATGCCGTCGTCGAGTCCGTAAAGGTAGCCGTCGCGGTGGACGAAGCTGGCCATCTTGGCTTTGAGGTTGCGGGTCTTCCAAATGCGCTGGGCGCTGAGTTTGCCATCCGCGTCGCGCTGAATTTCGAGCAGCTCGCAACCGATTCCATAGCCGCTGGAGAAGACGACGCGATTCGCGCCGATCGGCACGGGTTGCGCGCAGCACGGCTGGCGTGTTCCCCACGGATATTCCCACAGGATTTCGCCTGTGGTCGGATCGTGCGAGGTGATGAAGATCATGTTGAAGCTCACAATCTGCGGCACGCCGGCGAGCGTAAGAAACGCCGGCGATGTGTACTCCGAGGGCCGGGAACCGTTGCGCCACGCGAGCTCACCGTCTGCCACGCGATAGGCGAAGAGCGACTTCTCGTGCGACTGGCCGCCGTTGACGATGACATTGTCCCCGAGGATGAGCGGCGAGCCGGCGTAGCCCCATTCCGGACGGCCCTTGGGTGCCTCCTTGGACATGGCCCGCTGCCAGATGAGTTTGCCGGTCACCAGGTCGAGACAGTTGGTGATGCCCGTGGCCCCGAACGTGAAAACGCGGCCGCCGGAGATCGTCGGCGTGGAGCGCGGGCCCACGTCACCGGACGCCGGTGCAAAGCGCGCCGTATCAGCGTGCTCCCAGAGCAATTTTCCGTTGAGGATATCGAGGCAGATGACCACCTCGCTGTCGCCCCGCTGCTCGAAGGTCACGGCGCGATTTCCCACGATCGCAAATCCTGACCATGCGGAGCCGATGGGATGGCGCCAAAGCACTTGCGGCGGCTCCTTCTCCCAATCGCGCGCCAGCTCCGTGCCGGCGTTGATCACGGCATTGCGATCCGGCCCGAGATACTGCGGAAAGTCGGCGCGGCCGCTGTGATCGAGCGCGGCGTTATCCGTGCCCTTTTCGAACGATGAAGCGGCGGGCCGGTTCCAGCGCGCTTCGAGGATGGGAAGGAAATTGCCTGTGACGCCTTGGAACCGGAAAACCGCTGCAAGCGATCCGGCGAGCGCGAGGAAGATCGCAAAAACGCCGAGGCGCATCCGCCACGGAGTCCGCGAGGCGAACAGCCACCACAGAACGAGCAGGAACAGCATGGACAGACCGAGCACGAGCAGGACGATATTGCGCACCTGAAGTTGTGCCGTCGGCATGAAGCGCACGATGAGCAGCGCGAGGGAGCCGAGGCTCAGGATCACCACCGCTGGCGACCAGCGAATGTGCGGACGGGACGTGCTTTGATTCATTGGCGTCCGTATATGCCCGGAAACGCGCGGCACGGCAAGGTTGGTCGGCAAAGTGAATTCACGCGGCCGGATCCAGAGGGCAGGTGCCACGGGGTTCGACCTCCTGAAAATCCAGACGTTCCTTGCTCAATCCGCAGCCGTGTTTTTGCCAGTTGGAACGGGCGGGCGTTCCAGATGTTGGTGCCCGTGGTCTCGCTAGCTTCCCGGCTTCGTTTCCTCGGGCGGCTTCACATGGCGAAAGCTTCGATAGAGCAGCAGGTCGTAAACGATTTTCATTCCGCCTGCCAGGTAGATCGGGAGGCTGATGAGCGACGGAATAGCAAGACAACGCCCGGCCAGCACGGGAGACAGGGCAGAGCCAAGCGAGCGCACTGTTGCAGTCACGCCGTTGGCGGCAGACCGCTCAGCAGGTGAAACCACCGCCATGACATAAGACTGCCGCGCCGGCACGTCCATCTGGGAAATCAGATGACGGACCAGCAGGAGCCCGGCCGCCAGATGAAAATCCGGCATCAACGGCACGGCCATGAGAATCAGATTCGAGGGCAGATGAGTGAACACCATCGTATTGATCAAGCCGAAACGCTTGGCCAACGGCACGGCGATCAACGCGGAGATGCCAGACAGTATGTTCGTCGCGAAAAAGAGGCCCCCCAATTCGAGGTTGGAGGCTCCAAACTTCAAGAAAAACCAGTAGGCCAGCACGCTCTGCACGATGAATCCTCCGCCCAATGCGTCTAGCGCGAACAGGGCGCTTAGCCGAAAGACCACGGGCTGCGATTCGTGAAGCCCGGACCACTGCGCCACCATTCCGAGACCCGGTTTCACTTTCTTCGAATCAACCTCCACAGCCGAGCTCAAAAGACCGGGCAGCACGACGAGCAACACGCCGACGCCAATGTACAACCAAAACAGCCGCTCGTAGCTGGCGAGCGCTGTGACGCCCAGCTTTTGCCACCATCCCGAGAGAGTTCCGCCGACCAGCACCCCGGCAGCGGTGGAAAGGAACCCCGCCACGTGATACCAAGCAAGAAAATGAGTCCGGCGACGGTCTTCCACCAGATGCGCAAGCGCGGCCTGCTCCACCGCCAGAAACGGGCCTGCCTCATTGCCCGCTGGACTGATCACGCCAACAGTCATTGCCAGCGCCAACATCCAAAAATTGGCAGTGCAAACCGCCGTGGCGCCAGCGAACGCCATCAATAGGCCGCTCACGATCAGGGTCCGGCGGCGCCCCCACCGGTCGGCCCGTGTCGTCAGGACCAGCGAAATGACGGCGTCTCCAAGTAATGTCAGTGTCAACAGCCATCCCACCTGCACCGTCGTAAACCCGAGCGTTGTAAGAAAAAACACCAGAATCACCGAGACCAGCCCGAATGCGAACAGCCGGATGCTTCGCGTGCAAAAGAGTAGAAGAAGATCCTGACACATAGCCGGTTTCATCGCGCCTCAACTGTGTTTTTGCAAAGGTTATTTGTGAGCAGCGCGTCACTCCCGGGGAAAGCAACCGTTTCCGTGGGTTTCATGAAACCGGTCGAATTTTCCTTGCTGCGTTTTTTCGCGACCTCTGGTTCACTCCTTTTTCACTTGCACGAAATGCCCAGAAAAACACTGCCCCGTTGGATCTCCATCGCAATTTGGAGCCTGGTGACGGCGGCTGGGGCCGGAGCCTTCGCTGCGATTGCGATCGGCCGCGGGGAACCGGTCTCCGCGATCTGGCTGGTGGTCGCCTCGGCCTGCGTCTTTGCGATGGCCTGCCGGTTTCATTCCGCTTGGCTGATGGCGAAGGTCCTGACAATCGATGACCTGCGCGCCCCGCCAGCGGTAACAAATGAGGACGGGAAAGACTACGTCCCGACAAACAGGTGGGTGGTTTTTGGCCATCATTTTGCTGCGATCGCAGGCCCGGGGCCGCTCGTGGGGCCGGTGCTGGCGGCGCAGTTCGGCTTCCTGCCTGGCCTGCTGTGGATCCTGGTGGGGGCGACGCTGGGAGGGGCGGTGCATGACTGCATCGTCATGTTCTGCTCGATCCGCCGCGGCGGAAAATCGCTCGGCCAGATGGTGCGCGAGGAAGTCGGGCCGCTGGCAGGTTTCGTGGCACAGATCAGCATCACCGCGATCATGGTCATCCTGCTGGCCGTGCTGGCGCTCGTGGTGGTCAAGGCTCTGGCCGAAAGCCCCTGGGGGCTCTTCACGATCGTGGCATCCATGCCGATCGCGATGGTGATGGGCCTCGCGATGCGGGCGGGGAAGATCCCCATCAGCCTGATCAGCTTCTTCGGTGTCGCTGCCCTCCTCTTTTCGGTTTATGCGGGGCAGTGGATCCCTGGAAGCCCGGTCGCGCGGTGGCTGACGCTCGATGGCAGGACGCTCGCGTTCGGGATCATGGGATACGGGCTGCTCGCCTCGGTGCTCCCTGTCTGGCTGCTCCTCGCCCCGCGCGATTACCTCAGCACGTTTTTGAAGCTCGGCGCGGTCGCCTTGCTGGGCGTTGCGATCGTGGCGCTCGCTCCCCCGCTCCAAATGCCGGCCCTCACAAAGTTCATCGACGGCTCGGGACCGGTTTTCGCAGGTCCGGTTTTTCCGTTTTGCTTCATCACGATCGCCTGCGCAGCAGTATCCGGGTTCCACGCGATCATCTCGTCCGGGACGAGCCCCAAGCTCATCGCCCGCGAGAGCGACATCCGGCTGGTCGGCTACGGCGCGATGGCCACCGAAATGCTTGTCGGGATCATGGCTCTGATCGCCGCCTGCTCGATGCCTCCGGGCGAGTATTTCGCGATCAACATGAAAGGCGAACCCGCCGCAGTGACAGCCAAAGTGACCGCGCTCGGGTTCCCGGTAACCGCCGCCCAGATGCAGGGCCTCGCGGAGAGTGTCGGCGAAAAAAATATGGTCGGCCGCACGGGGGGCGCGCCGACATTTGCCGTCGGCATGGCCAGCATGTTCGTCGGCGCACTGGGCAGCAAGTCCGCCCTCTCGCTCTGGTATCACTTTGCCATCATGTTTGAAGCGATGTTCATCCTCACGACGATCGATGCCGGGACGCGGGTCGGGCGGTTCCTTGTGCAGGACCTTCTCGGCTACCTGTGGAGGCCGCTCGGCCGCACGGACCACGTTTGGGGGAACTGGCTGGCCAGCGGAGGGTTCGTCTCAGCCTGGGGCTGGTTTCTTTATCAGGGCGTCGCGGACCCGCTCGGTGGGATCAATTCTCTCTGGCCGATCTTCGGCATCGCCAACCAGCTCCTCGCTGTCATCGCCCTCGCGCTCGGGACCACCGTCCTCATCAAAATGCGCCGCCTCCCCTACCTCTGGGTCCCGCTCCTCCCCCTGGCCTGGCTCTTTATTGTTACCATGACCGCCGGATGGATGAAGATCTTCAGCAGCGACCCTCGGCTCGGGTTCCTGAGCGCCGCCAGGGAGCTTTCCTCGAAAATCTCTGCGGGCGGAGGCTCCGCCGAAATAGCCCAGTGGCATGCATTGCGGTTCAACAACCTTGCAGACGCGGCCGTGACCAGCTTGTTCCTGATGCTCGTGCTCCTCGTCCTCGCTGCCTGCGCCCGCGTGTGGTGGAAATTGCTGGCCTGCCCAGGGTATATCAACCCGCTGAAAGAGGCCCCCTACATCGAGCATTCAGAGGCGAGCCTCAAAGCGTTTCCGGCCGCAGGCATCGGGATGTGATCGGGGATCTGAGCCTTTCGCGTGAGAGGCTCACGGCGACCAGCATGATCGCCGGAGAGCGGCGGATGATGTCCCCGGTATCTTCCGCCAGCAGCGACATGCCCGCAGAAAGATACGGGGCGCGCCCGTCCGCATATTCCACACGGATCGATGGCTCCCCGCCGCCGAGAACATAGATCACGGGGGTCTGGCAAATCGTGAATGCCAGTGCGTCGGCGGGCAGGTCAAGGCGTTCCCACCGCCCGGATTTTCCTGCAAAAGAATACGCGGCCGGGCTGGCGAGGAAATCCTCTGCACGGAGAAGATCCGGCTCAAAGGAGATCCTTCCGCCACGAACATTCACGCCGAGCTCAATGAGCCGGCAAAGGATTTCCTCCTTCACCTGGCCGGTCATTCCGGGCTGCTGCGCTCCGGCATGAGCCGGGGTGTGAGAGTAGGGATCGGAAGGAAATGCGCCGTATGAAAACGGTGTTTTGCAGAAGCCGAGACCGCTGCGGATCTCGTGGTAGGCCAGAGCCAGCCCATCCCTTGCCTCTGGATCGTCCCCGCAAGCCTCGGCCAGGCACTCGCCAACCGCGAGCAGCAGCTTGGCCACCATGTGCCAGTAGATCGAGCCGAGCCCCTCGAAACCAAACATCCCCGCGCTGCGCCCGGTGAAGGCTGCGTGCTGAAATGCCTCCTCCCACATCGCGAGGATCGCGTGGCGATCGCGGCGGATTTCTGCGCCCCACAGCCCGTCTTTTTCCAAGGCAGCCAGCCGGGACGAAAGGTCCTTCGCGTTCGTGAGATCCGGCTGGAAACGCCAGTCGCCTGAAGAATCCCTGGCAGCGATCGCCTGCACGCCGGCGCCGGCCATCGCCGCGAGAACCGGAGCGCGCTCGGCGCCGGTGATCCGGTTGCGCTCCAGGATGGGAACCATCCGGCGATCCGGATACAGAATGTAGCTATTTTGATCCTGGCGGTAGAGCGCGCTGCGCTGGAGGGCGCACACGATATCCAGCGCTTCCCTGGCGGAAAGGCATCGCGCGCAGAGCACCGCAACCTGACCTTCCAGCATGACGTCGAGCCGCTGGATTTCCGCATGCCCCCCGTGGATCTTGAGGAAATTGTAGCTGTGAAATAGACCGTCCGTCCTCCGGGATGCAAGGATGGTGGCCCGGCAAACCTCTGCGGCCGATGCGAGAAAACCAAGCAGCTCACATGGGGAGACGCTCGTCCGCCCCCCGGAAAGCCCGGCATAGGCGGCCGCGCGATAGGCATCCGCCGCATGGCCTGCGCGGGCCATGAACTTCCAGCGCTCGTGGCTGTCCTCGACCGCCTGCCGCGCGCCATCCTCCTGGAAAAGCGCGCGCAGCGCAGACAGAAACTCAGCCAGGGAGGCAGGCAGAGCACAGCTCCCGGCGGCCTGAAACATCTCGCGAAGCAGGAGCAGATGCCGGTGGAGGTGGCAGACGGTGACCACAGAAAGCCCCCACCCGGCCAGCGCGTTGTTCGCATCGTTCCACTCCGGGCGCTGCGTGTTCATCCAGATCCCGCCGCCCGGGACCAGGCTGGCCAGCTTGGCCAATGCCGGAACCAGCAGCTTTTCGGCCAGCGTGGCGCGGACGACTTCCCCGCCAGCACCGCAGAGAAGCTTGCCGTCATTGCCGAGGCTTGCCGCGCGGGCGAGGAGCTCATCGTGGCGCTGGAGGTCGAACCGGATTGCCCCACCTGGGTTGCTCGCCAGCTCGTCCCACGGGCGAATGCGGTAGGGCACATCGGTATAGACATAGTCTGCCGTCTCGAACCGGGCGGCCAGGACGCCAGGAAAAAACCTCTCGTGAAGCTCCAGCAGGCGCGAGAGATAGATGATCTGGTGATCTCCCCAGTAGCCGATGTTGCTCCAAGGGTCTGCGGGATCAAATACCTCCCAGCCCACTCCAGCGCGTTCGATCCGGTATGGGTTGTAGCCGTCCGCTGTCGAGGCGTTCAGGAAGACCTCGACCATCGCAGGGAGATGCAGGGGATGGGAGAGGGCCATCGCCTCCCAGTTCTGGAAGACGTCGCGCCAATTTCCCTGGTAGTTCAAGATGGGCTGGCCGGACTTCTCCTGCACATGGATGGCAAACGTGTTCCATGGCCGGCTCGGATCCCCGTGCCGGCGCCCAAACGTGAGGGGCAGATACTCATGGGCCAGCCGCCTGATGTTGGGATCCTCCTGCCCGTCCGCCAACCGGCGGAGATCGGCCACATCCAGGTCAGCAGGCAGGCTCTTCAGCCATGACGCATGCCCTGCCGCAGCCTCGCGGTTTCTCTGCCCGACAAACTTGGCGAAGTCGCCCGCTGGCACCCCCGCCCCGGAAGCGGGCAACCCGCCGCGCATCGCATTGAAAAGAGAGTTGGCGGCATGGTGGGGCCGAACCGCAGGATCCCCCGCCAGCTGCCACCCGTCGACCTCGCCGATGCGGAGCCGCAGCGCGCTCAGGTTGTCCAGGCAGCCCTGCTTCAGGCTCTCAAGCAGCAGCCCGGGATCACTCAGTTTCTGCCGGACCATCACAAGGTCCGCATGGTCCAGCCAGGTATCGGCCGCGCTCCACCACTCGGCGGTCTCCCCAGCCGCCAACCTGAGCTCCCTCACCTGCAAATGGCTGCCGGATACCCCGCGCGCTTCCTGCTCGGATGCCACCGGCCGCCCCGCACGGAACGCGCTGATCTGCCGGTCGGACAGGAGCGAGGCGGAGCCTTCCCCGCCGGCCGTCCATGCTGCCGCATAGCGGAGTGATTCGCAAGGCTCTGCCCGATCCGTGATCCCCGAGTTTACGGAGTAAATCGAGAGCCGCCCGGCCTGCTCATGCCGCATGTAGGCGAGGGCCAGATAGCTTTTGCGATCCTGCATCTCCAGGGGCACCCCGGGCGGGAGGATGTGCTGAAAACCTTCGAGGCAGCGGATGCCTGCCGGCGAGCTCGAGCGGTTGGCGAGCGAAGCTCTTTTGACCACCCCGTGCGCATCGGAGAACCCGATATGCCAGCGGAAGGCAAGCCCGGATGCCTCATGGATCTCTTCGAAAATGAGGGTTCCCCCGGTGACATGCTTGTAGAGGTTGCGGCAAACTGGAGAGCCTCGAAACTCCGACCACGGCTCCCACAGCTCCCGCATTCCGCTCTCACCCTCGACCAGAATCGAACAGAAAAGATTGCCTCCTCCGCGCTGGCTGAGGATTTTGTCTGCTGTCCGATAGGGAAAAATCGCCCGCTCCGGGCTGACCCGCCCAGCAGTCATTGACGCGTTGCTTCCGGCAAACATCCACAGGTCGCCAGCGCTCACGATGCTCATCAAAAAATAGGGCATGCCATCGACGTTCCGGATCGCCAGGTAGGGCTCGCCCTCGATCTCCTCGAAACCGCCTGAAACGTCCTCGCCGCCGCTTGGAGGAAAATAGTTGGTGAGGTGGGGCATGGGATTCCAATTCAGTTTTCGGCCTGCTCGTCCCCGGCATTCCGCTTGCGGTGTGCGCGCTCGGTTCCGCTGAAATTTCTTGCGATCGACGTGAGGTGGCTGTTGATCCGCCGGAGGGCGTTGAGCAAGTCCAGATAAAACGAGCTGGCGAGCGGCTTCGGGGTTGCAGAGGTGCTCATGCGGGTATGATGCCCCATCTGCAGCTCCTGAAACCATTTTGCGAGCTCCTCGCGCCGGGCCAGAAGCGCGCGGGCCTCCTGGCGGCTCCCTGAGGACAGGAGCCCGCAAACCGACTCGAAGCGGAGCAGGACGACGCGGTAGGCCTCCTCCAGATACGCGCGGTCATCGCGCGCGAACCCGACATTGTCATGGAGCATCTTCACCAGGAGGTCGCAAAGGTGCTTTTCGATGATGTCCCCGATGGACTCGAGCTCGTTGCAGAAGCTGAGCAGCAGGATCTGCCGCCGCATCTCCTCAGGCGTTTTGCCATCGCAAATCTTGCTCAGATAGTCTGCGATTTGCAGGTTCATCCGATCCACCGCATCGTCCTCCATCTGCGTGAGGCGCGCCAGGCCCGCATCCCGCTTTTGATACGCATCCCAAAACCTCTCGAACATTTCCCGGACCTCGTCCGCCATGCGGAGCGCCTGGCGCGAGGCGCGGGAGAGCGCGAGGGAGGGAGAATCCAGCAGCGCCTCGTCGAGCAGGTTTTCCCGCAGCGCGGAGGCCCCCAGGCTTCTCGAGGGAACCAGAAAACATGCCCACTTTTCCACCCAGAATCCGAAGGGCAGCATCAGGAGGATCGCCACCACGTTGAAGAGAGAATGCACCATCGCCACCCGCCTCGCCAAGCTCCCGGGCATCACACCAAAGATCCAGACGGATGCCGCAGGAAGCGCCAGCAAAAAAATTGCGATGGAGGCCTTCACGGTGAGCGCGCCGAACCCGATCCGGCGCCCGTCGTCGCTCCCCCACCCCGCAGCCAATGCGGTGATGCAGATCCCGACGTTGACGCCAGCCACCCAAGGGAGCAGCAGCCCGGGCTGCGAAACCCCGGAGGCCGCATACGCAAGAATCAGGCTGATCGTCGCCGTCGAGCTTTGCAGCAGGACCGCAAGGGCCGCCGCCAACAGGGAAATAATGATCGGATGGCCGCTCAAAATCGCAATCAGCCCGGTGACTTCAGGCTGCTGGATCGCTTGCCTCGCCCCATCTCCAATCAGCCGCATCGCAAGAAAAATAAACCCGACGGATAGCAGGCACTGGCCGATGCCCCGGAGCGCCTCCCTCCGAAGAAACTGAAACATCAGCAGGCCGATAAAGAGAAACAACCCGGCAAGCCCCTGCAAATTAAAGGCCAGAAGCTGGACGGTCACAGTCGTGCCGGCATGCGCCGCAAGAAGGATCAAAATGATCCGCCGCACGCTGATCCTCCCGCTCTCCGTCAAGTGCAGGGCCGCCAGGGAAAGCCCGGTGGACGACGGAACCATCACTCCCGCGACAAGTCCGCCCAGGATGGCGTGGTGCGGCTTTTCGGCCGCGCTCTCAAACCACTGCATCATCCGGTTGCCAAAAAGCCGGTCCATCCCCTTGCGAAGGAACCTGGCACCGAAAACGGTGAGGGCGATGCCGCCGATGATCTGAAAATCGCTCATCTCATGAAATCGCTACCCCCTGCTGGCTCCGGAACCTTGCTGGAGGTTCCTTGGCCTGGAAAATCTCACAGCTCGGAGTGAGCTTCCGAAAAGTTTTCTCTGCGCCATTCACTGCCAGAAGGTATAGATATCTCCCGCTCCGGATGTCTATGCATTTCCGTTCCCCAACGCCGGGCATGTGCGTCAACAGTATCCGGATTAGGCCACAGCGAAGTCCACCTGCTGCTTGAACATGTCGACCTTCGCGACAGAGACCTCGATCTGGTCGCCCACCCGATAAACTTTTTTTGTGCTCCGGCCGACAAGCCGGCCCTTTGCGAGGTCGGGGACGAAGAAGTCCCCTCCGAGGGAGGAGATGTGGACGAGCCCGCTGAGCAGGAATTCCGGGAGCTCAACAAACATCCCGAAATTCCGCACATCCATGATCGTCGCACGAAATGTCTGCCCGGTCCGCTCCCCAACCTGGATCTGGAAAAACTCGAGCTTTTTCAGCCGCACCGATTCGCGTTCGGCATCGGACGCGGTGCGCTCGGTGGTCGAGATGTGCTCGCAGATCGCGGCAAGCGTCTGCGAGTCGGGGCCGGTTTTTGTGATCTCGAGAAGCCGCTCGAGCGCGCGGTGGACGACGAGGTCGCTGTATCGTCGGATCGGGCTGGTGAAGTGCGTGTAGTCGGCCTTCGCGAGCCCGTAGTGGCCGGCCGGATCAGGCGCGTATCGCGCGCGCTTGAGGCTCTTGAGAAGCGCGACCTTGACCGCGGATTCGTGCGGCTGCCCGCGCAGGCCTGCCAGCAGCTTTTGCAGCTCATCCCGGTTGGTGAGGTCCCCTGCCCCAACCCCTTGCCCTGACGCAAACTCGCGGAATTCGATCAGCTTATCCGCATCGGGCTTCTCGTGGATCCTGTAGATCGCAGGCTGGCGCTTGACCTTCAGCTCGCGGCCGACAAGCTCGTTGGCAAGGAGCATCATCTCCTCGATGAGCTGGTGGGAAATGTCGTTCTCGACCCGCTCGAGCCGCACCGGCTTGCCCTTCGCGTCCAGCCAGACTTTGAGCTCGGGAAAATCCAGGTCGAGCGACCCTGCGGCAAAGCGCTTTTTGCGCAGGAGGGAGGACACCTCCCAGGCGGTGTGGACGCGTTCTGCCAGCGTGTCCCCGCGCGGCGGCAGGCTCAAAATCTCGAACGCCTGCTTGTAGGTCAGCCTCACGGCGCTCCGGATCACGGTCTTGGCAAACCGCACGGCATGAACCTTCCCCTGCCGGCTCACCTCGGCAAAAACCGAGAAAGCCAGCCGGTCAACCCCTGGCTTCAGGCTGCAAATCCCGTTGCTCAGCGCCTCCGGAAGCATCGGGATCACGCGATCCACAAGATAAACGCTGTTCCCCCGGACCTTCGCCTCGCGGTCGATCTCGGATTTTGGCCTCACGTAGTGCGAGACGTCGGCGATGTGGATCCCAAGCTTCCAGCCGTCGGCGGTCGCCTCGACATCAATCGCATCGTCAAAATCCTTCGCATCATCCGGATCGATCGTGAAAATAAATTTCCCGCGCAGATCCTCACGCCGGGCCGCCTCGCGCGGCTCAACCTCTGGCGATACCCCCTCGGCATCGCGCACGACCGCCTCCGGAAAATCAACCGTCAGGTTGTGCTTCCGAATGATCGAGAGCATGTCCACCCCGGGAGTGCCGACCGGACCGAGCACCTCGATGATGTGGCCCTCGGGATTCACGTGCCTCGATGGCCAGGAATCCAGATGCGCAACCACCTTGTCCCCCACATTTGCCACCAGCGGCGGCGCCGGAGGCTGCAGATAAAGGTTGTGAACAAACCTCGGGTCGTCGGCGACCAGGTAAAAAAAGTTTTTCGATTTCTGGACCGTTCCGACGATCGTCTCGTTCGTGCGGGTCAGGATCCGGATCACCCGCCCCTCGCGCCTGGGCGTCGTTGCCGGCCGCCAGGCTGGCACCCGCTCGGTGGCGACGCGCGCCACGACCCGGTCGCCCTGCATCGCCGTAAACGTGTTCTCGGCGCTGATATAAAGGTCCGGCTCTCCGGCTGTCTCGTTGAGCACGTGCGCCGCCCCGCTCGCATGAAATTGAATGACCCCGGTAAAAAGGTCCGCCTCCTTCGGAAGGATGTAGCGGTCTTTCCGGATCCGCGCGATCTCGCCGGCAATCTCCATGTCCCGAAGGAGCCCGAGCAGCTTCGTGCGCAGCGCCGGCTCAAGCTTCAGCGCTTCCGAGATCTCCGCCTTGTCCAGCGGACTCTTCGCCAGCAGCCGCAGGATGTCCTGCTTCAAGGGGCTGCTCCCGACCGGCTTGGCTCCAGGCTGGCGGCCCGCCTGCGGCCGCGCCCCCTGCTTCCCGTGCGGCTTTCCCTCAGGCGCCTGCTGCTTTTCAGGCCGCCCGGCCGAGCTGCCCTTTTTGAGGGGCTGCCCGCCTCCTTGCGCGGCAGCATCCCGGGGGCGTGCCGCCGAAGGTTGGTGGTGCCGGGGCTTCTCCGAACCTTTCCAAGCGGCTTGGGCATCGCGCCCGCGTGGGGCTCCCGCTTGGCTCCCTGTCTCCAACCGGGCTGGACGCCGGCTTCCTGCCGAGCTTGCAGCGCTCCCGGATGCGCCCTCTTTCCGCCCGCCCCCACCTCTCGCCTTCTGCAGTTTGTCAGAGCTCCCCGCCGCATGCCCATGGGCTTTCGCCGCCGGCTTCTCCGCCGCTGGCCGCTGGCCGGTTGAACCAGGGCTCCCCCTGCGATTCCGCCTGCGCGATGAATGACGACTTGTTCCGGAACCCGACTTTGCAGACTGCCCCCCTGTTTGTTTCCCGCCCCGAGGGCTCTGATTATTCACATCGCAACCATTCGCCTCTTTCCCCGCCTTTGGCAAGAAATTGCTTGCCCGCCAGCTCCTCCAAGATCATGTTGATCCCAGTCTCGCAGTCTCCGGCTTCTCTCAGATCGCAATAAAAAATCATGCGCAAATCCTCCGCCTTCACCCTCATCGAGCTCCTCATCGTCATCGCCATCATCGGCATCCTCATGGGCCTCCTCTTCCCGGCGGTCAACGGCGCAATCGATGCCGCCCGCAAGGCCCAGGCAAAAAATGACGTCACACAGATCGCGACCGCCGTCATCGCCTACGAGACGGAGTATGGAAAGCTGCCGCTGTCCTCCAGCACCTCGGTGGACTCGGCGCTGGTTAACGTGCTCGCCGGCATTGATACCAGCGCCACAAACAACCCGCGGGGCATCGTTTTCCTCGAGGTTCAGGCAGCTAAAAAAGGGAAAGGCGGCACGAATTCGGTTGGATTCGTCGACCCGTGGATAACAAACACACCATATGCGATCGCGATGGATAGTAACTACGATAACAATATCGACGTCTTAACAAACGGAACTACCGGCACCGCTACATTACGCAAAAAGGTTGCGGTCTGGAACTCTACAACCAACACTCGCCGACAAGTGCGATCCTGGGATTAGTCGCCACCTGAGAACATTGAAGATTCAGGAACCTTATCCTGATGAAAACTCCCTTTATGCTCGGTGCTTTTCTGTTTGCAGTTGGATAAAACTTCCTCCAGACTTGATTGCGTTCTGGTTGTTTCCTCTGCGGGTGTAGTTCAATGGTAGAACGGCAGCTTCCCAAGCTGCATACGAGGGTTCGATTCCCTTCACCCGCTCATCTCTTTGGATATAAGCAGCTTACAACTTTTGCTTATTCGCGATTCTAGCGAATAACAACAGAAATAACAACGCGTTTCTCCCTGTCCTCCATGTTTCGCGGTGTTTCATCGGCCTCAATTTTCGACTGGCTGAAGTATCCTGAAATCTCCACCTTGCCGATTCTTGATTGAATCGGTAACCCTCAATTCTGCCAATGGAGAAGAAAACTGCCACGATCAGCATCCCGGACGAGGAATGGATCTTTAAGGGAAATATCCCCAACCCTGAACTGTGTTTCGTTTGGGAATGTCTTCGCTGCATCAAGAAGCCGAAAAGCGAGGAAATCGGGGATGTCCTCATCGGAATCGCCTCAACTGGTATAGCACAAGATTCCATGGGGAATACCGTCATACCTGATTCAACGCAGGGTGGCTCCGAGAAAATCGTCGCAGCTGATTCATCGGCACGATGGTTTCAGCAATTCATCCGTCGCTACAAATTCAAGCCGCTTGTCTTGCTGGCCTGGGTCGCATGGCGCAAGGAATGGCCTACTCGTCCGTGGGTTGAAGAATCTTCCAGAATTCTCCCTGATCTCGAAAAATTTGAAGCGTTGCCCGCGCTGTTGGATATAAACCAACTGGAGTTTTGGGAGGCTCGCTACCGTGAACCGATTCATGTCCACGCAGATTTTTTGATGCTCCGCTTGATTTACGGAACCCGAAGCCCAGTCAAGAAATGGAACCCGAAAAAGCCTGCAATTTCCGCAGGGCCAAATTTTGAACTGCTTCTTTCATGCGGATTGCTTTGCCAGCCGGATTTTTGTCTGAATTGGCAGAACTACACCAGGCAGGAGCTGGTTGCTAAATTCGACATATGGCTCCAAAACCACTGGCCTCCGGGGCTGAAACCTTTGCAGGCTGGCGGCAGAGTTGATCCGGTAGCTTGGCTGCAGGGGCTCGGAGCATATCGCTTATACATGGCAGCAAAGACTGATACAGGCAAATTGCGCGGATGGAAAAAGGAATTCACCACCAAGTATCGGCAGAGTGAGCATTCGATAGCGTGGCACGCTTTTGATTTCTTCGATTCAGTGCTCGCACAGTTCATCCCAAAAGAATTCTTGCCCGAGAGACCGGTTACTCAAGAAAAGTAAATCTGCAGAACCCATGACTTGGCCGGTTGGGGTAATTCACTGCAATAAACCCTGCTCTGGGTTATTTGCGGAAAAGCCACAGACCCGCATTTAACCAGTTCGGGGGTAAATGAACGGTCCCAGGAGTTTACTCCCATGTCCACCCCTTTTTGATGGGCGTTTTTTGGGTGCGTGAAAAAACTCACACCCAAACACAATCCACGCCGGGCACCACGTCCCGGAACAAACACAGCACAGCTGGGTCACCGTTACACGTGCCTCCCAGTTGACTCTGACAAGGCAACCATTGGCGCGATACCTGAATTCATCCGTCTCCCCAAATCGGGGATGCAGTGTGCATTCACAGGCCTCTCTCGCAGCGCTCTCAACGGGCTCATCTTGGGATCGCAGCCTGCAGTTCGGTCCGTGTGTCTCCGCCGCTCTGGGGCGCTCAAGGGGATTCGTCTCATCCCGCTGGCCGAACTCTTGGCGTTTCTCCACCGGCATCTTGATAAAGGCAACCAGGGCGGAGGAGCAAAATGAACGAACGAGACCAACTTGCTGCAGCGTATCCAAGTCTTTCCATCGAATGGCGCAGGGAAGCATTGAGCCGCATCTATGTCGGGCTCGGCACTGCCTCACGCAATAGCGGCACCAAGTTGGTGAATTGCCTGGTGCCCATCGAAGCGATTGACCAGGAATCTGGGAAAATCGTCATGGAGGAGAATACCTACAAATCCGTGATTATCTGCGACCGCAAGTATCCCGCGCATACTGCAGTCCTGATGTTGGCCCACAATCGGCATCCGCTCCACTGTGGCCGCGTGGACATCGACGAAGTCGGGATGCACCTCTGCAACAACCCGAGCTGCCGTCGGATCGACCACCTGAAACTCGGAACCCGGCAAGAGGATTCGGATTACAAAGTATTTTGCGGCCGTGCCGCTGCCGGACCTACAAGCGGTCATGTAACCATGCCCGCGGCAACACCACGGGGGAATCTGATGCCACATTGCAAACTTCGCGAACCTATGCGGACGGAAGCGATCTCTCTTTTGAAAAAATACGCCGGACAACGTGGTTTTGCCCGCGCAATCGCGGAACGCTACAATACGACGCGGCACATCATTTATAATCTCTGCAAGGATGGTGCGCATTTAGAACCTGGGGTGCCCGACACCGACATCACACTCGATCTCAATAAGTGGGTTCGACGTGAAGGTCCCATTGAAAAGCAGTCTATCATTCCGGTGATTCGTGAAATCCGACAGCGCTTCCATGACGCACCCATTGCTGAGCGAAGCGCCTTGCTGATGCAGTTTGAGGTTGAATACGGGCGCTCTGGGGCATGGATCCGCAAAGTGATTGCCCAGTATTTCTACCCTGATGCGACTCCCGATATTCCATGTCCGGAAAACTTCGGCATCGGGCGGAGAATCCACAAGAGACCCGAACAGCTCGGCAGTGAATCGGACAATGAATGAGAAGCGCATCATGACCATCACGGCTGAACTCCGCACGACCCTATTCGTGCCTCATTACCCCCTGCGGAGGAAAGAATGGACATGAAAAATTCTGGGGAAGAATACTGGGTGTATCTTGTTGAGAGCAAAAAAAACCAAAAGATGAATGAAGCTGATATTTTGCCTCTCCTCGTCCCAGAAGGTCCAAAATTTATGCTGATGAAGTCCGATCAAACCGGCGAATGGCAGAAACCCTCATATTTCGGCTTTTGCAACCAAGGCGAGCAACGGGATCTCAAGCGCAAAAAAAACATTCTGCAGGCACCAGAACTCGCCACAAACAGCCCGTGTGATTCCTGTCAACCTGCCATCTCGGAAACGACATCGCCTGACAAGCATGACCACCAGTCCGTGCCAGCCGTCTGCGGAAAATCGTATGAAAGCATGCCTTTGTGCGATCTTGGGCCTGCCATAGCAAAGCTGCACCAGGAAGCGAAACAATGCTCTGCATCAATTCGGAAGGTTGCGGAGAACGCTCTAGAGTTCGCTCTTGAAGCAGGCAAGGGGCTGCTGGCCGCCAAGGAAAAGGTTCCCCACGGGGAATGGGGACCGTGGGTGCATGAACATGTTCCGGGGCTTTCCTCGGATCAGGCGATTCGCTACATGCAGCTGGCTCGTAATTTTCCGCACGTGCGGAATTTTGATCAGATCCAGACAATCAGGCAGGCATATCTCGCGGTTGGGATCATGAAAGAGCCAGGCAAGAAAGGCCGCAAGAAGCCGTCCTCTCCAGTGCTCAGGGATACCGCGCTGAGACCCGCCGATTTCGGGAGCAGGTTTCGGTCATGGCGGGAGTTCATTGAGCAGGTAAAGCCTCGACTCCTCGCTAGGGATATGCCTAGCGAGGAGGGCGTGCCGATGGTCAAGGAGGTTGAGGTGATTCTCTCCTTGCTTCGAGAAATTCTGGAACATTTGGGAAAGCGACTGGTTACACCGCCGTCGCCGCCGTCATCATCGCCGACCGCCGCACTGACTGCCACTTTACCGTCGTCACCGACCGTAACGCTGCCTTTGCCGGAGCCACTTCCACCACCTGCGTCGTAATGGGACAGGGCACCCCGATCCAGTGGGCCGATGATACCGCAAACCCGAGCATGGGTTGCACGGTCGCCTGCGAATTATGTCCTACGCCGAAGCTGCTCTCCGGTATTGCGGTGGAGTTTTTTCAATGTCAGTTTCCGGGCTCCGATGAAAAGGTTGTCTCGGATGCCGTTCAGGAGGAATTGCGGGATCGTAATTCTTCGGAGATTGCCCAGCTTTACCGCGAGACCTCGGAGAAGGTCACCTCCGTCGTCGCTGCAAACCCAGTTTCCGGCGGGGTTGGCAGGATGGCCGTGGGGTATGAAACGGTCTTGAAGCAGCACATGCTTTGTTACGCTCATCAGCTCCACATTCGCTATTCCGGTGACGTCGCGCGGCCCACGAAGAAGGTGAATATCGGATATGCGCCGCAATTTGAAAAAGTCACAAAATTCCCCGGCCGAATGGCAGCGGCTGCGGGGTGGCCGGATCTTTTCGGGATGATCCGGAAGGGGAAACCGTGGCTCGATTTTTTGCCTCGGATCATTTTCGTGTCGGACATGGGCGACGCCCTGAGCCCGGAGGTTGATTTCGAGTATCTGGAGGCTGAGATCATCGGCAACGTCACCGGTGCTGCCGGGCTGCGGCATCTTTGGCTCTGGCTGACGAAGCATCCGAACCGCATGGCGGAGTTCGGACGATGGATGTCTGAACGGGGCCGGGGCTGGCCGGACAACCTGGTCGCCATGACGACGGTGACCGGACCGGCAACCGAGTGGCGGGCAGAGGCATTGCAGAAGGTCCCGGCACGATTCAAGGGGCTGAGCGTCGAGCCGCTGTGGGCTCGGGTTGAGCTGCCTTTGGCGGGTGTGGACCTGTGCATTGTCGGCGGGCAGAGCGGGGATGTGGCGAAGCCGTTCGATCTCGCTTGGGCGCTGGATTTGAAAAGCCAGTGCGAAACGACCGGATCGAGCTTCTTCTTGAAGCAGCTCGGCTCGAACGCATGGTGGAATGGCCAGAGACTCCATTTGCGCCATGGCCACGGTGGCGACTGGATCGAATGGCCACCCGAGTTTCGGGTTCGCCGGATGCCAGCAGGATTTTACGCATACCGGTGCGAAAAGCTGTGGCCGGATTCGCCTCCTCTTGACCCGCAGCAGACGTCACTCCTCCCCTGAATACAATCTGCCCACGCAACGCAGACATGCCGATTCGATGGCGGCGAGGGCTTAACAAAACCAAAAATCGAGTCGGCAACCAAACACATATGAAGACTAGAAATAGCAGGCCGAAAGGCACAGCGGCAAAGGCTCCCCGCGCCCACCGCGCCAGGGCTCGGAACATACACGCCAGCGCAACCCCCAACCCGTCAGCGTCGAGGTCGAGGAGATCGGCGGCAGCGCCGCCACCGGCAAGCAGCAGCGAACCCACCCCTCTTGACACCAATTACGACTATGATCCTCAAATATTCCTCGAGTATGCTGCCAGGATCGAGGCAGACCCAGACTTGGGGATATATACGCATGCCACAGAAACCCAAAAGCGACAGAGTTACATATTGGCACTTCGCGCCATGGCAAATCCTACTAATCAACAGGAGCTGGATGCTGCAATTCGCGTCATCGGTGCTGCGAACAGCGCCTTGGAGGCAGAAAAACAGAAGTTCAAGGAAGAGCTGGCAAGGAGTGTCCAGCAATCTGGACGACTCGACGTGGACGGCGTATTGCATCGCATACAGCAGGAGTTGCTTGAATTGCGGATCTGGGCCAAGGAAGACCTGACACTGGAGCAACTGGAGGTTGAGGGCCTCGCCTACCGGGTTAAGGGCTGTTGGTTTTCAGCCTCAGGCTATGTCAGGGAGGTTTATCTCCCCGCCATGCGCCGCGCGAAAGGAGCCACCTCCGCCGGCAACCATTAAACTGAACTCGCGATAGCAGGACCGGCGGTGGTCGTGAAAGGCCACCGCCGGTTCATGTATCCAGAGATTGGCCCCCTCGGCTACGGGACCGCTCCTCCGTTTGGCTCCTCCGTTTGGCGTGACGACCGCAGGGAAACCTGATAGTTGCATTGATTTCTCATGCTCAACGGCGACATCCGCTCCAAAATCGACGCCCTCTGGAATGCTTTCTGGACCGGAGGCATTTCCAATCCCCTCGAAGTCATCGAGCAGATCACCTACCTGCTCTTCCTGAAGCGCCTCGATGACCTGCACACGCTGGAGGAAAACAAGGCCGCCCGGCTGAAGCTCGGGAAGCTCGGGAAGCTCGAACGCCGGGTCTTCCCGGCCGGAAAGGACCCGAAGGGCCGCGCCTACGACGACTGCCGGTGGTCGCGGTTCAAGCATTTTGAGGCGAAGGAAATGTTCGAGGTCGTGGACCAGCACGTCTTCCCGTTCCTGCGGACGCTCGGCGGGGACGACTCGACCTACGCGCATCACATGAAGGACGCCCGGTTCACGATCCCCACGCCCGCGCTGCTGGCCAAGGTCGTGGACATGATTGACGGCGTGCCGATGGAGGATCGCGACACCAAGGGCGACCTCTACGAATACATGCTCGGGAAGATCGCCAGTGCCGGGCAGAACGGTCAGTTCCGCACCCCTCGCCACATCATCCAGCTCATGATCGAGCTCGTCCGGCCCGTGCCCACGGACGTCATGTGCGACCCCGCCAGCGGCACCTGCGGTTTCCCGGTGGCCGTCGGGGAATACCTCCGCGTGCATCACCCGGAGATCCTCCGCGACGCCAAGCTCAAGGCGCACTTTCATCGCGGGCTCTTCCACGCCTTCGACTTCGACAACACCATGCTCCGCATCGGCAGCATGAACATGCTCCTGCACGGCGTGGAAAATCCCGACATCCGCTACCGCGATTCGCTCGCCCAGGATCACGCGGGAGAGGAGGAAAAATACACGCTCATCACCGCGAACTCCCCCTTCGCCGGATCGCTCGATTACGAGACTTGCGCCAAGGATCTGCTCCAAGTGGTGAAGACGAAAAAAACGGAACTCCTCTTTCTCGCCCTCTACCTGCGCCTGCTCAAGCCCGGCGGACGCGCCGCCGTCATTGTTCCCGACGGCGTGCTATTCGGTTCGTCGAACGCCCATAAAACCATCCGCAGGATGCTGGTCGAGGAACAGAAGCTCGATGCTGTCATCTCGCTGCCCGGCGGGGTGTTCAAACCCTACGCCGGTGTCTCCACCGCCATCCTCCTTTTTACCAAGACCAACTCCGGCGGCACAGACCATGTCTGGTTTTATGATGTCGATGCGGACGGGATGAGCCTCGACGACAAACGCACCGAACTCCTCCCGGCGGAAAAGCTCGGTCCGGTGCCGAAGACCGCGCTCACCGCCAACGACCACGCGAAGAATAACCTGCCCGACATCCTCGCCCGGTGGGGGCGGCGGGACAAAGCCGAACGCAAGAACCCGCGCACCGCGCAAAGCTTCTGTGTTCCGAAGGCCGACATCGCCGCGCAGGGCTACGATCTTTCGCTCAACCGCTACAAGGAAGTCGTCCACGCCGAAGTCGCCCACCGCAAGCCACGCGAAATATTCAAAACGCTGGGCCAACTGGAGGCTGAGATTCAGAAGGGCATGAAGGAACTGGAGGGGATGTTGCGGTGAAGGATGAATGGCCGAAGGTGAAACTCGCTGACGTGGCGGGGCAGTGTCTCGGGAAAATGCTCGATGCGAAGAAAAACAAAGGCCGCTTGATGCCGTATCTCCGAAATCCAAACGTCCGCTGGTTTGACGTGGATACGACCGACCTGCAGATGATGCCTTTCGAGGACCACGAGCACGAGCGCTACGGACTAAAAGCAGGAGATATTGTTATCTGCGAAGGTGGCGAAGCTGGACGTGCCGCGATATGGGACGGACGCTTGCCCGACTTGAAATTCCAAAAGGCAATCCACCGTGTTCGCCCCGGCCCTCGTCTGCACAATCGTTTCTTTGTCCATCGCTTGATGGCCGACCATCAAAACGGACGGCTCGGCGACTACCTGACCGGCGCGACTATCAAACATTTTACAGGGCAAGACCTCGCACGTTACGAAATTCCCCTGCCGCCGCTGGCAGAGCAGCGGCGGATCGCGGAGGTGCTGGACCGTGCGGAGGCGTTGCGGGCCAAGCGCCGCGCCGCCCTCGCCGAACTCGACTCCCTTACCCAATCTCTCTTTCTCGACATGTTCGGCGACCCCGCCACCAACCCGAAAGGCTGGCCGAAACAGAAGCTTGGTGACATCGCAAAACAAATTACGGACGGAGAGCATCAGACACCCAAGCGAACGACGCACGGCATCAAGTTGCTTTCCGCCCGCAATGTCCGTGACGGATTCATTGACGTAACGGACGTGGATTATGTGAGTCAGGAAGAGCACGATCGCATCAAGCGCAGATGCAACCCTGAGAAGGGTGATGTCTTGATTTCCTGTTCTGGAACAATCGGGCGAGTTGCGACCGTTTCGACAACAGAACCATTTTCGCTCGTTCGGAGTGTCGCTCTGATTAAACCAAAGGGGGACATCGTTGATTCCACCTTTCTTGAGAATCACCTCCGCACGCCTGCCCTGCATTCCAAGATGCAGCGAAGTGCAAACGCATCGAGCCAAGCCAATCTGTTCCAAGGACAGATTCGCGAGCTGCCAACGACGCTTCCCCCCATCACAATGCAGCGCGAATTCGCCCGGCGAGTGACGGCGGTGGAGGCGCTGAAGACGGCGCACCGCGCGTCGCTGGCGGAGTTGGACGCGCTGTTCGCCACCCTCCAGCACCTGGCATTCCGGGGAGAGTTGTAATCCATGACCCTGACGATTCCGCCTCAAATTCATATGGACGGGTTGCTGCCGTTTCTGGCGCGATTGTCCACCGTCGGTGATGCTGAGGAAATTCGTCTCGATTTTTCTGGATTGCGCCGGGTTTCGCCCGGGGCGCTGGTCGCGTTGGTGGCGACGGTGACGCGCTGGCTGCGGCAGCGGCGGAGGGTGACTTTCCTGAACCTCAACCGTTGCGCGATCACGGGCTATCTCCAGCGAATGGATGTGCTGAAGTGTTGCGGGGCCGACTTGCCAGAGGACTTCACGCGGCACGATTCGCTCGGGCGTTTCGTTCCCGTCCGGCTGGTCGGGCACGACGTGGAGAAAATCGGTAACGAGATGGCTGGATGCCTCGCGCCGGGCGGAGAGGAATACGAGCACCCGAATGCATCGCTTTACGATCTGGCCTGGTATGTTTTCACGGAAACCGCGAACAACGCGCGGCAGCACAGCGGCGGCCTGGGGTATGCGTCTGCGCAGGTTGCCCGCTCGGAAGGTCTGCTGAGGCTGGCGGTGGCCGACAACGGCAAGGGCATTCGCCAGAGCTTTATCGATGCGGGACTCTCTTGGGCGGAAAACCTGACGGATGGAGAGGCGATTTTGAAGGCGCTGGCCCCCAAGGTATCCAGCAAGGGGCGCCCCTCCAACGAAGGGGTGGGGTTGACGCTGGTCTCCGGGCTGGCGCGGCAAACGCGGGGCTGGCTGCTCGTGGTCAGCGGCTCCGGGGTGGTGCGCATGAATCCCGGAGGGAATGCGGAAATCCTGCCGTTTCCCGAAGCCGGTCGCTATAACGGCACCTTGGTGGTGACGGCGTTCCGGCAAAAATCCGCGACCGATTTTGCCGGACTGTTGCATGATGCGAAGCTGCAATCTGGACTCTTGCGGGCGGGGGCTCAGGGTGGTAGGTTCCTACCGTGAAGCTCGAATTGAATCTCGCCGAAGAATTGGGCTCCAGCCTCTCAGACGGCTCGGTTGCCGCAGAGTTCCGAATGGGACGTATGGACCCGTATGCGGGTATCTGTTCCCAGATCGTGCTGGACTTTACCGGGGTCCGTAGTGCGAACAGTTCGTTCGTGAACGCGCTGGTGGCTGGGTTCATGGAGCAGCACGGTCCGAAGGTGCTCGACCAGCTTGTGTTTAAAGGCTGCAGCCCGGTGACCCGGGTCTTGGTGGAATCCGCCATTACCCTCGGCTTGGAAAAGCACGAGCGCATTGCCTGAACTCGGCGGTGTTCTTCGCCACCCCCCAGCACCAAGCGTTTCGCGGAGAACTTTGAGCCGCCATGCGCACCGCCGTTCCCGAGAAAATCCAGAAGATCATTGCCGACATTGACACGAAGGGAAATGCGTCGCTGACGCGGTTGACGGTGTTGAAGAAATGGTTTGAGCATCCCGGCCGGCTGTCCGCGTTTGGCCTCTGGATCGCGCGCCGTGCGGCAGGTCGCAAGGGCAAGACGAAGGCCGTTGCCTTGCTGAGCGAGACGCGCGCACTGCTCGGCACGGCGGCCACGCGGGAGAGCCTTTTCCAGCAGATTGACCGTAAAGCGGCAACCCGCCTGCACGAACGGGCGCGGGCGTTTCACAACGAATACCAGAACCAGCAATGGGGGCCGGTGCGGATCATCCACTGCTGGCCGCTGCTGCTGGTGGAGGAAGGCTTGGCCCTCCACACCGGCCTCAACAGCCATGCGAGCGACGGCTACAAATTGGCCGCCAACTGGACGCAGAACTACGACCCCCATTTCGGCAACGGGCTGAACGGCCCCAGTCGGGGCAAGCTCGATGAGCTCATGAGGTTCCTGTTCACGGTGGAAGCGGCGGAGGATCATCCATGAAATTCCACTTTTGCTCCGTCTCCGATACGTGCATTTCCGAAGCTGTTTCCCAAGCTTGCGAATCCCGCCAGACGGGGAGATGATTTCTCGGAGAAGCACCATGAACGCCACCCTTGCCAGACTCGAGTTTCGGCTCGAAGACGAGGTTGACGGCCACCTCAGCAATGTGCTTCCAGTGAGCCAAGTGGTGGATGAGGAGGTTCTGAAAAAACTGTGGGAAAAAGGCAGCATTGCCTGGCAGCAGGTGGATGATGCCACCGCGTGGGTGGAGAAAATCCGAGGGCACTGAAGGATGTTGCCGTATGCTCGCCAATTTGAGCACGGTCCAAACCGTTTTGCTCAAAGACGGATTTACGCCGGGCCGCTTGGACAACCCGCAGCAAACGGAAATGGCTTTGAGACCGGTCGCCCCGAATCAAGAGTAGCGCTTGCCCAGCACGGGGCCTTCCGTGGGCGTGGGCTTACCGCAAGAACACGGCATCGTTCAGAGGTGAGAACTGTTAAGAAAACGAGCTTGTTTTATTAACAGAATCGAGTTTTCTTGTAAGAAATATAACCCTGTTTTTCTTACAAGAAACCGATGTTAAAGCCGTCACAAAGTATTGAGAAATCGATGCTTAACCGTATCTACGGTCACGGCAGGGGTTCAGTGTTCGCCCCGAATGAGTTTCTGGATCTTGGGAGCCGTAGAGCCGTGGATTTGGCACTGCATCGCCTGACGGCGGCGGGGACGATCCGCCGGCTCACGCGGGGGTTGTATTTTTTCCCGAAGTCCCATCGGTTGCTGGGAGAAGTCCTCCCCTCGGTGGAAGCCGTGTCCAAGGCGCTCGCCAACCGGGACCAGGTGAAGTTGCAACCGTTCGGTGCCTACGCGGCAAATCTGCTCGGGCTGTCTGAGCAGGTGCCGGCCAAAGTCGTTTTCCTGACCAACGGACCCGCCAAGAAGGTTAGCCTGGGCAAGATGGTCATCGAGTTGCGCCCGACGACTCCGCGCCACATGGCGACGGCCGGACGCGCCAGCGGGCTCGTCATCTCCGCCCTGCGTTATCTGGGCAAGTCCCACATGACTTCCGAGCGCCTCGCCCATTTGCGCAAAGTGCTTTCCCCCGGAGATCAAAAGCGGCTTCTGTCCGATCTTCCTCATGCCCCCGCGTGGATGCACGGCCACCTGCGGGCCATCGCCGCCGATTGATCCACCATGCCAAACATTGAACCGTCCATGAGCAACTTTGCCTTTCTCGCAGCCGAATGGCCGGAGTTGCAGGAACCGGCATCCAAAGCGGAGAGGTTGGCGTATTCGGACCCGAGGGCGGCGTGTTTTTATGCCCGGCGGGCGCTGGAGCTGGCGGTGGCGTGGCTCTACAAGCACGATGCCGCACTGCGGATGCCGTATCAGGACAACCTGAGTGCGCTCATCCACGAGCCGACGTTCAAGGCGGCGGTCGGGGAAGCGATCTTCAGCAAGGCGCGGGTGATCCAACGGCTCGGCAACGAGGCGGTGCACAGCCAGCGACCGATCCGGCAGTTCGATGCACTGACGGCGGTTCGCGAATTTTTCCATGTCAGCTATTGGCTCACGCATACCTACGCACGCGGAGCCAAGCCATCGCCGGGGCTGGTGTTCAACCAGGACGCGCTCCCAAAGACCACGCCGCTGCCGAAGCAGACAATCGACCAGCTTCAACGGTTAGAGAAGGAACTGGGCGAACGGGATGAAAAACTCTCGGCGTTGCTGGCGGACAAGGCCGCGCTCGACGACGAGTTGAGGCGACTGCGGGCTGAAGTCGCGGCAGCGAAAAAGGCGAATACCGCACAGGCCGACACTCACGATTATTCAGAAGCCGAGACGCGGGACTACTTTATTGACCTGCTGCTCAAGGAGGCAGGCTGGGCGCTCGACCAGAAACGCGACCGGGAATTCCCGGTTGAGGGGATGCCGAACAACGAAGGCAAGGGGTTCGTGGACTACGTGCTCTGGGGCGATGATGGCAAGCCTCTCGCGCTCAACGAAGCCAAGCGCACGAAGCGCGAGCCGCGCGTGGGCCAACAACAGGCGAAGCTGTATGCGGATTGCCTGGAAAAGCAGTTCGGGCAGCGGCCGATCATCTTTTACTCGAACGGCTACGAGCATTGGATCTGGGACGACACGAATTATCCGCCGCGCCCGGTGCAGGGTTTTTTCAAAAAGGCCGAGTTGGAGTTGATGATCCAGCGGCGCACGACGCGCAAAAGCCTCGCGGAGGCAAAGATCAACGAGGCCATCGTCGAACGATTCTACCAGACGCGGGCGATCCGGCGCACTGGCGAGGCTTTGGAAATCGACCGCGACCGCAAGACGCTGGTTGTCATGGCCACCGGCGCTGGCAAGACGAGAACGGTGATCGCGCTGGCCGACTTGCTCATGCGCTGCAACTGGGCGAAGCGCGTGCTTTTCCTCTGCGACCGGACCGCGCTGGTCAACCAGGCGGTGAATGCTTTCAAGAAACACCTGCCCGAATCGTCGCCGGTGAATCTCGTCACCGAGAAGGATACCGAGGGCCGCGTGTTTGTTTCCACCTACCAGACGATGATGGGACTGATCGACGAGACGAAGGACGGGCAGCGGCGTTTCGGCGCGGGCCATTTTGATCTCATCATCATTGATGAGGCGCACCGGTCGGTGTATCAGAAGTATCGTGCGATTTTCGAATACTTCGATTCGCTGCTGGTCGGCCTGACTGCCACGCCGCGCGACGAGATCGACCGCGACACCTACGGCCTGTTCGACCTCGAAAAGGGCGTGCCGACGGATGCCTATGAGCTGAAGGATGCCGTGTCGGACGGGTTCCTCGTGCCAGCGAAGTCGGTCTCCGTGCCAATCAAGTTCCAGCGCGAGGGGATCAAATACGAAAACCTGTCCGAGGAGGAAAAGGAAGAGTGGGACGCGAAGGATTGGAGTGACGACGGCAGCACTCCCAGTTTTGTCGAAGCCGAGGCCGTGAACAAGTGGCTGTTCAACATCGACACCGTGGACAAGGTACTCGCCCACGTCATGACGCACGGGCAAAAAGTGGCTGGCGGCGACCGGATCGGGAAGACGATCATCTTCGCCAAAAACCAGGCGCACGCGGATTTCATCGCCGACCGGTTCAACGCGAACTATCCGCACTACAAAGGCACGTTCGCGCGGGTCATCACGTTCAAAACCGAATACGCGCAGAGCCTGATCGACGATTTTTCCCGGAGCGACAAAGCGCCGCACATCGCCATCTCGGTGGATATGCTCGATACGGGCATCGACATTCCGGAGGTGGTCAACCTCGTTTTCTTCAAGCTGGTGCGGTCGAAGACGAAGTTCTGGCAAATGGTCGGGCGCGGCACGCGGCTTTCTCCCGACCTGTTCGCGCCGGGCAAGCACAAGGAGTTTTTCTACATCTTCGATTACTGCCAGAACCTGGAGTTTTTCAGCCAGAACCCGGAGACGACCGACGGTGCGCTGGGCGAATCCCTCGGCAAGAGGCTTTTCAAGGCTCGGCTGGAATTGATCGGCGAACTGGATCGCAGGATGGGCGGTGTGATGAAGGAGGGCCCGGAAAAGGAGGAGGAGTTGCGGCAGGACGTGGCGGCGCTGCTGCATGTCGAAGTCGCTGCGATGAACGTGGGAAATTTTGTCGTCCGCGCGAAGCGGCGGCTCGTGGAAAAATACTCCAAGCCGGAAGCGTGGGGTGTTTTGAAGGAGGATGCGTTTGTGGAACTGGCGCACGAAGTCGCTGGATTGCCGTCCGAACTGGAGCCGGAAGACGAAGAGGCGAAGCGCTTCGATCTGCTCATGCTGAATTTGCAACTGGCGGTCTTACGGGCCGAGCCAGCGTTCAAGCGGCTCAGCGACCAGGTGAAGGCGATTGCCGGCCTGCTGGAGGAAAAATCCAGCATCCCGATGGTGCGCGAGCAGATGGAGCTGATTCAGGCAGTTCAAGCCGACGAATGGTGGGAGAACGTGACCACACCGATGCTGGAAAACGTTCGCCGCCGCCTGCGTGCCCTTGTGAAGCTGATCGACAAACAGCAGCGCAAACCGATCTACACGGATTTCGAGGACGAGATCGGCGACGAATCCTCGGTCGAGCTTCCCGGTTTTGCCTCGCCCGACAGCTTCGAGCGATTCCGCGCCAAGACCCGTCAGTTTTTGCGCGAGCACGAGGATGATCTGGTCATCCACAAGTTGCGGATGAACGAACCTCTCACTGCGACCGACCTCGGGGAGCTGGAGCGGATGCTGGCAGCGAGCGGCCTTGCCAAGCCCGAACATCTGGAGCAGGCGAAAGCCGAGAGCAACGGGCTGGGGATCTTCGTGCGGTCACTGGTTGGCCTTGATCGCGAAGCCGCAAAATCTGCCCTCGCCGGTTTCATCAAGGGGAAAACACTCACAGCCAACCAGATTGAGTTTGTGAATTTGATCGTCGAGCACCTGACCGAACATGGCGTGATGGATGCCAGTTTGCTTTACGAGTCCCCATTCACGGATTTGAACCCGCAGGGGCCAGAAGGCGTTTTTGATTCCGCGCAGGTTGACGAGCTGGTGACGCTGCTTTCCGAAGTCCGGGCGAGAGCGGTTGCTTGAGGAGTCAGTCATCATCGATTTTTTCCCATGAAAGCTCTCTTTGAATTTCTGAGAAGCCTGTTCCGAAGGCCGGTGCCTGAGCCCCGGATTTGGACCCGATGGATGCCGTAGCAGTCTCTCCGATGAGACGTTTTGTTGAACGCGGGGGAGGATGGGTTGCAGGGCAGTTCCTGCTCCTCGCGGCACTGTTCTTGCTCTCGGTCCTGCATCCTGGAACAGGCCCAGCGGCTTGGCGTTACGCCGGTGCGCTTGTTCTGGTCGTCGCGGCCGCCGTTGCTGTCGCCGGGATAAAGGCGCTCGGAAGAAACCTCACCCCGTTCCCGAAACCCGCCGATCACGCCAAGTTGGTCCAACACGGGATCTACGCAAAGATCCGCCACCCGCTCTACGCCGCCGTGATCCTGGCCGGATTTGGCTGGGCGCTCGTCTGGCTGAGCTGGCCCGCGCTCTTGGCGGCAGCCGCATTGTTGCCTTTCTTCCACGCGAAATCCTGCCGGGAGGAAGGCTTCCTCCGCCAAAAGTTTCCGGGGTATCGCGAATACGAAACCCGCACCTGCCGGTTTATCCCATGGCTTTATTGACTCCCAAGCTCTCTCCTCCATGTCCACTTCCCTTCCCGACCCGGTATTCAAGAAGCTCATGACCATTTCCGCGAGCGTCATTGATGCGAATGGTCATGTGAACAACGTGGCATATGTCCAGTGGATGCAGGACATCGCGGTCGAGCATTACGCATCCCTCCACGGGGTTGAAGCCCAGGGGGAAAACTCAACCTGGGTCGTCCGGGAACACAAGATCGAGTATCTGCTTCCGGCCTTCGAGGGCGAGGAGATCGAAATTCAGACCTGGATCGCGGACGTGCGCCGCGTGCGTTCTTTGCGCTGCTACAAATTCATTCGCAGATCGGATGCGAGGTTGCTTGTGCGGGGGGAAACAGACTGGGTTTTTGTCGATGCGAAAACCGGCGCTCCGCGTGCGATCACTCCGTCGGTCGCCAGCATTATGCCGATACTTGCGGACAGGCTTTTCTGAGTGTTCGGAAGGCAAGCTGCTGCAGAGTTGGGCGGGGAATGGTCTCTCAGCCCCGCCGCCGCGAGATCAGCGTGCCCAGCACGGCGGCGAGGACGAGTCCGACCACCCCGGCAATGATGAGATGGCTGAGCGGAAGCTTCTTCCCGTATTCGCAGCACCTGCCCTCCCATTTTCCGGTTGTGACGAAGGTTTTTACGGATTCGATACAAGGGCAGGTGTTCATGTGCGTGAGGGCTAGGTAGCCGGGGTCGTTTCGTATGGCAGGTAAAAAATGGGGGCGATCCGCACCCCCATTTCAATGACAGACGTGCGGATTGTAGTGCGGGCAACTCTCAATCGGCGGTCTCAACCACGAGGTCGCGGATCCTGAAGTCCGACTGCTTCCAGTCGGGCTTGGGCTCCATGCCGGGGAACTGTCCACCAACCGCGAGGTTGATGATCAGGTGGAACCGCTGGTCGAACGGCTTGGCCATGCTGACCTCGAAGGTCGGCACGGTATTGATGAACCAGCCGAAGCCCGTGGCATCCCATTGGAACGTGAACTGCTGCCAGAGCCCGGGGAAGTCCCCGTAGAACACCTGCTTCGACTTCATCTGCCTCTTCTCGAAGCTCGGCCCGTAATGGACCGCGTGGTAGACGGTTCGATGCTCGTCGTTCTTGGCCTCGAGGATGTCGATCTCCCCGGAGGCCGGCCACGGGCCGTAGGCGTTGTCCGTGGGAAGCATCCACACGGCAGGCCACAGCCCCTGTTCTCGGGGGATCGCCGCCCAGAATGAGAGCTCCCCGTAGCGGAAGTCAAACCGCCGCTTTGTCCGGATCCTCCCGGACGAGTAGGGCATGACACGCCCGCAGATGTTGGTCTCCTTCCGCTTCGCGGTGATGCGCAATTCTCCATCTCTCCACTGCGAGTAGTCCATGTCCGCAAACTCCGGGGAGTCCACATACATCTGCCGCTCTT
>JBAXXX010000009.1:0-61021 GCA_037127695.1 Verrucomicrobiia bacterium | reverse complement strand
CTTCTTTTTGCGCGTGCGAGGCGCCGGCTTTTCCGCAGGCCCAGCCGCGGAATCCAGAGGGGATTCCTGCGGGGATAGAGCCGCCTTCTTTTTGCGCGTGCGAGGCGCCGGCTTTTCCGCAGGCCCAGCCGCGGAATCCGGAGGGGATTCCTGCGGGGATAGAACCGCCTTCTTTTTGCGTGTGCGGGGCGCCGGCTTTTTCGCCGGGCCGGCCGCAGGATCCTGAGGCTTTCCTTTTCGCTTCGGTTTCTTGGCTGAGGGCGCGCCCTCCTGCCCGTCCGTCATTTTAGAACAAGGATCTTATAGACGCCATCCTCGGATTCGACCCCATGGGTGTCGTGGGCGAAGCCGGGGAAAACGCGATCCCATTCCTGGATGATGGCAAGGTAGGCGAGGAACGGCTCGTCCTGGGTCCCGAGCTTTTCACCTGGCATGACCATCGGGATGCCGGGAGGGTAAGGAACAAGCCCCGTGGCTGCGATCCGCCCCGCCGCATCGGCCACCGCGATCCGCTCGACCTCGTTGGCGACAAGCTTCTGGTAGCAATCCGATGGGGTCATCGCCATTTCCGGAAGGGCGGAAAACGCATGGGCCTGGGCTTGGAGCTGCCCGCTCGAACGCATGTGCGACTGCATGTTTCTTGCGAGATCGCGGAGCCCCAGACCCGGGTAGAATCCGGCGATCGATGGGATGCATTCGGCAAGCGGCACGTTGGCATCATGGTCGCGCTTGAACGCCAGCAGGGCGTGCACGAGCGTGCTCCATTTGGCATTCGTGATGCCGAGCGAGAAGAGGAACAGGATCGCGTAGTCGCTGGTTTTCTCGACGACGATCCCGCGCGCATCCAGATACGACGTGAGCAGGGCTGCCGGAAATCCCATCTCCGCAATCGAGCCGTCCAGGCTCACCCCTGGCGTGATCACCGAGACCTTGATCGGGTCGAGCATGCAGTAGTCGTCCTCGAGGTCGAACCCGTGCCATTCCTCGCCCGGATGCAAAACCCAGCAGGAAGGCTCCCTGACGAGGATGTCCGGGCATACGGACTCGAACGACTCCTGCTGCCCGGTCGCGGGGTTGTTGACGCTCGTCGGGTTCCAGGTCTGGAAAAACCAATCGCCCCGGTCGTCGTGCTGTCGCCAGAGGCGGGTGATCGTCTGCCGGAACGCGACCGCCTCGCGCAGGGATTCCTCCACCAGCACCTCTCCGCCTTTGCCGTCCATCATCGAGGCGCTCACGTCGTTCGATGCGATGATCGGGTAGAACGGTGATGTCGAGCCGTGCATCATGAACGACTCGTTAAACCTCGCGTGATCAATGCTGTTGCGCCCGTCGCGGACGTGGATGAACGAGGCTTGCGAGAGCGCCGCGAGGAGCTTGTGCGTCGAGTGGGTCGCGAAGATCGTCGGCCCGTCGGCAGGGTGGCTTTTCGCATCCCCTCGCATGGCGAAGCGCCCGCAGTAGAGCGGGTGGAACCGCGCGTACCCATACCAGGCCTCGTCAAAGTGGATCCTGTCAAGAGCGCTGCCGATGACCTCCAGCACGCGGCCGACGTTGTAGGTGAGCCCGTCGTAGGTCGAGTTGGTGATGACGGCATGGACCGGGCGCCCCCCCGCAACGAGCTTCTCCTCGAGGAGGTTTTCCGGCGGGATCGGGCCGATGAGCCCGTAGCGGTTGCGCGTGGGCATGAGGTAGTGCGGCACCGCTCCTGTGAGCGTGATCCCCTGCTCGTTCGACTTGTGGCAGTTGCGGTCCACCCAGATCTTCTGCCCCCGGCCGACGCAGGCCATCCAGATGATCCGGTTCGATGTCGAGGTCCCGTTGGTCACCGAATACGTGCGGTGCGCGCCGAAAACTTTCGCCGCATACTTTTCTCCCTCGCCGATCGGGCCGCTGTGATCGAGCAGCGAGCCGAGCTCGCCGACGCTGATGGAGAGGTCGGAGCGGAACATCGCCTCGCCAAAATAGTCGTAAAATAGCCGCCCCGCGGGGGACTTCTGAAAGGCGGTCCCTCCGGTGTGGCCGGGCGTGTGCCACGAGTATTCGTGGACGAGGTCGAACTCGATCAGGGCCGAGGCCATCGGCCCGAGCAGGCGGCTGGAATACGCCTTGACGGCCGCCTCGATGCGCCCGCCCACAAAGGGCGCGCTGTCCTCCATGAGCCATATCAGCTCGCTCACAAGCGTGAGCACCTCCTCGGAAAGCCCGGAGCTGCGCTCCCGGTCGGTGAGAAGGAAAATGGGGATCCTCTCGTTGCGGGAGCGGATGAAGCGGATTAGCTCCATCGCTGAGGCATGCGGGGCGGCAGGGTCGCTCCCGAGCGTCCAGTCAACCAGCACCCCGTGCAGCCCGGCATCCGAGAGGAACAGCCCGCGCCCGTCAGCGGCCCCTGGCGCGCACACAACATCGATGTCGTTGAGCTCGAGCTCGGATTTCAGCATGAGCGCCGCCCGCCCGGCGGCGGTGGAGATTTCCAAGTCGTCCTCGACGAGAAGGACGCGGTGGCGGAGGATTTTTGAACGGCGTTCGATCATAGGATGTGGGTGTTGAGATGTGGATTACCGCAGAGGTTTTTTCACCGCAAGCTCACAGATTACCGCAGATTGCTTTTTGGGAAAGAGGGGAATTGGAGGGATTTTATTTTCCTTTGCAGGAGACAGGCTCTAGGCACAATGCAAAATGAGATATCATGCACCCTGCCCCCAAGTTGATCCTTCTTCTCTTAGCGGGAGCAGTTCCGCTGCCTGCCGCACCTTGCGATTACCATCTTAGCCCAGCCAGTCCGGAAGCAAACCTCATCTCGGTGGGATGGAGCGCGGACGACGGGCAGGACTGCGCCATCAGAACGAAAGCCGGCAAGCCGATCGGGGTTGAGAAGGTGTCGTTTGAAGGCAAAACCTACTGGAACGCGGGAATCAGCCGGGAAAAAACTTGCGAGTCCGTTGAATTCGTGGTGGCGGCTCCGGACAAAAGCGAGACGCACGGGAGCATTCCCGCTGAGCCCTCAGGCGAGTTCCGGTTCGCCGTCGCAGGCGATGTTCAGGGCAAGGGTCCGTCTGACAAATGGCGCAAGACCGCCGATTGGCTAGCCTCCAAGAAGCCCTACCTCTTCATCCCGGTCGGCGATCTTGTGGATCAAGGATTGGACTCCAAGCAGTGGGACGCCTTCTTTGCCGACGGCGCAAATCTCTTCAAGGACACTCTGATCTTGCCGGTCATCGGCAATCACGACGGCTTCAAGGACAAAGCTCCCGGGCTGAAGCCGGAAATCTATTTCAACCAGTTCCGCCTCCCTCCCAACGGCGTGGACGGCTGCCAGGGGTATTGGTATTCCTTCAATTGCGGCGACGCCCACTTCACGGTGCTATGCAACTACCCCGTGGGGACCGGGTTCGACCAGAAGAAGGGAGAGAAAATCCAAGCGGAATGGCTGGAAAATGATCTCGCGTCCTGCGGAAAAAAATGGAAGTTCGTCTTTTTTCATGCGCCCATCTATTCCACCGGCCCGCACGGTGGGGACACGATCTCCCTGGCGAAAACCTGGGGGGACATCATCGAGCGTCATGGAGTCAATGTCGTCTTCAGCGGCCACACGCATGCACTGGAGATCACGCCGCCATTGAAAGCCGGGCAGCCAGCCGAGAAGGGCACGGTTTACTACAACTGCCCGGGAATCAACTTCTCATGCAAACCCAAGGGTGGGCCATTGACCCGTTTCGCGCAAAACGAGGATCGGATGTTGCTGACCACGCTAGTCACTGTGTCATCCGCCGGTGTCGTGGTAGCGACCTACGACCTTCAATCCGGGGAACTGTGCGACGAGTTCAAGATGGAATAACCGGCGACGGGCTCGGCCCAGATCCGTTGGCGGGCGGTTCGGGATGGTTCCCGATGCGGCCGGGTTGTTAGAATTTTCAGGAACGGCTAAGGGATGGGGAGGCATGGTTTCCAAAATTGACAGTCCCCGGTGGGTGTGGGGCGACCGATCAGGCAAAGGCCGCAACGTTTTTGTGCTGTTCCGCAGGCAATTTTCGCTTGCGCCCCTGGTGGAATCGTCTGTCTTGCACCTGTTTGTCGATGGGCTCTACCGCTTGCGGGTGAACGGGCGGGTGGTCGGATGCGGTCCGGCAAGGTTCGCTCCAACGCATCCGGAGTATGACACCTACGACCTTCGCGATCTTCTCGTGCCGGGGGCCAATGAGATTCTGGTCGAGGCGCACGCGAGGGGGACGTCGAGTTTTCAAGCCATGCCATCGACCGGCGGGTTTGTGGCGTGGGGGAAGGCCACGGGGCGGGGCTCGGAAGCCGTGGATTTTGCGACGCCGGGCGCGTGGGAATGCGTCCGCTCAAGCGCGTGGGATGAATGGGCGGAACCGTTCAGCTTCGCGCAAGGTCCGGTGGAAATCCTGGACTTGCGCCAGCTTGCCGAGGATGCCGGGGGCGTTTGGGCGGCGCCTGTGCTGCTGGAAAATGCCGCAAGCCGGGGGAATTTGACCCCCCGGGAAATCCCTCTTCCTTCGAGGGCAGTTCTTGTGCCGGCGAGAGTCGTTGCCCATGGAGATCTTCGCCGGGGAACACTCCGTGCCGGGTTTCGGATTCCTGCGGATTCTGGAAAGTTTTCCCTCCGCCGCCATGGGCGCAGCCTCTTTTTTACGCACATTTTTTCTCCGGTCCCCCAAGATGTTCCGTGCGGCGTTTTTTGGGGCCCGTGCTTCTGCAACGGGATCGAGCTTGCCCATGAGGATTGCCCCGCGCGCGGGAACCGGCAAAATGCGATTTTTCCGCTCCGTGCGGGGTGGAATTTTTTTGCGGGCGCTCCGGATGCGCTTGCTCCTTGCTGGCCGTGGGTTTTCGAGTATCCCGACAGCTTGGGCCTGAGGATTGCCGCCATGCCGGAAGCCGTCTCTGCACCGGGTTGGAACATCTCCCCGTCGGCCGGATTCGTTTTTTCGTTGCCGAGCCATTCCCTCGAATGCTTTTCCGGCGCGCCGCCGGAATCATTGGGAAATTTGGAACGCGGAGACCGGACTTGGATCGAGGCTCCCGCCTCGACGCTCACGGCCTCGCCCGCCCGGGAAATGGCATGGGATTTGGTGCAGACCAACCCGGCCGCTCCGGTTGCAGCGAGGTTTCCTCTCACGATCAACTCGCCGGGTGCCTCTGCGGCGACCATCGTCCTCGATTTCGGATGCGAGTATCTCGGCCATGTGCAAATCCGGGTGAGTGCGCCCGAGGGGACAGTGCTCGACATCGGATACGACGAGCGGCTCCGGGGCGACGGGTGCATCGGGTTTTATGCCAACCATCCCTTTGTCAACAACGCCGACCGGTTCATCCTCCGGGGCGGCGGAGAGGAAATCGAATCCTTCCACGAACGCGGCGGACGCTACCTCCAGATCACCGCAAGAGACGCCGGCGGGCCGGTGAGGCTCGATAGCGTGGCGGTTCTCAAATCGGCTCCGGGTTTGGATTGGTGCGGGACGTTTTCCTGCAGTGCGCCGGCGCTGAATTGGACGTGGGCGGCCGCAGCGGAAACCATCAAGGCCAGCACGTCGGACGGGTGGGTCGATCCCTGGCGCGAACGGGCGATGTATCTCGGCGACTGCTTGGTGGAAATGGATGCCACCCGCTGCCTGACGGCAGACCGGAGGCTGGACCGGTGGGCGCTACGTCTTTGGGCAATGACCCAGCGCGACGACGGACAGATGTTGGATGCCGTGCCTTCGGATCACGAGACCCCGCTCTGCGACTACTCGCTCATCTGGATTTTGCTCCTGCGCGATCACTGGGCGGCCACGGGGGATGTCGCGCTGGTCGAGGAGCTATTTTCTTCCGTGTTGCGGATTCTCGAGAGCCCGGTCTGGCGCGAAGACGCCTCGGGGCTTTGGGAGGTGCACCCCGGGTGCCCGGTTTTTGTGGACTGGGGAGCGCCTGAGAACGCGAAAATCGGGACGAATGCCTGCCTGAACGCCTTCCGTTTCCGCGCGCTAACCTCTGCCGCTGAGTTGACGGCCGCTTGCGGGGGCGATCCGGCGAAATTTTCCAGCGAAGCCGCCCAGGTCGCCGCGAGCTTTCAGGAGGCTTTCTGGGATGCTCGGCGCGGGCGATTTTTTGCGGCGGTTGTGGATGGAGGCCATTCCGAAGCATCAGCCCTCCACGCGAATACTCTCGCCCTGGCCTTCGGTTTAGCGACCCGTGCCCAACACGAGAGGATCCATGCGTTTCTCATGCCCGCCCTGCTAAATAACCACTTGGCCGACGGCGCGCGCTTGGAGCTCTATTTTCTGCATTACGCGTTGGAGGCGCTCGTGCGGGTCGGCGATTTTGGCTTGGCTGAGAGGATCATCGAGAACCACTACGGGCTCATGCGCGACCGAGGGGCTTGGACGCTTTGGGAGTCGCTTAACGGCGGCAAGCATCCGACCGGCAGCCATTGTCACGGCTGGAGTTGCGCGCCCACAGCCTACTGCCACCGCCAGGTTCTTGGGATCCAGAACGGGCATCCGCTTCCGCCCGGAACGATCCGGTTTTCTCCCGCCTCGGACATGTTGGACCACGCTGAAGGAACCGTTCCCCATCTGCTAGGGAACATTCATGCCTCCTGGCGCGTCGAAAACAATACGTTGCACGCGTCCATCAATTTGCCCGGGGACCTTGAGGTCATCTTTGAACCCCGCGGAGCCCTTTCCCAACTTGATCCGGCGCTGACAATCAACGGGCGCATTCAAGCCATCCCGAAAAAAATGGTCGAAAACCCACTGTGCCAGCTAGGTGAGCCATGACCTGCCGCTCATCTCAATTCGGCAGCCTTTCGCAAGGTGTCCCCGGCCACCCATACCGGTTGGACTGCGATCGTGAGCGGGTTTTCTGTGCGCCCACGCTCGCCGTGGCGAATCATCTGATCCATCAGGTTCACGGCGGCCTCCGCAATGAGCGTGGGCCTTTGGCAGAGGCAGGAAATCTGGCGGGGAATTTCTCCGGGCCCAGTGCCGCCATGAGGAGACACAAAACCGATATCCTGCGGGATGCGGAAGCCGGCCTGCTCCAGAGCGAAGTAATGGCGCATGCTGAACCCAAGCACAACTTCTGGATTGTGCTTGAGAACCCATTTTTTAAAGGCCTCATCGTCTTGAAACGGTGCCCTCAGCGGAGGAAGAAACTCCGCCCGCGTGTGAAATTCCGCCAAGCAAGCGAGCGCCGCGGCATGCCGGGCAAAATCGTCGTCCACCTCGGGTTCGTGGCGACAGATGGCCGCGCCGATCCTCCGGTAGCCAAGGGCGAGGAGCTCCCTCCACGCCATACGAATTCCGGAGATGATCGCCGGGCGCACCGTGTTGAAGGGGAAAGTATCTGTCCTCCCGCAGCAGACGACCGGAAAGGTTTCGTTCCGCAGGAGCATCGGCAGGTGGCCGCTTCGCATCCAGCCAAGAATGACGCCTGCGAACCCACGGGCGTAGAGAACTCCCCAAAGATCCTTGGCTCCTTCCCACTCCTGGAGGTTGAAGCGTTCGAGCCGATATCCGAGCTGGATAGCGCGCTTCCTGGTCGGTTCAAAATAGGGCCCGCCCGCCCGACTCTCCCCCGGTCCGTAGGATTCCAAATACGCGAGAGGCACCTCATCCACCGGCTTCCTCCTGCGGCGGGATCCCATGGTTGCAAAAACCGGATCCGGACGGTACCCCAGCTTGTCGGCCATCGCGACCACTCGCTCCCGGGTTTTCGAGGAACACCCCGGACCACCGGTCAATGCCCGCTGCACGGTAGATTTTCCCATCCCAAGCACCGCTGCCAAGCGACTGAGCGTGGGAGAAGAATCCATGCTGGCCAACGTGCCCGGTTTGCCCGGGCAAGTCAAATTTCATCCAGCCCAAAGGGGCAAAGCCATAGAAAGACACCATGACCATCGACCTCGCCACGACACCGTTCAGCACGTTTGAAGCAACCTCCATGTTCCTGAGGCTTCCGCCGAATTGGAACCACCCGGGCGTCACATGGCGGACGCTCCGGCGCGCCGATCGCGGACGCGAGATGTTCCGGATTTTTCTGTCGGATTCCGCCGGGGGTTGGACAACCGATGTCCAGGAAGAAGTTTCTCCCTGGAAGATGCGTCTGAGCGGCGGGCGGTCGTCGCTCGAAGTCGCTTTCGAGGGCCCGGCCGTGACCGGCATGCGGATGCGGGGGCCCGTGAGGCTGGCCTCGATTCATCCGCTCCTCACCGTCGTGCGGCCGATGGATTCCACCGGTCGGGCCTGGTGGGTCCAGCTCAATGGCGGACGGGTCCGCTACCTTCTCCAGGTGGTCAGAGGGAACGTCTCGATCGCCCGCAGCGACAAAGCGGTTGAGATCGTCCATGCCGGCGACGAATGCGAGCTGCGGTTTGAGGAGTTTGATTTTCTGCCGCCGACGCAGTCCGTCGGCCCCGAGTGGTCGTTTGATGAGGCTTGCGAAAGAACGCGCCGGGCCTGGGAGAAGTGGAGCGAAAAGTTTCCACCTATCGCCCAGGAACTGGAACCCGTCGGAAACCTTGCGCGCTATGTCATATGGAGCTCAACCATTGGGGCGTGCGGGTTTCTTCCCCGCCGCACGGTCCTGATGAGCAAAAACTGGATGAACTTCTGCTGGAGCTGGGATCACGGGTTCAATGCCCTGGCGCTTGCCCCCACACATCCGGAGCTGGCTTGGGATCAGTTCATGGTCCTCTTTGATTTTCAGAAGCCAAACGGGGCCATTCCCGATGCCGTTGGAGAAAGCGATGTCCAGTGGGCCTACCTCAAACCGCCCGTGCATGGATGGTTGCTCACCCTTTTAGACCGGGTGCCCGGGTTCCTCACTGCCGGGCGGCTCGAGGAAATTTACCCCAAGCTCTGCCTGTGGACGGAATTCTGGCGGACGCGGGATCTCGATGGCGACGGCCTTCCGGAATACATCCACGGAAATGACTCCGGCTGGGACAATGCCACGATTTTCGATGGCCAGTGCATGGTCGCATCGCCGGACCTTGTGGCGTGGCTGATCCTGCAGCTGGACTTTTTGGTGGACTGTGCGGTGCGCATCGGACGCCCGTCGGAGGCCACCCACCACCGCTCGCACCGGGATGAGCTCCAAGCACGCCTGCAAAACCAGCTTTGGGACGGGAAGGAGTTTTTTGCGCGCCGGGCATTCACCGGCGAGCGGCTCGACCAGGCAGGCTGCCTCCTTCCTCGCTTTGGGGTTTTGGCTATGGATCATCTTCCCGCGGAAGTGGCGGCCGCAGTGATCCCCGACCTGCGTCCTGACGGGCCGTTTGTCACCCGTTGGGGGCCTGCGAGCGAGAGCCCGGCCAGTCCGCTTTACGAGCCTGACGGATACTGGCGCGGACCGATCTGGGGGCCGGTCGCGATCATCGTGGGCGACATCCTGCGCCGCGCTGGACGGCGTGCAGAGGCGGAGGAGGTCGCCCGGAGGTTTGCCAGCCTCTGCGCCCACGCAGGCTGCCTGGCGGAAAACTATGATGCCCTGACCGGCGAGGGGCTTCGCGACCGGGCTTATTCGGCATGGGGCGCCGCCCCGTTCCTCGTCTTGGCCGACCCCTCTCACCCTTGCAATCCAGGCCGGGCGTAGGCGCCAGCTCCTCCAATCACAAAAACCCAATCAATCCCATCCTATGAATATCACCTTATTATCCCCGATCCGTTTGCTGGCGGCAGGCATTGCGCTTGCCACAACGGCGCAATGCGAGACGATTCTTTCCACTGGAGCCAGCACGGAAGCAGTCCCCAAGCCCCTCATGAAGGCTGCCCAGGTGGACCCCTCAAGCTCCCGGCAAGATGGAGATTTTCTGGTCTATGAGCTCGGTCCCGATGGCGCGGCCATCGCCAATGTCGGCACGCTCCCTTCTGCCAAGGCCTGGGTCTCAATCCGAACCCCGGCGGGTGCCGGACCGGTTGGAAACAGAAACGGCGTTCGGTTCATCCAGCAAACCGATCTCAGCATTCCGGATTCCATCCAGTTTCATCTCTCTGCCACCGAGGCCGTCGAAATGACGCAAAGGATCCTCCTCCTCTTCGAAAAGGATTCTTGGAGCGCTCTGAACGGAAGCGGGAAGGCGCGACTCGGCAGCACGGGGGAAATCTCATTCAGCGGAAACAACGGCGGGTTTCAAGGTGGCGGCGCCCGCTTTGCCCCGGTGGTTCGCAGCGGGGACAAATGCTATGTCGGCAACGATGTCGTGACGATCGACAAAAAGGTCACAGGACTCGTCGATGCGGACCGGGTCGCGACGTCATTCGCCGATCTCGGCCAGAAAACATTCACTCCCTTCGATCCCTCCGCGCCAGATTTTGGTGGGCTCGACCTCGGGCAGCTCACCGGGACGGTGCGCGGGGACTCCCTGAATGACATCACCGCGATCGGCCTGTTTATGCAGTATGAAAAAAAATTTGAAGGCCAGGGGGCGAACGAGATCAATATTGCCTCGATCAAGGCGGCGCTTGAGAAGGTGCCCTAACCCGGGAAAACCAGGGTGGTATGCCCTGCCCTGATCCGTGCGTCAGCGCAATGAATGGAGGGCGGTCGCCCCCGGCCGCCTTGCTGAGCAGCCCGAGGGCGGGCTGCCTCCCTTGATCTACCGTTTGTCGAGCCGCACTCCCGGCGTTCCTCATTCTGTATGGCGGATTTGGGGCCTTGTCCCATCCCCCCGTTTCGGGACTGTTCCCGGAACTTGTGTGTGGGAGGCCAACCTCCCATATGCTAGACTTAACCCTGCATTGCTCTTCTATTATGTCCCGCATTCTCACCCTTGCCGTTTTCTTCCTCGCCATCCCTGCCCTCCACTCCGCGCCCCCGTCCGCGGAGTTTTCCATCGCCGGGGACGTGAGGGTTTCCAATCCGCCGCGGTTCGGCATCAACTTCAACCCGTCGGTCCCCAACCACTGGTCGGGAGGGGGATCCGTCAACCAGTGGAACTGCCTCTCGAGCTTCGAGCCCGCCCGCAACAGGCACTTCGATTATGCCACTTCCGGCGGGGCTGACTGGTTTGTCAACGACGGCCAGGCGGGAATGTCGTTTTACGACGTGTGGGGCGATGGCTATTGGGCAGGGGCAGATGTCAGGATCTACCGGCTCGCGGACGGAAAGTGGAACCTCCTGCGCACGGGGAAGGTGAAGGAGTTTCTGGCGGGAAAGAAAGGGGCCTCGCCAAATAAGATCACCCTGGAAAGCTCCGGGCCGGAAATCAAAGAGGGGGACTTCTACCACCTGGATCTCACTCTGGCCGACTGGAGCGGACGCAAGAAGGAGGACCGATACGCTGGGATTTCCAGCTATCCTTTTGACCTCGTCGTGCCCGGCCAGGAACCTGGAAAGAAGCTCACCTTGATGGAGAAGCTGGCTGCGGTCCAGCCGACGTATCTGGACTCCACGTTTGCGCCCGAAGGCGGGAGCCGGGGATCGCTCAAGATGGAAGGAAAGGTGCCCGGGCGCTTCGGGCTTGCCCGCTGGGGATTCGGAGGCAAGACCGAACAGGAGCGCTTCTGGACGAAGTTTCCCCTGGGCAGCCCGACGTTCCGGTTCAGCGTCTGGCTGAAACAGGAAGGGATTGCCGACGGAAAAGTCGCCCTCGAAATGGGGGATGTGAAAACCGAGTTTTCCGTCGCCGGCGAATGGAAAAACTTCACTTACGATTTCCCCGCAACAACGGCCGACAAGCTTCCGCAAATCAAATTGACTGCCAATGGGCCAGGCTCGTTCTGGGTGGACAACTTCCTTCTCTACGATCCGTCGAAGGAGCCGTTTGCCTGGGAGCCTCGCGAGATCGAGGCGATCAAGGAATTTGCGCCTGGCGTGATCCGCTGGTGGTCGGGGCTCAACCAAGGGGCAGGGATCCGGGGCGGCAACTCGCTGGAGAACTGGCTCCAGCCTTGGCTCGGCAGCGGGGATTTTGTCACCGAGACCGAGCGCGCGATGCCTGCCTATCCGCCGCTTCCCAACCTGCTTGCGCTCACCCGGCAGGTCGGCTCGAATCCCTGGCTGATCATCAGCCCGGTTTTCACGGCGGAGGAATATTCCAACCTGATCGAATATCTCGCCGGCCCGACAAATTCCAAATACGGGGCGCTCCGCGCGAAGCACGGCCAGGAGAAGCCATGGACCGAGGTCTTCGACCGGATCCTTATCGAGTGCGGAAATGAGCAGTGGAACCGGATGTTCAAGCCTCTCGAGTTTTCCGGCCGCCCGCTGCTTTACGGTGCGTGGGCGGATATCGGGTTCGAGGCCGTGAAGGCGAGCCCCTACTACAAGCCTGAGAAATTCGAGCTTGTCGTCTCGGGGTTTTCCGTGAATGCCCACGGATGGAACGACAAGACGCTCTCAGCGACGAGGCAGGCGGACGCCATTGGGATCGCTGGCTACAACGGGGGAGGGGCAGACACCGCATCTGTCGGCGGCGAGGGGGACTCCCTTCTCATGAACCGGATGTTTTACAACGAGCGCGTGACATTTTTGGATACCGAGAAGCTGCTCGCCTCGCTGAGCAAGGACGGGAAAAACCGGAAGCCCCTGGTTTATGAGGCGGGGCCGGGATACGATTTGCCGGATCCTGGACGTCCCTATGGACTCGAGGAGGAGCGTCGGGGCAAGTCGCTCGCGGCGGCGATCGGCACATTGCAAATCTTCCTCGACCGAGAGGGGAAAGGCTTCCGGGACCAGGCATTTTTCGGCTGGTGTCCAGGCCCGAACTGGTCCAGCCATTCGGATCTCCTGAACAAGTTCCCGCACACAACCACGCTCGCCTTGCAGATGCACAACTCCCTCTGCCCCGGTGATCTCGTGAAGGTGGATGCCCTTGGTGGCCCGACAAACAATCTTCCGGAAAATGTCACCAAGCAGCGGAAGCAGATCAAGACCTCGGATATCGCCAAGAAGGAGGCGGAGCTGAAGGCCTCGGGAAAGGCGGAGGATGAGGTGGCTGTCGAAATGGACAAGTTCCTCTACGACACACAGAAGTTTCCCGCCGTGCCTGCCGTGCCCACAGTGACGGCGCACGCCTACCGGCAGGGACGCAAACTGAGCATCCTGCTTCTCAGCCGGGAGCTGAAGGATCCCGTCGAAGTGAAGCTGAACCTGCCATTCGATCCCAAGCCGGCCGCCACCCTTCACCGCCTGTCTGCCGACGACCCTTGGGCAAACAACATCGACGATTACAAGGTTCGGGTCTCCGTCGAGCCGGCTCCCTCGGTCGCTCGCACCACCACGCTGAGCCTCCCGCCGCACAGCGTGAGCGTCCTTCAGGTGGAGGAACAATAGGCGAAATGCAATAGGCTGCCGATCTTTTGACCCGCTCCATCCTGAACCGGGCTCGGGCTGGCATCTGCTATCGCCTCCCATTCCGCCACGGGACGGTTCCCGATTTTTCTGCGCGCATCTCGGTTGATCCCTAAGTGGGAATGCGACAGGTTCGTCAAGGTGAGACGACCTATGGAAAAACTATTTTTTGCTGTTGCAGGTTTGGCGGTCGTGCTGGCCGGTTCGGCCTCACTTCAGGCCCAAACCCTCTATATGAATCCGGCCGCCTCGGGCAATCTCACTGGGACAGCCGAGTGGGCGACCACTTTGAATGGCACCTACAGCCAGGCTTGGACCGATGGAAACAACATGTATTTCGATCCCACCGGCGCGACTACGAATTACACGATCAGCGCGAACATCACTACCGCCGGGACGATCACGTTGGGGAACAGCAACTCAACTGCGAACATCGTCAAAATGAACGCATCCGGAAACAACACGATTTCCTTCGCTAACATCACGTTTTTGGATCTCACGGCATCCGATACCCTGACGTATTACGGCCCAACGCTTCCAGGAGGGAGCTTCAGCGTGAACGGGCGCGGGGTTTTCCAACTGAGTGGCACACCATCCTCCGCAATTTCCGGAACGATAACGGTGAATTCGGCGTCGGGAGCAAATCAAAATGCCCAGATCCTTTTTTCCAACAGCGTTTATTCCGGGACCAGCACACATATCGCCTTGAACGGATACAATGCAAGCAACGCACAGCTCTCGATGGTCGGGGGAGCGACGCTGACCATCGGATCGCTGACATCGAATGCCTACGCACAAGTCGGTCCTTCTGGCGGGGGGGGCTTGACAACCCTTATTATCGACCAGGCGACAAACACAATCTATGCTTCGAATATGGGCGGGAACGCCTTCGGGTTTACCTTGGCGAAGACTGGGCTGGTGCAAAAGCAGGGCTCTGGGAATCTGACATTCAGCGGAGCAAATGCCTTCACCGCCCAATACACCGACTTCGCCGTCGCGGGAGGGATGCTCATCGCGGCCAACACGAATAGCATTACGACTGCGCTGGACTACAATGCCATCGCCGTGAATGCGGGAGGCACGCTCGCTTCCGACGCCACAGGGCGCACGCTGGTCGGAAACAGCCAGACGCTCACAGGCGGAAATATCACTGCGGGAGCGAACACCAACGGATTCAAGGTCACGACCGCCGGCACCTCGGCGATCATTGATCCCACGGGCACCTTCGCAATCACCGAGCTGAATGCAGCGAACGGATTGACGATAAAAATTGACAGTGCCAGTGACAAGTTGAGCCTCTTCACCCTCACCGGGGCATCGGCTGCCGGCACGTTCCAACTGGATCTCACGGGCTTTAGCACGATTGCCAATGCAACGCCCTATACCGTCCTCTCATGGCTATCGGGAACGGGAGTTGATCTCACCGATTTTTCAGCGACCCTCCCCAGCGGGTTTGTCATGGACATCGGGTATGGAACAAATGGTTTCCAGACGTCCACGGCGGGCAGCGTCACCAGCCTGCAACTTCAGGTTATTCCAGAGCCCGCCACATGGCTGCTCCTTGCAGGAGGCAGCGTTTTCTTGGGGCTGCTTCGCCGCCGCAGGGGATGAAAAAACAAGCTCAAACGGCTGCCCGCCGGCATCAGGACGAATGCCGGCGGCGCAACGCCGTCAGCACGATAAGGCTGACGGCCAGCAGCGCCCAGGTCGCGGGCTCGGGAATGGTGACGACCAGTTGGCTGTTCGCGTTGGTGAAGGCATAAGTGTTTCCGCCGACAGTCCCGTTGAAATTCCCTCCCGACCCGCTCAAAGAGCTTCCTCCGACCGTCATCGTTCCAAACGCTCCGTTCAAGGTGCCGGAGAACAAGGTGTAGGTGCCGCCGGTAATCCCAGTGAGCGTCAGCTCGAGGTTGTATGCCCTCGTCAGGAGGTTGCCCAGCGCAATGGTGGTGAACCCGTCGGAGAGGTTGGCCGTGAGGGTCATCCCCGTCGGGGCAAAGGTGCCGGTGCCGGACAGGGTGGCGCCCTCGGCAAGCGTCAGGCCTTTGTTGTAGCCCACGCTCGAGCTGTTTGTGAATGTTGCGCCGGTTGCCACCGAGACCCCGGAGGTGGAGTTGATGCTGCCGGTACCCGACAATACCAGCGAGCCTGCGGTGATGAGCGTGCCTCCCGTGTAGGTGTTCGTCGCAGAAAGAGCGAGCTGCGAGGTCGCGCTGTTTTGAGCCAGGCCTGTGACGTTGGTACCGATTACTGCGCTGATGGTCGTGGCGACGGTGCCAGTGCCGGAATTGGTCACCGTGCCGGCGTTATTGATCGTGGTGGTTGCGACCGAAATGCCGTTCGTGTTGTTATTGGTATTCAGGGTCAGGTTTCCTGTGCCCGAGATGCCGCCTGTGACCGCAAATTGTGCCGTCCCGCTCGCGGTCAGCGTGGTGCCCGCGCTGTTCACCTGAATCGCGTTGGTGCTGATGGTCAGCGTGCTGTTGCTGCTCGCCTGTGTGATCGCAGTCACGTTGGGGCCGACCCCGCCCGTGATCGTGTTCGTCCTATTTCCAGTCCAGCTTATATTGTCGAACGTGAGCGTGCCGGAATTGTTGACGTTGCCGTTGAACGCGACTGACGAATTGGCGCTGCCGTTCTGGACAGTCACATGGATATTCCCGGTGCCCCCAAACGTCCCGTTAAAAGTCAGGACGCTTCCGCCGGCATTATTCGAGAGGATGGTCAGGTTGTTGCTCAGCGTGACGTTGCCGTTAAAGAACGGGTTCCATGAAGTGGCACTAAGAGTGCTCGTGCCATTGCCCACGATATTGATCGCGTTGTTGAAGGCCGGAAAATTAGCTCCGTTTCCATTAAAATTCAAAGTGGCGGCCGCTCCGGTGTTGGCGGCATCGCCGATGACGATCGTCCCGTTGCCCCCAAACGCATTCGAGCCGAGGGCGGTTGCGATAGACAGCGTTCCGGCCTTGATCGTGGTCGGTCCGGTGTAGGTGTTGGAGCTTGCCCCTGCGAGGACCAACGTGCCTGCGCCCGACTTGGTCAGGCCGGAAGCGGTTCCGCTCGCCACCACGCCACCCAAGGTCAGGTTTCCCGAGTTGACCGTGATCGTCCGGCTCCCTGCGGTGCCGTTCAGCGTGACCGTCCCGTTGCCAAAACTTAAATCGTTCGTGCCGCCGACAAACGTGAAATCCGCCCCGATGTTCACCGGGTTGTTCTGTGCCGTGACCAGGCTGCCAGCCGTGTTATTGATCGACCCGCCGTTGATGGTGAAGGTGTTTCCGGCCCCTCCCAGCGCCCCGCTGTGGTTGATGTTCAAGAGGCCCGCGTTGAGCGTCACCCCGCCCGTGAACGTATTGTTTCCCGAAAGGGTGAGGTTGCCAGAGCCGGACTTGGCAATGCCGCCCGCCCCGGTGATCACGCTCGAAATGGTGAACGCTGCCGTCCCGTTCCCCCCCAGCGTGGTGCCGCCCGCGTTCACTTGCACGGCCCCGCCGCTAATGGTAAGAGGGCTGTTGGTGCTGTCCTGGAAAATGCCCGTCACGTTGGAGCCGACCCCGCCGGTGATCGTGTTCGTCGCATTCCCGGTGTAGCTGACATTGTCGAAGGTGAGCGTCCCGTTGTTGTTCACCGCCGCAGTGGCAAAGGTGACCTTGGAGGCGCCATTAGCCCCGCTCTGGACTCTCACCAGAATGTTGCCGGCGCCTGTGATCCCCCCATTAAAAGTGAGGCTGCTCCCGCTGCTATTATTTGAAAGGATGGTCAGATTGTTGCTCAAGGTCACCGCGCCATTGAATACCGGGCTATAGTTTAAGGCGCTGATCGTGCTCGTGCCGTTGCCGACGATACTGATCGCGTTGGTGAAGGTCGGGAAAGCACTTGCGCTGTTGAATTCCAGCGTGGCGGCTGCGCCAGTGTTGGCCGCATCTCCAACAATGATGGTGCCGTTGCCACCAAAGGCGTTTGACGAGGCGGTCGCCGTGACTTTGAGCGTTCCCGCCTTGATCGTGGTGGGGCCGGTGTAGGTGTTGTTTCCAGAGAGAGTGAGCGTGTTTGTCCCGATCTTATCCAGCCCCAGCGCCCCCTGCGACGTGTTTGTCAAAACCGCTGAAGACGTCCGGTTGCCAGTCGTGGTATCGAACCCCAGCCGGGATCCCGCCTGAAAATTGGTCGTTCCTCGCATGGCGAGGATGTCGGCGTCCGTGACCGCGTTGGCCACGGCGAGAGTTGCGCCGCTGGCGACGGAGTATTTTCCGTTCGTGCTGAACGCCGACGCGGCCCCCAGGGAGCCGTTTCCGGAAATAAGAAGGGTGCCGGCATTGATGGACGTGTTGCCGGTGTAGCTGTTGGCGGTGTTAGCAAGCGACAGCGTTCCAGCTCCTGCCTTCACCAGAGCGACGGAGCCGCTTCCCGTAATGACAGGAGCGATCAGCGTGTTGCCCGAGCCGTCAACCGTCAGCGTGTTCGCCCCCAGGTCCACCGCGTTATTGGTCGTGCCAGCTTTCGTCAAAGTATTGGACGAGTTGTTCGTCCATGTCTGGTTTGCGCCAAGCGTCACGGCGAGCGCGTAAGACCCTGTCGCGCTGCCTATGGTCACTGCCCCCGCCCCCGAGTTGACCGTGATGCCGCCGCTGCCCAGAGTCAGGGTGGTGTTGCTTCCGGTGCCGGTGGAGTTCCCGCCTTCAACCAGTGTCGTTCCTGTATTGGAAAACACCAGACCTCCGATCGTTTGAGGCCCGCCATCAGACAGCCGGACATCCTGGGCGCTGTTGATAGAGCTGAAAATCGCAGTGTCAGCCGCTGAGGGAGCGGAGCCCCCGTCCCAGTTGGTGCCGGTTGCCCAATCGCCGGGTGATGCGGTTCCGTTCCACGTAAAGTTGCTAGCGTTTGCTTGCGGTGCGGAGACCCACAACCCCACAAGACACGCAGCAAGCCGAAAAAATGCACGAAACTGTAGGGGGCCTGCACTCATAACAACATTTCAGTTTGAACCTGTGTAGCAATATAGAACTTTCCTCCGTCGCTGTCAACGCATTTCTTAATGTCATCTGCGTTCACAAGCAACCATAAGGCTCTGAATTCGAGAGAGAAACTGCTTTCATTCTCTATCAGGTTGGACGCTTGGTTTACGGTTGGAAGACGACGGCTTTTCCAGTCAGGGGATCGAGCGTGATGGTGATGAAGTTTTTTGCGGGAAGGGAGCTTCCAGATTCCGGGGTGGAGCGGTACCCCCGCAAGGTCAACGTCCAGTGCCTTCGCCTTGTGGCGGGGTCGGCGGCCGCCGCGTCGCTCGCTTCCAGATCGAGCGATCCATCCGGGCGGAAGCGGAACGAAAGCGAAGGCTGGCCCTGGAGGGCCGTTGGCGCGTCGCCCGCCGGCACGGTCGATGCAAACGGCAGCGGGTTTGCCTCATCAGCCTGCCCGAGCAGCAGCGAGGAAAACGTAGCGCTCGAGTCGAAGATCACTCTTGTTGGCAAAAACGAAACTTTGCGGAGGAAAACCTTACGGGAGCCAGAGCCATCGGGCAGCGGTTCGCTTTTCACGAGGGCCATCGCGCAATACTCCGGGCTGTCAAGCGTTCCCGTCTTGAGCTTGTAAATCTGAAATTCCACCACTCGGTTTTCAGTGATCGCCATCTGCCGGGCGAGGCTGAGCTCGTCCATGACGGCCTGTCCGGCCGACGAAAGGTCGTAGGTTCCTAAAAGCCCGCTCATGGAGTTGGCAGCCAAGACACCGAGAATTCCGATGATGGCGATGACGGTGAGCATCTCGACGAGAGAAAACCCCTTGGGGGCCGGGTGTTGGGAACTTCTTGGATTGGACATAATCATCCCGCCCTCTTATTCCGCCTCCAGGAGAAACGCCCTCGCCTCGTGGTTGGAAAACTCGACTTTCAAGCATCCGGCTTGAGCCGCGATCTTCCTTCGGGCACCGGCGAGTTTCTGTCCGAGGGAATTCAGCTTTTGGAGGTGCCAGGAGGCGGCCGAAGAAGGCATTGAGAGGGCAGTGACCTGGGTCTCCATGACGATCGGGAGCGCCCCCGGATTCGCCATTCTCCAGGAGTTTCCTTTCCGCTCGTAAGTGCTTCCTTTGAGCCTGGAAGGGGCGGCCAGCAACACCAGAACCCGTCGGCTTTCTGCCAGCGGCTTTCCGTCCAGGCTGACCCAGGCCGAAAGCCCCCGGCCCGACTTGCGCTCCACCTCCCAATCTCCGAGACTTGCAACTCCCGGCCCCCCGCAGAAAAACTTTGTAGAGGCAGTGGCAGCGGTCAGGCGCGCGCTCTGACGATCCCAAACGAGGGTGTCGGCGGGAGGTTCGCTTCCCGCATCCGCAGGCGGTTGCGCGGCCGTCTCTTCGTTCGCACACGCTTCCGATCCGGCGATAAACTCGAAGATGATCTTGCGCGCGAGCGCCTCATTGGCCGAGGCGGGAACCGGAGCCTGTGGGGTCCATGCGGTGGCCGGGGTATTGGAGAAAAACGGGTTGGCGGGCGGGCCGTTCGGATCGGCCACCCGAGCCTCGGAGAAGGTGAGGCGCATTTCCTTGGTCAGCGCGGGCAGATCACCCCGGACAAACAGGAAATGTCCAAGCGGGACGCAGGGCGACAGTGCGGGGTTCGCCAGCCAATCCATTTCCGCAGAGGATCCGGAAGCTCCGGAATGCCCGAAGAGCGCGATCCCCTGCCAATCCTGAAGCGCGGCGAGGCTGGCATAGAGGGGGACCAGCTCGCAGGCGAAATCGTTCGGGATGCTCTGCGAAATATCGGTCAGGTAAAATCCCCGTCCTTTCACCCGGTCGAACGCACGGCCCATGGGGGAGGGATCGGCCAGCGGCGAGCGGTTGAAGAACTGGCTGCCTCCGTCCCGGTGCACCCGGGTTTCGACGCGTTCGCCAGCCCAGATATTCGGAAGCCGGGATTGGACAAGCAGGTCTGCCGTGTGAAGAAAGGCGAACCCGCCGGGATCGCTCCCGGCCAGTGGAGCCACGCAGCCGGTGGCCTGCACGGCTTCCTCGACGCTTCGAAACCACTGCGTCTGGAGATCCATCATGAAGGCGATCTGGTCAGCCGCCCGCCTGTCGTTGCGCCCGAGCCGGTAGATCAGGTCAAAGACCGGCAAAAAATGGATCGAGCGCGAACCGAGCGACTCGGTACCATGGAAGGGCGACGCGCAACCCGGAACCTGCCAGGCGGCAGCAAGCTCGCCGGCGGGGTATTTTTTTCCGAGCCAGTCGTTCCACTGCCGGGTCAGGCTCTTGATCGTATCCACCGGGAGATGGTCGAGATCAATCGAGAAGAGGCTTGCGCCCTGGGTGGCGAGAAGTCCCGCCAGATGCGGGTCGGACGCGTTTTTCCGTCCGGTGTGCGGGTTCACATGGTCGAGAAACTGGCGGATCAAGTCGATGTTGAGCTTTCGGACATCGGGGTCAAAAAACGGGAACGCCCGCAGGCGGGGTTCGATCATCAAGCCGCCGGCCACGCGGTCCCGGAGCCGGAACGTGCGCTCGCCGGTCAGCGAGAGGAGGATTTTGAGGTTTCTCTTGCCGGCCTCGGCGAGGAGGTTTTCGAGGCGGTCTCGTTTTCCCAGGTCGAGGGCGGCGGAGGAATCGCCGCCTTCCGCCTGGAGGAGCCCATCGAGCGGGCCGACCTTGATCGCGTTGAATCCCATCGAGGCGATGCGCGAGACGAGCGGGGCTGCGGAGTCCAAGGATGGCACAGCCGCAGGCCCTGTGAGGCCGATGGCATAGAGCCTGCCGCCCGTGGTGGCTGACATCGCCTCGCTCCACACCGGGGGAGTGCCCAGGTCGAGGTCAGGTGGCACTTCAAACCACGTCTGGGCCGGGTCTTCGGGGACCGACAGCCACTGCGGAAGTGGCGGAACAATATCGCGGGGAGCCTCAGAGTCCAACGTGGCTCCCAATAGCGCGAAGACGCCTTCGTTTTTTCCTCCGGAATCGCAGCGGATCGAGGTGATGGCGGATTCGGGATGGTCGAGCCGGATCGGGATAAGAAACGCATGGATCGGAAAGCCCATGCGGTTTTTCCCTTTCCACCCCACCGCTGCACGGGGGAGCAGGTCGCCGCGCCACCAGTCCTGGATGTTGTCGCCATCGCTGATCGGAACGGCCTGCGTGGCTCCGTCGGAATATTTCACCGTCACCGTGGCCAGCGCCTCGGGTTTTGCCCAAATCGCCGTGCAGAAAAGATAGAGCGCCTGCGCTTGGACGCCGGGAACCGGGATGGTCACGGAGGCGGGGAGCTTGCTCAGCCTGGTGCTGCGCAGCATGACCGCTGCCGGGCCGGCCGACGGGATTTCAAACGGAATCCCGAGAAAGTCGGCTTGACCACGCGGAAACCCGCTCAGCGAGTTGTGGGATCCCTGTCCGCTCCATCCGGCGGGAAGCCCCTCGTCATCCTGGTCCTCCAACTCGCGGTTCGCGACCGCGTCGAGGGGAATCGGCGTGAAGCCGGCGGAGGCCGACGCGGACGTGAAGAGAAGCAGAATGGCCGATAATAATCGGAGACGTGTTTTCATGGGACAAATTGTCGGTTGAGGAGAATCCTCCATTGATACGGGGGAAGCCCGCCCCCTTGGTAGCCTGACGTTCCGATAGATTCACTCTCCATGGCGCTCAGGAAGGCATCGGTGAGCCGGGAATCCGAGGCGTCGAGATACCGCTCGATGACGGCCGAACCTTGGTATTCTCCCTGAACGGAGAACCAGCCGGCGGATCCGGCCGACGCGGTCGCTCCTGGCTTCTGTTTCAGCCCCTGCACTTTGTAGTGGACTTGGAATGTGTTCGAGCGCGTCGTCACCCGCGGGTAAATTTGGTTGTAAGGTGCCTCCAGCGAGTTGTCTCCCGTGAGCACGGGATCGGTCGGGAGCGTCCGCCCGCTCCACCATGCCGGCATCGCCGCAAGCGTGGTCGGCAGCCCGGTCGTCGCCGGGGAGCTCTGCTTCGGCACGAGAAACATCTCGCAGATTTCCGATGCGGAACGAAAAGGAGTGTTGGCTGAAAACCGTGCGTCGAAACCGGCCAGCGTCTCCGGAACGTTGATCTCGAATCGCGTGTGAACGTTGGCGGTGCACATGGCATACATGCTTTTGTAGCTTGCCGCGTATTGCTTCTGGATCGCGGTGATCTTCGTCGCCTTCAAAACCGCATGGAGCCCGGTCTTCCGGGTGATGTAGGTGAACGGCGCGATCTGGTAGTTCAGGTTGATCTTGCCCGCCGTCGCCAGAGGCTCGCTGATCGGATAAGGCTCGACCGCCGGCATCCAGAACAAGTCGAGAAGCAGATGGTCGGGAGGTGAGGCGAATCCCTTGTGTCCGGCACCCGCCAGCGGGTTCGGACAGAAGAGCAGCGTCTGCCAGGGAGTCCCCGCCTTCACCCCGGTCGGCAGCGTCCCGAGCGCCACCGGCGAGCAAATCTGCCGCATCGGAGAAAAGAAGTCCGTGTTCGCCCACGTCTCATAATAAATGTTGAAATACGGGAGCCTCAGGTAGTTGCCCGACGGATCGAGGTGGAGCGGGGCATACGAATCTTGTGGCTTTACGACGACACCGCCGTCGGAGAACCAGCCGGCACCATTTGACCAGTCGCCCGCCACGTTCGGACTTCCGGATACCGCCGGAAGATCCGCGCCAGCTTGTCCCAAATAGGTCGATGTTGAGTCCAGTCCCTTCGTTCCCATCGATGTGGTTCCCATCAGGGAGTTTTTGTCTCCGACACCTTTGCTTTCGGCGGTCTTGATGTTCTCTGCGCCAAGGTTGGCCGCGCCCTTCCGCTGCTCATGTTTCTGCTCGTTCTCAACCGCGCCCCAAGGCATAGCGATCAGCTGGCCCGAGGGGATCGGGGCGAACCAAGAGGCTGGCACGATGGCCCGGCCCGCGAGCAACCGCAAATCTCCTTGCGCCCCGGCGGTATCGTCCAGCCGCAGGCTCACGACGGTATCGTAAGGCGTAATCAGGCAATTTAACACGCTCAGCGTTGGAGATGGCCGCTCCAGGAGCGTCTTAATACGGAAATCGAACGATCGGGCATCGGCGTAGGGTGGGGTCGAATTGTTGGAAAGGTAATAGGAGCCGTTTCCGCTGTTATATCCCCAGCCAGTCCCGGAGGTTCCCTGCTTCTCTGAAAGCGGAACGGTGGCGTTGGCAGACAGGGGAACCGGAGACTTCGTTCCGTTTGCCAGAGTTGCCCACGCAGGAGCCATCGGCATCGAGTAGTTGCCCGTCAGCAGCCTGCCATCAATCTGGATCGTCTGCACGAGCGGGCCTGGCTTGTCGTCGTATCGGTTGTCGGGGTTGACCGCGTAAATTTTGATTTCGAACGGCTGTCCGTCGAAGTGGAACGTCGTGTCGTTCGGGCTCGCGGCTACCTGGTCGCCGAAGAGCGTGTAATAGTTGCCAACCTCCCGGCTTAAGGTTTTGTTGGCGGTGACATTGGTTGTGTCGAAGGGCTCGAACATCCCCCCGGCGCCCGGAAATGGCGATGAGTAGTCATTTGCCGACCACTCAGGGATGACGCCCGGCTTGGCATCGCTGGAATAGCGGACGGCTGTCGCATTGCTGGAGACGGAGGGAAATCCCAGGCTTTGCGTCCCGTTTGAGGTGGTGATGCTGAACGACGAGTTTCCGGAAATCTCAACTGCGTAAAGCTCATGTTTGATGCCACCGGGAATCGGGACGGCCGGCTCCAGCAGGACTGCAAGTTGGAGGCTGGTCGTCTGGCGAGGCCCGGTTGCAGACAGAGTGGAATTTGAATACGTTCCGTTGCAGCCGATAATGTTTGTGTAGTTTCCGGTCCCGTTGGATGTTTCAGTCGGCAGAGCCCGATCGGTTGCAAAGAAGACAAAAGTCACCTCGCTGATCGTTGTGAACCTGCCGATCCCCTTGGTGTCGTTGGAGCTATTCACCATCGGCGTCACCTGATGGGCGCCCGCGCTGACCTTTCCCGTTGTAATACTTGCCCCGGCATCGCGGTGGTATTCTGGGCTATAAAAATAGCTGTCGCTCGTAAAGTTGCCTCCATGTGTCAACGTGCTCCCCGTCAGGCTCGCTGTGTTCAAATTGATCGCCCCACGCACGAAATCGAAGACCTCGGTGAGGATTTGGTCCCGGTCGGCGGGATATTTAGCAGCGAAGCTGCCGGAGTAGCCGGGGGGGGGCTGGGATGTCAGGTTTTGGAGGTAGGCGTAGATTTGCCTGTTTCTCGCGATATTGTCGTAGTCCCATGTCGGCGACATAGATTTTTGCCGTTGGAAGTAGTATTTGTTTGAAGGGAACCCCGATGAATCAACCCCCAGCGACGACGCGAATGCGATCAGCCGTTCCGCTGGCCAGGAGGACGGGTTTTTTGTGAGGTCGTTTTCGATGGATGCCACCGCCTTCTCGCCGGGGTTCGAGCTATCGGGCCCCCACCGTCCAGGCTGGATCCAGGTGATCGGCCAAAGGCTGATGCGGGGTTTATTGAAGAGGTTGACCTCCGGTGCCTTGCTGGTCGCGGTGAGGAAGAACGAGCGCTGGCGCAGGGCTGCGGCAGAAACGGGATTCGTGGCATTAGGATCACGGTTGGATTTAGGGAAAACCAGCTCGTTGACGGTCGCGTAGAGCGGGGCCGGCGGCGAGGTCATCGCGCTTGGGTAGGTGATAGGCAATCCCGATGGGTATTTGTTGAGCGGCGGCGAGGCCCCATTGAAGAGCGGCGGGCTGCCCATCGGCTTGGAGCCGTTCTCCGAGCCACCCCATTTTATGGCCGGGGTGGCTTGGAAGATATCTTTTGCGGAGGCGAGGAGCGAGGGGAAGACCGCGCTCAGCGAGGTGGTGGCTGGGTGGCCGGGCACGCGGTTCCACTCGCCATTCACGGGAATGTTCGAAGCGAGCGCCAGCTCGTCCGGCCCGCCGCAGACCGGCACGTCCCAGAAGTTCCCCTCGCTGGCGGTGTTGATGTTGACCTTCGAGGTTTCGTCATCCGTCCAGAATGCGACCCGACCTTCGGCTGGATCCGTCGCGAGCTTCGACAAAAAGGCCGGATCATCGAGCGAACCGATTGATCCGTTTCCCGTGATATAGAGCCAGCGAACGGGCATCGGGCAACGTCGCAAGTCGCCCGCTGTCGTGTTGATCCCGGAGATGCCGCCGCCATCGGTGTAGGCGAACCCTTCGACCGCATCCGTCCCATCGGCCGCGCGGGGATCCAGAATCGGAAACACGAGGCATCCGCCGGAGGTGGCCGGCGCGTTGAGGTCGGTGAACTCCGCCGGACGGCTGCTCCAGTTGGATGGAACCTCGTCCGCCAACGCCGCCGCCGGGTCAAAGTCACCATCCACCACCATCCGGCTGCTCGAGTAGAGCTTATACGCCCTGCCGGATTGCCCCAGGTCATTGTAAGTCCGGACCAGCCCCGGCTGGGAAATCCATGTGAACCGTCGTCCGCCAGCAGAGGTATTATCCGAAGCCGAAGAGATCTGGGCCATGACCATATCCACCGCGCTATCGCTCAAAAACCCAAGCTCCGCACTTTTGGCATAGAGCTGTGAGGATTTGACCTCGGTCGAGGAAAGGCGCAGAAAGGCGAGGGTCATCAGCGACAGGAGCGTGAGCGCCGCGAGGATGAGGATCATCGCCGCCCCGCGGCGGGAACCAGCCAGGCTATGCGCGGTCATGTGCTTTCCCATCTCACAGAACCTCCCGGGCATTGCGGATCAGGATATCGCTCGAAAACAGGCGGTAGTTGATCCGGTTTTCCTTCAGGTATTTCGTCAGCGTCTCGATGTCGCCCTCGAGGTTATCCGGATGATTAAAAAGCCCGGAAACCGGCATGTTCGACGTGGGTCCGAACGGGGCAATGTTGCCGTATTCATCGGCCAGTCGCAGCGCGGAGGATTCGTCAATGACCACCAGAATCAATTGCATGACTGGCGGCAGGGCATTGCGCGTCTTCGCCCGGTAGGAGCCCCCAGTTTTGTCCAGATAAAGCCTTGAGTTATAGACGAAATTGTCGGTCAGATACGTTGCCGCATACCTGGGATCGGAGAACGACAGGCGTGGCAGCAGAACCATCGCAATCACATTTTCTGCAAGCACGCGCTGGGGACGTTCGGCGGTGGTCAGGCCGAGGTCGGTCGTCAGCCACGTCAGGCTGTAGGGCAGCGGAGTGCCGGTGGCATAGTTGAACGTGCTGGCATAAACCCCCAGGCCTTCGGTGGCCTGCCGAACTTCCATGAGGCGATAACGCCACCGGGGCTTGGCGGTCGTGGAAAGAAAGCTGGCCCGCGACCCGGAGTCGGCGGAGAACTCTACGAAATACCCGCAGACATTGAGCGCGGAATTCATCCCCTGGGTGATCGTCGAGTTGCCGGCATAGCCGAGCGGCGCCTCAAAAAAAACGGCGTGCGAATGGCACTGGAGCAGGTCGGTCATTTCGTAATAGCCAAATCCCTCCGGCGGACCACACAAAAAGTGAAGGTTCGACTGCCGGACATAAGCGATTCTTTTTTCCGAGTCACCGGTCGAGTTCTGAATGTTTCCCGAGGCGTCCCGCTCGTAGTCGATGTAGGAATTCAGAGTCGCCTGGCCGAGCCGGCGGCTGATGGTCTCGACGGCCGCACGGGCGGATTGGAACGCTGACACCTTGGTTTCGGCGGCCTTCCAAAGCCGCGAGCTGGAGTTGAATATCGTCGCGACCAAAGCCATGAGCATGGCCAGGATCGCGATCGAGACAAGCACCTCGAGCAGGGTGAATCCGAAAGGACATTCCTTTCGCCGGAATCGCCGGGCCAGCGCGTGAAAACGCACGCTCGCAGCGCCGGGCTTCTGGGCAATGAGTGTGCGCCACGGATGCATGCTCGCCTAGTCCGTTGCGGCCTTCGAGCCGTCCCTGTTGCACAGAAAAATCCTGTATTTCGAGAGCTCCGACGAATTTCTTTTATTGAATGCCAACGCGACCTGCCGCAGCCGCGCGCAGGCCGCGCCGTTAGCCGTCCCGTCGGGGAGGCTGCACTCCATCGTTTTCCAATTCACATGGTAGAGCCAGTCGTTGGTCGCAGAGCTGCTGTCAAAAGAGGGGCCGGATCCAAGAAATTGGCCCTCCTGGTCGTAATACCAGTCGGTATCACCTGCAGGCAGGCTTGCAAACGGCACCTGCCGCACATGGGTCATCACCGAGCGAACGATGTCGGCTCGCTCCGTGCGCGCCGCAGACTGGCCGAGCAGGGAAAGCCCTTGAGGCATCAAGGCAACCATCGGCAGAATCGCAATGGAAAGGATTCCCAAAGCCAGGACGACCTCGACCAGAGAAAATGCGGGCGCTTTCGAAATAAATCGCAATGGGGACATGAGGACCAACCATGGCATGACATAAGGCGCTTGGGCATGCGAGGTTTTTGGGAACTGTTCCGATGGCTGTCCATTTGATTCCCTTTGGGTCTGATCCCGCGAAGCTTGCCCCGGGGTTCTTTACCGGGGGAGGCCCAAGCGGGGCTCCTTCTTTCTCCTGAGGGAAAAGAAATCTTTCAGGAGCGACGCGCAATCATCCGCCAGGATCCCGGGGGTGATCTCGCTGCGGTGGTTGAGCTCCGGCATCTGGAGGAGGTTGAGCAGTCCGCCGGCCGCGCCGCCCTTCGCATCGCCGCAGCCGAAGATCACCCGCCGCAGGCGCGCGTGAACGATCGCCCCGGCGCACATCGGGCAGGGTTCCTTCGTCACGTAGAGGTCGCAGTCCGCCAGCCGCCAATCGCCCAGCTCCGCCTCCGCCTGCGTGATCGCCAGCATTTCCGCGTGCGCTGTCGCATCCTTCAGCATCTCGACCTGGTTCCACGCCCGCGCGATGATCGTGCCCTCGCACACGATCACCGCCCCGACCGGAACCTCTTCTGCAGCAAATGCCTTCCGCGCCTGCCGAAGCGCTTCGCCCATGAAATATTCCTCGCTCGCAAGTTGCATCACGACCATCTATGACAGATCCATGCCCACACGCCAAACCATCGTTGCCCCCTCGATTCTCGCCAGCGATTTTTCCCGGCTCGGAGCCGAGGTCGAACGCATGGCTCCGGCAGGAGCGGATTGGATCCACTGCGATGTCATGGACGGCCACCTCGTGGACAACATTTCGTTTGGGCCGGCGATCGTGGAGGCAGCAGCGAGGCACACCAGCCTGCCCCTTGATGTGCATTTGATGATCGAGCGCCCGGACATTTATGTGCCCCGGTTTGCCAAGATCGCGTCTTCGATCACCTGCCACGTCGAGGCCTCCCACGATGTCGCCACCACCCTGCTGGCTATCCGCTCTGCCGGCTGCCTGGCCGGGCTGGCCGTTAGCCCTCCGACCCCATTGGAAATGATCCGCCCCCACCTCGGACGCTTCGATATCCTGCTGGTTATGACCGTCAACCCGGGCTATGGCGGGCAGCCGTTTATCCCGGAGATGATGGAGAAAGTCTCCGCTGCGGCAGCTTGGAGATCCGAGGGCGGGCTGGATTTCCATATCGAGGTGGATGGCGGGATCCATGCCGCGACCGCCGCAGTGTCTCTCGCTGCCGGAGCAAACGTCCTTGTCGCCGGAACTTCGGTTTTCAAATCGGCCAACGCCGCAGCAGAAATCGCAGCCATCAGAACGGCCTGATTGCCGCGCGCCATTCCTGTCAATCAGTAGCTGCCCAGGCGTTCATCCTGCTTCAATATGCCCCCTGAGAGTTACTTATAGCGGCGGAAATGGAGGCGGGGGGAGACAGATGCAACCGGACAGCAGCGTGAGCAGCGAAACGATGGCGATGGCCCAGATGGTATTCGATAGGATTCTCATAAGAGTCATAAGAGTAATACTTTTTCATCCTTGCAAGAAATTATTCAGAGGCTTGCGCCCCTGCGATGGCGGGGGCCGGCGGCACCTGGGTTGCCGCCTTGGCGATAGGCGGCCGCCCGGAGGTCGCGCGGGTTTTGGGCAGGGTGAATCGGAAGGTGGCCCCATGGCCCAGGCCCTCCGACGATGCCCGGATTGTTCCGCCATGCATCTCGATGATGCGACGGACCATTGCCAGCCCGAGCCCGGAACCCGGCGCATCGGAGTCAAACCTTTCAAACAGGCCGAAAACTTTATCCAGGTACCTTGGGTCGATCCCTATGCCGTTGTCGCGGACGAAGATCTCCAGCTCCGCGCCGGACAGGTCGACCCCGACCTCGACGCACGGTGACGGCTGGTCGCCCAGGAATTTCACGGCGTTATCCAGGAGGTTCTGGAAGACCTCCACCAGGCGGTCGCGATCTCCGTAGAGCCAGACCGGCTCGTGGGTGACAGACACCGATTCGACGCCCCGCACGGCCATCTGCCCGGCGACCAGCGAGAGAGCGTCCTTGACGATCTCCTGCAAGGGCACCTCCACCAAGGAGGAGGCTTTGTGGCCGATCCGCGCAAGCTTCAGCAGATCCTCCAGCATGAGCGCCATCTTGTCCGCCGCATTGTGGATGTAGCGCAAGTCCTTGCTTGCCGCATCCGCCCTTTGGGCCTCCGTATCCTTCTCCAGAAAACCGAGAAATGTCTTGATCGTGACCAGCGGGCTTTTCAGATCGTGGGAGACCGTGTAGGTAAAGCGCTCGATTTCCGCGTTCTTCCTCTGCAGGTCAGCCTCCGCCTGCTTGCGCTCGGTGATGTCGATGACGAAGACGGTGAGCCCCAAAATAGTCCCCCCGACATCCCGGATCGGGCTATAGCGGTTTTCATAGAACGAACGGGTGAATGCCAGGTCGCCGTATTCCTCCTCCAAATAGAGGCTTTCACCTCGCAGGGCGCAGTCGAAATGGCGCTTGGCCTTTTCGCGATCCACCGGGTTGCTGATGGCGTCGAGCATGTTCATGCCGGGCTCGATGTCCACGCCCCAGATTTTTTTCATCGTCTCCCGGTGCGCGCTCGTAAACTCGGTATACCGGTACGAGCAGTCGAGCGAAAAAATGACAATGCCATGGGGGCTTTCGAGGATGGACCTGAGCAAGGCGGTCTTTTCGGACGCGATCTTCTCGGCCTCGCGCAATGCCTCCCGCGCCTGCCTTCGCACGGTGATGTCGCTGAGCGCGATGCGGGTCACGATCGTCCCGCGCTCGTCGTGGTGGGCGGAGGCGTCCATCCGCACCCAACATGCCGTGCCGTCATGCCTCGCCAGCCGCAGCTCGCAGGACTGCGGATCCCCCGACTCAAGGAGCTTTTTCCTGAGGTGGTAGTAGATGTCCAGGTCTTCCTTGAGAATGACGTGGAAGATCGGGAGGTCCATCAGGTCAGCCCTGGCCACGCCCAGGAGGGCGGCGGCGGTGAGGTTCACCTGCAGGATCAGCCCCTCCTCGCTGACGGTGATGTAGCCAACGGGAGCCTGGTCATAGAGATCGAAATACCAGGCCCGTGAAGCCTCCAGCGCAGCATGCATCCGACGCAAATCGTCGTTCTGCATCTCGATCTGGATCAGGTGGACGCGCAGATCGTGAAGCATCGCCCGGAGAGCGCCGGGCGCGAGGCCTTCGATGGCCTCCTGCGTCAGCGCGGACCTTTCCTTCGAAACATCTTCTGCCTGCTGGCGCAGCGAGGGGGGGAGGGGAGTTGCGGCACCCTGCGGCAGAGGATCTCGGCTCATGGAGCCTCTTTTGGGTCAGGATCGTCCTCTTCGATCTCCTTTTTGATGGCTTTGGAAATGAACGGGCGGACGAAGCCGTAGATGAGGAACATGACGAAGAGGACGGCCGGCATCCACCGGTAGTTCATGGCGGTGAAGGAGAGGAGGAGGATGAGGATGAGGAATGCCGGCAGCGAGCGCTGGGTCCTCCAGTTGAGGCCTTTGAAGCTCGGGTAGCGGACGTGGCTGAACATCATGAAAGAGAGGAAAAGGAGGAGCACCGGAAGGGCGAATTTCCAGGGGCCGAGCGTGCGCTCGTCAGCCTGCATCCAGAGCATGAAAAGAGTCAGCGAGGCGATCAGCCCGGCGGCGGCCGGAATCGGGAACCCTTGAAAATCCCTGTCCGCCTTCTCGCCCGCAGCGGCGGCGGTGCAGTTGAAGCGGGCGAGTCGCAGCCCGCCGCAAAGGAGAAAGAAAAAGGCGATCAGCCATCCGGTTTTCTGAAAATCCCTCAGGACGATTTGGTAGACGAGGAGTGCGGGAGCGACCCCGAACGAGACGATGTCGGCGAGGGAATCAAACTCCCGGCCGAATGCGCTTTCATGCCCGCCGAGGCGGGCGAGCCGGCCGTCGAGGAGGTCAAAAACGCAGGCGCCGAGGATGAAGGCGATCGCCTCGTGGTAGAGAGTTCCGGCCGACTGCCCGGACGCGACGAGGAGCGAGGCCTCGATGATCCGGAGGACGGCGGCAAACCCGCAGAACAGGTTGCCCGCGGTCATCAGGTTCGGCAAAAGGTAGATTTTCGGCTCGTTGGAATGGCTCATTTCGATGGGGCTGGCATGCGGGCGACCGGGGTTTCTCCCGCACGAACCCGGTCTCCGGGCTGGACGAGAATCTCGGCGCCCATCGGGACAAGGAGCTCCGTGCGCGAGCCGAACCGGATCATGCCGAACCTTTCCCCTCGGGCGAGAGCGTCGCCAACGACCGCCCAGGGGCAGATCCTGCGCGCGATCGCCCCAGTGATCTGGCGTACGAGAACCGTGCCTGCAGGCCCGGCGATCACCCACGACCGGCTCACATTGAAAAGCGAGCAATCCGGATTCCGGGCGTCGAGGAACCTCCCCGGCTTCGGCTCCGAGTGGAGCACGTTGCCCGCGATCGGTGCCCGGTTGATATGGACATCCAGGACGGAAAGAAAAATCCCGACCCGCCGGACCCTCGCGTTGAGGAATTCTTTTTCTTCGACCTCATCCACCGTGGTGACGAGCCCGTCGGCTGGCGCGAGGGCGAGGCTGTCCCCTGGGGGCGGCACCCGCTCGGGATCGCGGAAAAAGTAGAGGGTAAAAAGAATGGCGATGGACAGAGCGCCGCCCGCCAAGCCAGCCGCCGCCGACGGGATCGCCAGCGCAAACAGCCAGGCAATCAGCCAGGCAATCAGCCAGGCCGCGCCTAATGCTGCCAGTATCCCCCACGCCTCTTCCAATGCCCTGTATCGCATGCGAGAGAAGCTACCCTAGAGGAACCCCTGCGGCAAGCATCCTGGCAGCAGCAAAAAGCGCGTCAGGATTTTGCCGCCCGCTTGCGGGCGTTGGCGTCAAGGATTTTTTTGCGCAGGCGGAGGGATTTTGGCGTGGCCTCGACGTATTCATCGGTCGAGATGTATTCCAGCGCCCGCTCGAGGCTCATCACGAGCGGCGGCGCGAGCGAGATCCCCTTCCCGTCGCCTTGGCTCCGCATGTTGGTAAGCTTTTTAGCCTTGCACGGGTTGACCGGCATGTCGTCAGGGCGCGAGTTTTCTCCGATGATCATGCCCTCGTAGATCTCCTCTTGGGGCCCGATGAAGAGGCGGCCGCGAATCTGGATGGTATCGAGCGCGTAAGCCATGCTGGTGCCGCCCTCCATCGAGACGAGGACTCCGTTGTTGCGGCTCGGGATGTCGCCCTTGTGCGGGCCGTATTCCTTGAAGAGGTGGCTGGCGATGCCGTGGCCCTTCGTGACGTTGACAAGGTCGGTCTCGAAGCCGATGAGCCCGCGGGTCGGGATCGTCGCCTCGACGAGCACGCTGTGCGGGTTGTGCTGCATGCTGACGATCTCCGCCTTCCGCGAGGCCATCGACTGGAGGATGTCCCCGAGGTTTTCCGGCGGCACGTCCACGTAGAGAGTCTCCATCGGCTCGAGGAGCTCGCCCGCCTCGCTGCGGGTGAAGATGACCTCCGGGCGCGAGACGAGGAGCTCGAAGCCCTCGCGGCGCATCTGCTCGACGAGGATCGCAATCTGCATCTCGCCGCGGGCCTTCACATCGAAATGCCCGGCGATGTCGGTGTCGCTGACCAGGATCGAGACGTTCGTGCGGGTCTCGCGGATCAGGCGGTCGCGAATCTGGCGGGCCGTGAGCAGCTTGCCCTCGCGCCCGGCCAGCGGGGAGTCGTTCACGCAGATCTTCATGGCGATCGTCGGAGGGTCGATGTGAACGAATGGCAGGGCTTCGCGATCCTCGGTGTCGGTGAGGGTTTCCCCGATGAAGACGTCCTCGAAGCCGGTGAGCCCGATGATATCTCCGGCAAACGCCTCCTCCATCTGCACCTTTTCAAGCCCCTCATGACCAAAAAGTGCGGTCACTTTTCCTCGCTCCCGCCTTCCGTCCATGTGGATGCAAACGATGCTCTGGCCGACTTTGACCGAGCCGCTCGTGATGCGCCCGTAGGCGATCCGTCCGAGGTAGTCGCTGTAGTCGAGGTTCGAGCAGAGCATTTGAAAAAATCCTGCATCCGAGGCCTTCGGGGCGGGGATGTGCCAGGCGATCGCCTCGTAGAGCGGGACCATCGTCTCGCTGGGATCCACGAGCTCGCGCTTCGCATAGCCATCCTTCGCGCTGGCGTAAATGTGCGGGAAGTCGAGCTGCTCGTCGTTGGCGTTGAGCTCGAGAAAAAGCTCGAACACCATGTCGAGAACCTTGTGCGGGCGCGCGTTCTCGCGGTCGATCTTGTTGATCACGACGATCGGCTTCAGCCCGTTCTCCATCGCCTTGCGCAAAACAAATTTCGTCTGGGCCTGCGGGCCGTCGTGGGCGTCCACCACGAGCAGGACCCCATCAACCATTTTCATGATCCGCTCGACCTCGCCGCCGAAGTCTGCGTGCCCGGGGGTGTCCACGATATTGACATGGTAGCCATTCCACCGGAAGGCGGCGTTCTTCGCGCGGATCGTGATCCCCTTCTCCTTCTCGAGGTCCATCGAGTCCATCATGCGGATTTCGGTTTTCTGGTTTGCGCGGAACGTTCCGGCCTGTTTGAGGAGCTGGTCCACGAGGGTGGTCTTTCCGTGATCCACGTGGGCGATGATGGCGATGTTGCGAATGTTATCCATAGGTGTGCCGGTTAAATGCCGGGGGGGGACTATGCGGAGGACTCCGCCGCCTGTCAACCTGCCCGCTTCGGATTTTCATGGCCGCCAGGATCTGAGAAGGCGAAAATTTCTTCTGGCCGTCATTTTCATTTCGCGCGCGCGGAGAAATTCGCTCAGAGTGTGGCGATGTCCATCCAACTCCGAGCGCGGGATCTCGAGCTGTCGTTCAGGATCTCCCGATCCGTGATCCCGGTCCTGCGTGGGATCAGCCTGGAGATCTCCAAGGGGGAGGCGATTTTTTTGTGCGGGGCAAGCGGCGCGGGGAAAACCACCCTCCTCTACACTCTGGCCGGGCTTGAGACTCCCGAATCCGGAACGGTGGAGTTCGAGGAGCAGTCGCTGTATGAGATCGGCTCCGACCGGCTGGCACGGCTGAGGAACGCGCGCATGGGGTTCGTTTTCCAATCCTATTTTCTTTTGCCCGAGCTGACGGCCGTGGAAAACGTGATGGTTCCGGCGATGATCGGCGGCCGGTCCGCCCGCGCGCGCGCCTCCGAGCTTCTGGATCGGGTGGGGCTCTCCGAGCGCGTCGAACACCTTCCGGCGGAGCTGAGCGGCGGCGAGCAGCAGCGCGTCGCGATCGCGAGGGCGCTCATCAACGATCCGGCGATCGTCTTCGCCGACGAGCCGACAGGAAACCTGGATTCCCATACCGGAGAGGCAATCATCGAGATCCTTCTCGGGGTCGCCCGGACGGACGGACGAACGCTTGTCGTGGTGACGCACGACGAGCACCTGGCGCGGCGCGGTGACCGGGTGCTGCGCATTGAGGACGGACGCCTCCCCAGCCATGCCGCTTGATTACCCTGCGCCCTTCCTCGATCTTGCCCGAGAGCTCAGGCGGCTTCCCGGCATCGGCCCGCGCAGCGCCGAGCGCATCGCGCTCTGGCTGCTCTCGAACAGGGATGCGCGGCCAGCCGCGCTCGCCGCAGCGCTCGCCGCAGCGCCGGAAATGATACGCCCCTGCCGGGAGTGCGGATTTTTTGCGACAGGCGACCTCTGCGCCATCTGTGCGCAGCCGACGCGGCGCGGCCGGGAGATGTGTGTGGTTGAGCAGGCGACGGACATCCTTCCCCTCGAGCGGACCGGAACCTTCGGAGGCGTTTACCATGCGCTCGGCGGGCGCCTGGCCCCCCTCGATCACATCGGCCCGGAGGACCTGCGGATCGGGCCGCTCGTCGCCAGGATCCCGAAAGAGGCTCCGACCGAGATCATCCTCGCGCTGAGCGCCGATGTCGAGGGCGAGGCGACGACGAACTACCTCGTCGAAATTCTGTCTCCTCTCGGCGTGCCGCTCACCCGGATCGCGCACGGCCTCCCGGCAGGCGGCGGGCTCGAGCACGCCGACCAGATCACCCTCCAGCGCGCGCTTTCCGGCAGGCGCCCGACAAGCGAGAAATAAAGATTTTTCCACGGAAAGGACGTCCATCATGCTCCGCAGATTCGATCTTCATGTGCATTCGTTTTTTTCGAAAGACGCCGCAGGCTCGCCGGAATCCCTCATCGGGGCAGCCATCGCGAAGGGGCTGAGCGGCATTGCCATCACCGACCACGACTCGTGCCAGGCCCATGAGCATTTGAAGGGGAAGCTGATCCCGGAGGGCTTCCTTGTGGTCCCCGGCGTCGAGGTGAGCACAGCGGAGGGGCACCTGCTATGCCTCGGGCTGACGCTCCCCCGGCTCAAGGGGGCCCCGGCGAAAGAGGTTTTCGAGATGGTGAAAGCCGGCGGCGGCATCGCGATCCCTGCCCATCCCTTCGACAAGTGGCGAGCGGGGATCCGCCGGCCCACCCTCGACTCGCTCGATCTCGAAGCCCTGGAGGTTTTCAATGCGGCCGTCACCTCGCGCAGCTACAATGACAAGGCGCTCGAGTATGCGAAAGCCCGCAGGCTCGCGATGACCGCCGGCAGCGACGCCCATCACAGCTCGGCCGTCGGCGTGAGCTCGACCGCCTTCGAGATGGACGAGCTCACCGTCCCCGCCCTGCTCGCGGCCATCCGCAATGGAGGCCACCTGGACACCCACTACCTCACGTTTCGCGAGGGAGTCAAAAAACATTTTGCCAACTGGTTCCGCAAGGTTAACCCGAGGCCTCCGGGCCAAATTCGCGCGTAAGAACGCTGGCCGCAGGGAATGTGGCTCGACAAACGATAGATGAAGGAGAGTGCGGAGCTTCGCAGCTCACGAGCAGCCCGCCCTCGGGCTGCTCGGCAAGGCGGCCGAGGGCGGCGGCTCCCCATTCTTACGCCTTGCGGCGCGGACCAGGGGCCGGGCTGACGGCTGGATAGCCGAGCGCTACGCGATGGTGATGTCCTGGCTAAGATAGACGTCCTGGATGGTCTGGAGAAGCTTTGCGCCCTCAGCCATCGGGCGCTGGAACGCCTTGCGCCCCGAGATGAGCCCGGTCCCACCCGCGCGCTTGTTGACAACTGCCGTGAAGACCGCGTCCTCAAAATCGCGCTTGCCCGAGGCTCCGCCGCTATTGATGAGGCCGGCGCGGCCCATGTAGCAGTTCGCGACCTGGTACCTGCAGAGGTCGATCGGGTGGTCGGTCGTGAGCTCGGTGTAGATCCGCTCGTCGAGCTTTCCGTAGCTTGACGAGCCGGTATTCAGCGCCTTGAACCCGCCGTTGTTCTCCGGGAGCTTCTGCTTGATGATGTCGGCCTGGATCGTGCAGCCGAGGTGGTTTGCCTGGCCGGTGAGATCCGCCGAGACGTGGTAATCCTTGTCCCCTTTGATGTTGAAGGCGGGGTTGCGAAGGTAGCACCAGAGGACCGTCGCCATGCCGAGCTCATGCGCGTAGGCAAAGGCCTCCGCGACCTCAACGATCTCGCGCGAAGCATCGTCCGACCCGAAATAGATCGTCGCTCCGACCGCCGCCGCGCCCATGTCGTAGGCGGTGCGAATTTTTCCGAATGAAATCTCCTTGGACGCATTCGGGTAGGTGAGGAGCTCGTTGTGGTTGAACTTCACGAGGAACGGGATCTTGTGCGCGTATTTTCGCGATACCGCGCCGAGCACGCCGAACGTCGAGGCGACGGCGTTGCACCCGCCCTCGATCGCCAGCTTCACGATGTTCTCCGGATCAAAGTAGAGCGGGTTCTTCGCGAAGCTCGCGCCTGCCGAATGCTCGATCCCCTGGTCCACAGGAAGGATCGAGAGGTATCCTGTGCCCCCGAGGCGGCCGGCGCAATACATCCGGCTCAGGTTGTTGAGGACCCGCTGGCTCCGGTCGGTCGCTGCAAACACGCGGTCCACAAAGTCTGGACCGGGCAGGTGCAGAAGCTCTTTTGGGATGGTTTTTGACGTGTGGCCGAGAAGGTTCTCCGCCTGGTCTCCGAGATAGGATAAGATGCTCATGGTTGAGAGCATTTTCTAAACCCGTTTCGTCACGCTGTCCAGCAGGGGATTCAGGCAGCGCGATGCCGTGCCCGCCCGCAAGCCACCGAAGTGCGTCCTTGTGCGGAGGCAAGGGGCATGGTAAATCGCTGCATGCGATTTCGGGGTGGCTGAAAACATGCGCAAGAAGAGCTTTATTTTCCATGATGCAGGGGGCGGCCGATGGCTGTGGTTCAGGCTGCTCGCGTGCGCCGGAACTTTTTTGGGTGTCGGGGCGCTGACGCTTTTTCTCCAGGCCCTCTTCGTTGCTCCGGAGATGGATTCTCCCAAGCTGCTTAAGGATTTGAAGCGCGAGATCCGGGCGTTCGAAAACCGTGTCCGTCCGTCTTTGCTAAGCGACAGCGACAAGATCCTGTCGAAGCTTCGAGCGAAGGGGCGTCCTGAGCGCGAAAAGGCCCGCCTTGCCGGCACCCTCGGCATCCGCGCAGCCTTCTTTTCCGGCTGGGATGAGGCGGCCTTCCGCTCCCTCAAGAAAAACCAGGGCCTCCTGACCCATCTCTGTCCGGAATGGCTCTCGTTCACGAGCATCGAAGACGGTCCGGTGGAAGATCCCGACGCCGCATTGGACCGGCTGCCCGACTCGCTCAAGCTCATGCCGGTCCTCACCAACCTCGACGGCAGCCGGCGGATGCCGGAGGGCGTCGAGTTCCTCATGCGCGCGGGGGCCGCAGAAAGGGATCAGTTCGTTTCCCAGCTGGCCGGACACCTGAAAAAAATCCAGGCCGCCGGAGTTGTGATTGATTGGGAGGAGGTGGATGCCGGCGAGGACAAAGAGCTGACCGGCCTGGTGGTCGCGATCGCAGATGCGCTCAGGGCGAAGGGGTTCGAGACCTGGCTTTGCGTCACGATGGATGCCGGGTTTTCCTCATGGGATTTCGATCGCCTCTCCGCGCATGTGAGCCGGTTTGTTGCGCTGCTGCACGACGAGAACGGGGAGGAAGATCCGGCCGGCCCGATTGCCTCCCAAGATTGGTTTGATGGCTGGGTTGAGGTGATCAGCCATTGCGGCGAGCCTGGGCAGTGGATCGCCTCGCTCGGGAGCTACGGGTCGGACTGGGAGGAGGGCTCCCGGCGCGGCGAACAAATCTCCTTTGCCGACGCCATGAGCCGCGCAGGAAATGCCGGATGCCCGAGCGTAAAGAATGAGGGGCCGGAGTTCAATGGCAGGTTTTCCTATTTCCACGAGGGGTCGGCCCACGATGTCTGGTTTCTCGACGCCGCCTCGTTTGCAAATGAGTGGAACGCCGTCCGGGCCTTCGGGTTCGGTGGGGTCATCCTCAACCGCCTCGGCCTCGAAGACCCGGCTGTCTGGAGCGTCATGGATTGTTTGACGGAGGCAAAAGCCGGAGGCTTTGCGCGGGCGATCCCTGGCGGGGATGCGATCACCTCGATTGGAAAAGGTGAGGTTGTGAGCCTGGACCCGACGGTCGCCGACGGCCGCCGGGCATTCTCCCAAGGCTCCGACGGCAGGATTTCCTGCGATTATGAATTGCCTCCGGCGCATCCGACGCTCTTCCGGCTTGGCACGGAGAACCAGGAGAGCATTTCGATCACCTTCGATGATGGCCCGGATCCGGAATGGACCCCGAAGATTCTGGACGTCCTCAAAGCCCGCGGGGTGAAAGCCACGTTTTTTGTCGTTGGGGAGGAGGCCGAGCGAAACCCGGAAATCGTGAGGCGGATCGTTGCCGAGGGCCATGAGATCGGAAACCACTCGTTCACGCATCCCAACCTGGCGGAATCCCCGGCCTCAATCATCCGGCTGGAGCTCAACGCCACCCAGCGGCTCATCGAATCCCTGACCGGCAGGTCCACGGCACTTTTCCGTCCGCCTTACAACGCGGACTCGCGGCCCGCCCTGCTCGAGGAGCTCGTGCCGATCGCTGTCGCCCAGTCGCTGGGATACCTCACCGTCCTCGAGGACATTGATCCGAAAGACTGGCAGACGCCAGATAAGGCCGAGCTGCTCGCCCGGGTGAAGGCGGGTCGCAACGACGGAAGCATTCTCCTGCTGCACGATGGAGGCGGAGATCGCAGCGCCACCGTGGATGCCCTGCCGGCGATCCTGGATTACTTGGCGGAGCGCGGCGATCACGTCGTCCCGATCGGCGAGCTTTTCGGGATCGAAGAAACAAAGATCATGCCTCCGGTCACGGCGGAAAATAAAACGGTCCATCTCTTTGCCAGCGGGCTGGGATTTCAATTTCTGCACCTGCTCCAGGAATTCTTGCACGCCTTCCTTGTGGTGGGAACCCTCCTCGTGCTGGTGCGGACGATCCTCATTGTCGTTCTCGCCGGCTTCCACAAGCCCCCACCCGTCCTGGTGGCCGGCCCCCGGCCAGGCGTTTCGGTTCTCATTCCTGCATTCAATGAGGAGAAGGTCATCGCAGAAACCATCCGAGCCCTCCTGACGTCGGACTACGACGGCCGCATGGAAATCGTTGTGATTGATGACGGATCCACCGACGGCACTGCGGGCGCGGTCCTGGCGCTGGACGACCCGCGCGTCCGGCTCGTGCGGCAGGAAAATTCCGGCAAGGCCCACGCGCTCCAGCGCGGCGTCGATCTCACGGAGAACGAAATCCTGATCTTTGTCGATGCGGACACCCAATTTGAGAAGGATGCCATCCGCCACCTGGTGGACTCGTTTTACGACGCAGGGATTGGCGCGGTCTCCGGGCATGCGCGTGTGGGGAACCTGAACACGTTTCTGGCAAGGTGCCAGGATATGGAGTACGTGAGCGGCTTCAATCTCGACCGCCGGGCCTACGCGGCATGGAACTGCATCACCGTGGCGCCCGGGGCGATCAGCGCCATCCGCAGGTCGGCCATCCTCGCGGCGGGAGGGTTCTCCTACGAGACTCTTGCCGAGGACACGGACCTGACGCTCTGCATCCACAAGGCCGGCTACCGCGTCGAATACCAGCCTGAGGCCATCGCCTACACCGAGGCTCCGGAGACGTTCGCCACGCTTGCCCGGCAAAGGTTCCGCTGGGCCTACGGCACGATGCAGTGCGCATGGAAGCACCGCGATATCGTCTTCAACCCGAGCTTCAAAGCTCTCGGCTGGTTCAGCCTCCCGGGGATCTGGATCTTCCAATTCCTCCTGGTCGCGTTCTCTCCGTTCATCGATTTTCTTTTTCTTATGTCCCTCCTGCTCGGCCACGTCGAGGACGTCCTCCCGTATTTCCTGGCTTTCCTGCTCTGCGATCTTGTTCTCGCCGCCGTTGCCGTCCGCATCGAGGGCCTGCCTCTCCGGAAGGCGCTCTGGATTATTCCGCAGAGGTTCGTCTACCGCCCGCTGCTGAGCTACGTGGTTTGGAAATCCCTTCTCTACGCGATGCGCGGCGCATGGGTCGGGTGGGGGAAGCTGCAGCGCACCGCCTCGGTCTCCCTGCCATGAAACAGCACCTCCTCGCCGGCCTGTCGCTTCTGCTCGCCCTCACGTGCCAGGCAGCCTCTCCGTTCGATGATTTAAAAAAAATCCCGGAGGGCGTTCTTTTTGGCGCCTACATCGACTTCGGAGAAACCGAGGACGACGTGACGCTCGAAGGCATCGAGAAATTTGAAAAGCTGGCGGGGAAGATGCCGGCCATCATCGCCTCGTCGAGCTACTGGGGGCAGCAGAGCTTCCCGACAAAAAACCTTGCCCTGATCTCGCGCCACGGGGCTGTGCCGATCGTCTTCTGGTCGCCATGGGACAAGCCGTATGAGCAGTCCAAGGGGCCTGACCGGTTCGCTTTGACCGAGATCCTTGCCGGAAAATGGGATGCCTACATCGATTCCTGGGCGGATTCGGCAAAGGCATTCGGAAAGCCGTTTTTTGTCTCGTTCTGCAATGAGATGAACGGGACCTGGTTTCCATGGTCCGGCTGCTTTTATGGCGCCGAGAACGGCGGGAATGACGTCTTCAAGCGGGCGTGGAGGTATGTGGTGGACCGGGTCCGCGCGCGCGGGGCGCAAAATATCCGTTGGGTTTTTCACGTCAATGCCTTCCCCGGCATCAACGACGAATGGAACCTGATGGCCTCGTATTACCCAGGGGGAGACTACGTGGACTGGCTCGGGCTCAGCGTCTATGGCATGCAGTTCCGCGGCGATGGGAAATGGGCATTTTTCCGGGATCTCATCGATTGGCCGTATCAGGAGATCACTGCCATCGATCCGGATAAGCCGGTCATGCTCGCGGAGTTTGGCGTCGGGGATTTTCCGAAATCCGGCGACAAGGCAAAATGGATTCGGGACGCGTTTGCGATGATCCCGGACCGCCCGAGGATCAAGGCTGCCGTCTTTTGGCACGAGCGATGGCAGAACGAGGACGGCAGCTTCAGCAACCTGCGCATCAACTCCTCGCCTTCCGCATTGGACGCGTTCCGAAAGGGGCTTGCCGACCCAAGGTGGATCATGTCGGAGCGCGCGGAAAAATAGGCTGCCAGCTCGCGCGGCAACTCAGCTCGAGCGGGCGATGAGTCCGGAGAGATACGGGAGAAGCTGCTTTTTCCGGGAGACCACGCCGTCAAGCTTCCAGACGCAGGCGGCCTCGTCGGGAAAATCGATCAGGCGGGTGAACTGGGGCGGCCCGCAGAGCAGGAGGACCGAGTTTTGCGAATTGACGTCGGTGATGAGCAGGGTCGAGAAAAAATAGCTGTTCGCCGCGCGGTAGGCCTCGAGCGAGGCGACCAGCTGGTCGCGTTTTTCCAGCAGGTGAGAAAAGCTCAGCTCCTCGATCTGCGAGACGCTGAACCTGTGCCCCCGCTCAGCGTACTCCTTGCAGTCGGCGGTGATCGCATGCTCGGGCGGCATGGTCAGCAGCGGGGAGCCCACCGAGAAGATCTCCGAGGCGAGATCCGCAGGCTTCACCCCGCTCAGGCAGGCGAGATCCTTCATCATCGCGCGGTCGACGTCGGTCGTGGTCGGGGACGTGAGGTTGAGCGTGTCGGAGATCAGGCCGCACATCAGCAGGCCCGCCACGTTTTTTGGAATAGGAACTCCCGCCTGCTGGTAGCAGTTCGCGACGATCGTGCAGGTTGATCCGACCGGACGGTTAAGAAACAGGATCGGCTGGTGAGTCGGCGCAACTCCGATCCGGTGGTGGTCGAGAATCTCGACGATCGGAATCTCGTCAGCCCCGCTCACAGCCTGGCTGAGCTCGTTGTGGTCGACCAGGATGAGCTGCCGGGGAACGGGCTTCAAAAAGTCGCTCTTCGAAAGGATTCCCTCCAGCCGCCCGTCCGGCCCGAGAACCGGGAACGCGAACTGAGAGGACATCGCGACGTCGGACTGCGCCTCGCGCAGCGGCATGTCCGCCGGCAGGCTCGTGAAATCCGGCTGCAGCATCTTGCCCGAGGTCACCGCAGCGCGCGCGAGAAGGACGGTCGTTGCCGTGTCGTATGGCGAGGACATGAGCGTCACCCCGCGGGCTTCCGCCGCCGCAAGCACGCTCTTCTTCGCCGGAAAATTGTTTGTGATGACGAGCGCGCTGACGCCGGCCTCGATCGAGAGTTCCTGGATGTTCCAGCGGTCGCTGACGATGAGGACGGTGGATTTGAGGTCGAGCTCGCCGAGGCGCTTCTTGAATGACGAGGTGTGCATCGCGGCGACCACAAGGTGCTGCGGGTGGACCTGCGTGTCATCCGGTCCGGCGATCAGCTTCCCGTGGATCGCGGCCCGGATGTCCGCCAGCGAGGCGTCCACCACCCGGGCGGAAGCGATCCGGTCCAGGGCCGGGAAAAGATACTGGCTGAGCTTGAATCCTGAGATCAGGCCGAGGCATCGGAGGTCGTCATCCACCACAGGAAGCCCTCGAAATGTCGTTTCGCTGATCCGGGCCATCACCTCGTAAACCGGGCTCTTCCAGTGCGTGCTAACCACGTCGCGCTCCATCACGTCCTCAACCCGGGGATGCACGTCAGCCAGAAAAACGGGCGCATCGAACCCGAACTTCCCGAGCCCGAAATCAATTCGCTCGTTCGTGTTCCCGCACCGCGCGGCCAGCACGCTCGGAGATCCTGTGGCTGACTTCAGCTCCGCATAGGCAATCGCCGAACAGATCGCATCCATGTCGGGGTTCTTGTGTCCGATGACGACGGTGATCATAATGGCTTCAACGGGTGCCTCTGCAAAAAAACTGCGGCTGCCAAGCCGCCCCAGCGGGCGCGCTTCGCTGCGCGGCGGGCATCCAACGCTTTACTCTAGAGTTGACGTAATCCCGGCCGCCCCGATCTCGGTCGGGCTATCATTCTTAGCCATCCAAACGATCGAAATCCTCCCGATCTCCTTGTCCAAAACCCCGTCAAGTTCGGGGCTCTCGCTCTTCTGCTTGAGCATGGGGACAAATTCCGCCCGGCTCCCCTCCAGCCATTTCCATCCCGTGAAGTCGGCTGGAAAAGTGAGCAGAAAATACTCTCCGCCGACCTCCTGGAGTTGAAATCCAATCCGCTGGATGCTCGTGTCGGGAGAAATGAAAAACCAAGCCCCGATCATTTTGAAGTTCTGATCCAGCTTGCCGACGACCGTGAAGTCCCCCTTGCCCCCGCCCGACTGGGCCACTCCGGACAGCTTGACGCCTTCGTCCACGCCTTCCGGAAGATCCTTGGCCTCGAAGGGGGCCGCCACGACCGAGGCCATGCGGTAGCCCGACTGGCTTGTTCCTTCCTTGAACTTCGACACGACCGGCATCGGCGCCAGGCCGGACTTCGCCATCTCGCTGTCCGCCGGCGGAAGCTCCTTGCCGGCATACGATGGCAAGGACATAGGGATGGATAGAAGAAAGCAGAAAAAGAAGGTTCTCATCATTTTGGGGATATCCATAATAGGTCAGATCGGAACCTCCACGAAAGTCAGCCTTTTCGCGAGCTCTTTTTCGCGAGCCCATTTTTTCATCGTGAACATTCCCGCAAAAGAATTGACTGCCGGCGGATGGGCAGGTAAGATTCTGCGGGTGAGCGCGCCCCCTATAGCCCGATGAAGACTGAGATAGAAAAACCTAAAGACGACCCGAGGCTGCACGTCGGGACGTTGCGCTACACGATGGCCGGGCTGATGTGTGTGTTCGTCTGGCTGCTTTGGGGCGACTTCTGTTTTACTGTGATGGAGTTTGTCAACGGCCAGATCGTGCCGCTGCGGCTCCGGGAGCTGAATGCGCCGGACTGGGTGCTGCCGATCATCCTGACCACAGTTCCAAGCATCATCAACTTTACGCTGAACCCGGTGATCTCGACGGCCAGCGACAGGTATAGGAGCCGATGGGGACGCCGGATTCCCTTCCTTCTGTTCTCCGCGCCCTTCCTTTCCGCCACGCTGGTGATGATGGCCTTCTCGCCGGAAATCTCGGTCTGGCTGCACCGCTGGTTGGGACCGGTTGGCGGGTGGGGGATTGTGGGCATCTCGATCTTCACCGTGGGCCTGCTGATGGCGAGCTTCAAGGTGTTCGACATGTTCGTGAACACCACGTTCTGGTATCTTTTTAACGATGTTGTCCCCCAGGCCTTCATGGCCCGCTTCATGGGGATGTTCCGCGTGGTGGCCAGCCTTGCGGCGATGCTCTTCAACTTCTTTTTCTACGAGCACGCGCTGACCCACATGCGCTGGATCTACCTCGGGGCAGCCACCATCTATTGCGTGGGGTTCACCATGATGTGCCTGTTTGTCAAGGAGGGGGAATACCCGCCGCCGCCCCCGCGGACCAACGCCTCGCTCAGCCTCTGGAGGCGGATGCTCAGCGCGATCCAGGTATACGTCCGCCAGTGCCTCTCCCACCGCCTGTACGTCTACTACTTCCTCATGGCAATGTTCATGGTGGCGGCCAACGCGATCGGCGTGTTTGGGATCTACCTGAACCTCTCGCTGGGCATCACTCTGAAGCAGCTCGCGGTGCTGAATACCGGGATCCAGTTTGTGATGCTGATGCTCAACTACCCGGCCGGGGCGCTCGCGGACCGGTTCCACCCGATACGGATCTGGCTCTGCATGGTTTGCTGCCTGCTGCTGGTTGTGCCGCTCAACTTCGTGTGGATGTTCGGGAGCTTCCCTCCCGAACAGATGTTTCAGATCAACATCCTGGGATATGCCAAGGAGTTGCCGGTGAACCTCAGCATCTTGATTTCGCTTATGGCGATCGATCTGCCGGTCACCCTGCTCCTCGGCGCGGTGGGGATGCCCCTGATGATGCGCCTCCTGCCCAGGGAGGAATTCGGCCAGTTCTGTTCGTTCAATGCCCTGGTCTCAGCCGTCATGAATATTGTGGCTTCCCTTTCCGTGGCCTGGTTCATGACCGGCATGAGAACCCTGCTTCCGGACGATGTGTGGGGGAAGGACTTTTGCTATCGCATGATTCCTGCGTGGCGCCTTCCGTTCCTGGTGATTGCTGCCGGGTTTCTCTGGTTGCTGTTTCAGGAATGGAAGCGGCAGGGCGGAGAAAATCACTACGCCCCGCCGGGCTTTCCGCGGGATGATCCCGGCGACCGCTCGGCAGGTGCCCCGAAAGCGATCGGCACCGCAGGGAAACCTTCTCACTGACCAGCCGGGCCCGCCGGCACAAAAAGGAAACGCAATTTTTCTGCGAGGGGATTTCTCAAATCCACCAGTTCCGGCTTGGGAGTTTTCAGTGCCAGCACGAGATGCGACACCCAGAAGGCGAGGCAGAGGGCGGCCGCCATGCGTGCAGTCCGTCCTGCCAGCAGCGCCTCCCAATGGCAGAATGTCCTGCCTTGAGCGGCCTCGATCACAAGCGTTACCCCTGCGAGCGCCGCCCCAAAGAGGGCGGGAAAGGCGAGCGGATTGAGATAGAGAGCCAGCTCCCACCTCCCATGAATCGCCGCCTGCACCGCCCGCGTTCCGCCGCAGAAAACGCAAGGCAGCCCGGTGAGAACATGAAATGCGCAGGGGAGGGGGAGAATTTGAGGGAGCCGAACGGCCATGGCGGCCAAAATGAGAGCGATCCCGGCGGCAATCCCGCCCCGTGCCGCCCTGGCTCGGGAAGAAAGCCTAGTCATCGTCCGAAAATGAGTGCTTTTCCACGGCCGCAACGAGAAGCGTGATCTCACCTTTCGGCGGGTGGCTTTGATAATGCGCCAGCACCTCACCAGGCGTGCCTCGCTGGTATTCCTCAAAAGCCTTGGTCAACTCTCTTGCGACGCAGACCGTCCGCCGTGGGCAGATGGCTCCCAATGCCTCCAGCGATCTGACAATCCGGTGAGGGGACTCAAAATAGATGCTGGTCTCCGGCCTTTCGGCTGCGCGGGCGAGCTCTGCCGCGCGGCGCCCGCTCTTCACCGGAAGAAAACCGCCGAAAAAAAACTTGTTGGCCGGGAACCCGGAGCCCACGAGTGCGGTGAGGACCGAGGACGGGCCAGGCAGGACGGTGAGAGGGATCCCGTGGGCGATGCATGCGCGGATCAGCCGGTGGCCCGGGTCGGAAATGCCGGGCATCCCGGCATCGGTGATCAATGCCACATGCGTGCCGCCAGCCATCATTTCGACGAGCTCCGCTGCCCGCCCGGCCTCGTTATGTTCGTGAAGGCTGACAAAGGGTTTTTTAATGCCCAGGTGCTGAAGAAGCATCCCGCTGTGCCGGGTGTCTTCGGCTGCGATCAGATCGGCCGCCCGCAAGACTTCCACCGCGCGAAGCGTGATGTCCTGCCGGTTGCCGATCGGGGTGGGAACGATGCTCAGCACGGGAAGTCCTCCCGCAGGTCACCATCCCTCGGCCACAGCAGCACAAATGTTGGCCGCCATATCCGCCGAGGCATCCGAGATCGCCTGCCGCTCGATCGTCTGCAGGTCGTTTCCGCTGAAGAATGTCGCCTTGCCCTGCGCGTTGCCGCTCATCAGGATCGCCCCCGTGACGCGGTCATGGACCTCATATTGCCCAGTCACCCGCAACCCGAACTCGCTCGTCGCCAAAACATCGTTCTGCACCGAACGCAACGACCTCCGATCGATCAGCGTGATCGTGCAGTAAAGAATCGCGTCCGCCTTGTCCATCGAAACAATCTCATACGTTCCATCCGACTGCAGGCGCTTCACCAGGGTGTCCGCAAAAAGGCTCTCGATCCGGACCTCGAAAGTCTTGTTTTTAAACGTCGGTACGGCAAGCGTGCGGACCGAGCGCATCGGCGTCGGACGGATTTCTCCTGCATGGTATCCGCAGCCGACAAGAAAAGCCGAGAGGGCAAGGACGATGGCGGCGGACAATTTCATTGTGTGGGCAGGGCAGGTTCGACAGCAGGCAGGGTCGGGACGTCGCGCATATTTGTGCGGAGCTTCGGCTTGCTCACAACCGGAAGCTCGTCCGGGGTGACATCACGCCGAGGAGGGCCGTTAAAATCGGCGAGCGACGAGGTTTCCACCTGCGCCTGAAGCCGTCGTCTCAATGCGACTTTCTCGCCTGTTTCTGCGCGCTCCGGCCCAGTTCTTAATCCGGCGTCGCCGACATCGCTGCGCAGGACCTGAATCCTCTCTTGCGCGAACTTCGCGTTCGCCGTTCCTGGCTGCCGGCGGATGACGTCGTTGTAGTAAATCGCAGCGGCGCGGTAGTTTTTGTATCGGTCGTAAAATTTTGCGATGGTGAGCAGGTCTCCGGACTCCCTGCCGCCGATGGACGCCAGGTTGTCGCGCGCCTGGGCGGCCTTCTCGCTGTTCGGGTATTGGAGGAGAAAATCCTCGAAGGTATTCTTCGCCTGGACGAGCGCCGAGAGGTCCTGCGAGTGCCCGGTGGTCCCGATCTGCATGTAGATATACCCGATCTGATAGACCGCGTCGTCAGCGATCGAGCTCCTCGGATATTTGTCCAAAACCGTCTGGTAGGCGGCCGATGCCTCCTTGGTTTTTCCTTGCTTCTCGTATGTCAGCCCAAGGTTAAATTGCGCGATCGGCGCGTTTTTACTAAACGGTGCATTCTTCAGGATGGAAGTAAACATCTGCTCCGCGCGCTCGGTCGCTGGCACGATGGCCAGGCCAAAAATGCTGAGGTGCCGACCCGCAAGGAATGAGTTGGCTATCAAAACCTGCTTCGTCACTGCCTTTTCGAACTCCGGGGTATCGGGATAGCGCGTGACAAGCACCTGGAAAGCGTCGAATGCCTTGCTCAGATCTCCGCTGGATTCCACGATCTCGGCGATGTGAAACTGCGCCTGCGAGGCCAGCGGTGAGGCGGGGAAATCTTTGATGAACTGGCGGTAGGCAGCCGCCGCCTGCTGGGGAGAGCCTGATTCCTCAGCGTTTTTGGCGCGGTCGTATGCTGCCTGCTCGGCTGGCAGGATCGGGATCCCTGCGGCTGGCCGGGCCTGCTGTGCCGGGCTCTGGCCGGAGGCAAGATGAACCGCCAAAAAGACAGCAGCAGCGCAAAGCGTTAAAATTCGGAATGACATCAGGAGGTGAGATCTTTAGGGAAGTCCTCCGCGCGCGTCAAGCGCGGCCAACGATTCCTCTTGGTTTCGTGTGGTCTGCCGGCGCAGAGTTGCGGACACCATGCGCTTGCTTCTTGTTGACGGCCATTACTTCCTTTACCGCTCGTTTTATGCCATCCGGGGCCTGAGAAATTCGCGCGGCGAGCCGACAAATGCGATTTACGGGTATGCCAAGGCGCTTCGCAAGATGCTGGCTGACGTCCGCCCCGACCGGGCGGCCGTGATCTGGGACTGCGGGCTTCCGGAGCGCAGGACCTCTCTCCAGCCGGAATACAAGAAAAACCGAAAGCCCATGCCGGACGACCTGCGCCCGCAAGAGGCCTGGCTTCAGGAAAAAATTCCGCTCTTCGGCCTGGCAAGCGTGCGGGCAACGAACACAGAAGCCGACGACCTGATCGCCTCGTACGCGAGGGCGGCGGCCCGGGAGGGAGCGGAGGTCGTGATCGCAACAAATGACAAGGATATCCTCCAGCTGGCATCCCCGGAAATCCGGATCTACTCGACGGCCACATCCGAACCGGGCGGCTACGCGCTCCTCGGCGAGGCCGATGTCCTCGCCAAATGGGGGGTTCCTCCGGCCAGGATCGCCGATGTCCTCGCGCTGACCGGCGATGCCTCGGACAATATCAAGGGGGTCCAGGGGATCGGAGAAAAAACCGCGGTGGCGCTCATCTCGGAGCACGGGACAGTGGAAAACCTGCTCGCCAGCCCGCAGGCGATCGCCAACCCGCGAGTCCGCGAAAAGATTTCCATTTCCAGAGACCAGATTATCGCGAACCGCGAGATGGTCCGCTTGGACGAGGACCTGCCGCTCCCGGCCCCCTGGGAGGCGTTCGCGATCCGTCCGAACTACCCCGCCCTGATCGAAGCCCTCCGGGACTGCGAGTTCAAAGGCCTTCTCAAAGAAATTGAGGCCGAATCCGAAAAGTCCAGCTCTCCCGCTCAGCAGGAACTGTTCTGACCAGCGCCCTACCGTGAAGCCAGAGCCTCCCGGACCTTGGCGGAGAGCTCGCCCATGGAGAACGGCTTTTGAATAAAGTGAACGTCCGGGTTCAGCACGCCGTGCGGGGAAAGGACGTTGGCCGTGTAGCCGGACATGAACAGGCACTTGAGGCTGGGGGAGAGGTCCAGCAGCTTCTTGCCGAGGTCTTTTCCGTTCATCTCCGGCATGATCACGTCGGTGATCAGCAGGTTGATCGCTCCGGGATGGGATTCCGCCAGGCCGATGGCCTCAGCCGGGGACGAGGCCGCCAGCACCGTGTATTCCAACCGTTCGAGCACCTCCTTGGTCATGTTCAGGATCGCAGGCTCGTCTTCAACGAGCAGGATGGTTTCGCGTCCGCGCTCGGGCACCTTCGGCTCCGGGTTCGGCGGCTCGGCCTCGCCCCGGTGTCGGGGCAGAGAGACGGTGAACGTGGTTCCGTGTTCTGGCTCGCTGTAGGCGTTGATCACCCCGTGGTTCTGCTTGACGATGCCATACACCGTGGCCAGTCCAAGGCCGGTGCCCTTCCCGATTTCCTTGGTGGTGAAGAATGGCTCGAAGATGTGGGACAGTGTTGGTTTGTCCATTCCGCAGCCGCTGTCGCTCACCGATATCTGGACATATTCCCCGGGCACCGCCCCGATGCGGTTCGCGCAATAGTCCTCATCTAACGTCTTGTTTCGCGTCTCGATGGTGATCGCCCCCACATCCGCGATGGCGTCCCGGGCGTTGACGCACAGGTTGATCACGATCTGGTCAACCTGGGTCGGGTCCATCTTGACCGGCCAGAGGCCGTCGGCCGGCAGGATGTCGAGGCGGACGTCCTCGCCAATCAGGTGGCTCAGCATTTTGATCATGCCGCCTATGGTCTCGTTCAGGTCCATCACCTGGGGGGCAATCGTCTGCTGGCGCGCAAAGGCCAACAGCTGCTGGGTCAGCCCGGCGGAGCGCTGGGCGGAATTGCGGATCGCCTGAAGGTCGTCGAAGAGCGGATGGGATGGGTCCAGAGCCTCCAGCGCAAGCTCCGTATGGCCGAGGATCACGCACAGCATGTTGTTGAAATCATGGGCCACGCCGCCCGCCAGCTTCCCAACCGACTCCATCTTCTGCGACTGGATCAGCTGCGACTGGAGGCTGAGCTCCTCGCTGATGTCCCGCTTGACAGCGACAAAGCTGACGATTTTTCCGGTGGCGTCATGCATCGGAGAGATCGTTGATTCCTCGGTGAAATGCGTGCCGTCCTTCTTCCTGTTCACCAGATTCCCCTGCCAGGTCTTGCCGCCGAGGAGAGCCTTCCACATCTCGCGGTAGAAGGATGCGTCATGGATGCCGGACTTGAGGATTCGGGGGTTCTGGCCGATGGCCTCCTCTCGGCTATACCCGGTCATTGAGACGAAGGCCGGGTTCACATACTGAATCTGGCCCTTCGCGTTCGTGATGAAAATGGCCTCGGCCGCCTGCTCGATCGCCCTGGCCAGCAGCTCGCGCTCGGCAACCAGCTGGACCATCTGTTCGCGGCGGCGGAGAAGAAAGCGGACTGCAACCGCGAGCAAAGCAGAAAGCACTAGGCCGCTCAGGAGGGTCACCAGCGCCTCCCTTTCCGGGTGGATGGGCAAGAATTTCGGCCCCGCATGGGCGGTCACGGCAAAAACCTTTCCGAAAGCAAAGACCGCGCGCATGTCGGAAAGCTCTATCTTGGGAGGGGCAGATGCGGACCATGATGTGGCGAGACGCTCAGGGGAGGCCGCATTGCGCAGAAGCGAGAGCTCCATAAGCTCCTGGCCATCATGAAAGTCCGTGCGCAGCAGGTTTTCCAAGCGCAGATCGGCCAAGGCGAATCCTCGCAGGCGCTTCGGTTCCCCGGCAGTGAAAACGGGCTGGGCGATGAGCAGTCCGGCCTCCTGGGCAACCATGGCAACGGGAAGCCCGCTGCGCGCCGCTTCCTCAAGCGCGACAAGGCACTGCGGCTCGGAGCCGACATCGTAGCCCGCCAGAAGCTGATTTCCCGCCAAGGGCGCCATATGAAAAACAGGGTAATAGACCTCGCGGCCGGCGGCAGGCGTTCGGCTCCCTCGCTCGCCCTTCTGCCAGATTTCAAACCCTGCGAGCTCGGCTGCGCGCGCGTCCGCTTCAAAACGGGGCTTTTCGGCAGCCGGCACCGCCGGGATCCACGCCCAAGTTTTTACGGCCGGTTTATTCACCAGATCGCGCGTGAAGCATTCGAACTCCTCGGAGGTCACCTTTTCGCTGCTCTCGTAAAAGCGCGCGATGCTCACCAGCTCGGTGTCGCGCAGCTCGCGCAGAGATTCCGCAACGGCCTCGGTCCGGTTGGCTGCCAGGTGCTTGAATTCCTGGCGGCGTTCAGCGACCGCGCGCTCGTGGATCAGCCATGCGGAGAAAAACGTCAGCGCCAGCCCCGCTGCGGCCGCCAGCGCCGGTTCGATGTGGTTCATCCAGTTCGGATGCATCCCCTCCATCCCTGAGCGCCTGGCGAGCAGGAGCGATCGAAGCAAAAGAATAGAGGCCAGCAAAAGGGTGAGCAGCGCAGGAGCCACGGACGCGCGGACCAACGCCCTGTTCCAAGTGCTGGCTTCAATATCCATGCCCAAAACGGCAAGGACATCCCGGGAGTCCCCCAGAGCGACGGAGCCCGCCTCGCGGCCATGAATCGGAATCAACCCCGTGACCCAGGTGCCCCACCGGTCGGTGGTAGGTCCGTCCACCTCGGCGACCCGGGTGACAAAGACCCGGCGGCAAGCCTCCGAGGCCTCTGAATAAACCTGCCCGGGCGGAGAACAATCCTTCGCGCCGGCAGGCTCGCTGTCCACGAAAAAAACGATTTCTCCGTTCGGCCTGCGGTCCATGAGATAGAGGAACCGGCAGAGCGGGTTGGATGTGCGCACGGTGGCGAGCTGCTCCTTGATCCTCAGGTAAGCAGGGTTCTGCAGATCTGCGGCCGTGCCCTTGAGCTGTTGGACGCCCGTGCGATTGATCCCCTGCGCCACCACCTGCACCTCCCGGAGCAGCTCCCCGCGCATGGAGATGTCGGTCTGCACAACCGTCCACCAGGTAAACGCCCCGCCGGCGAGCAGCAGCAGAGCCACTGCAGCAGCCGACGAACGGGCCTTGTTCCGATGCACCGCTTCTTGTGGAGGGGTTGTCTTCAGAGGGAGCCCAACCATTTCCGCAGCGACGGTCGCTGTCGAGATTAAAAGAATTGGCTTTACCCCAGCGCTGGGGCGGCAAGCATGTCGGGTTCCATGAGCGACAAACAACAGAATGCGATCTCCCCGCGGCGGGAGGAGGATTTTCCGGAGTGGTACCAGCAGGTGATCCGTGCGGCGGACCTGGCGGAGAACTCGGAGGTGCGAGGGTGCATGGTGATCAAGCCATGCGGGTATGCCCTCTGGGAGCGGATGCAGGCGGTGCTCGACCGGATGTTCAAGGAGACCGGCCACCGGAACGCATATTTTCCGCTGTTTATCCCGCTGAGCTACCTGGAAAAAGAGGCGGCCCATGTCGAGGGGTTCGCGAAGGAATGCGCGGTCGTCACTCACCACCGGCTCGAGGTCCGGGATGGGAAGCTGGTGCCTGCGGGCGAGCTCAGCGAGCCGCTCGTGGTGCGCCCGACATCGGAGACGATCATCGGTGCCGCCTATGCCCGATGGGTGAAATCGTGGCGCGATCTCCCGATCCTCCTCAACCAGTGGGCGAACGTCGTCCGCTGGGAGATGCGCCCGCGCCTGTTTTTGCGGACGGCCGAGTTCCTGTGGCAGGAGGGGCATACGGCACACGAGACCCGGCAGGAGGCGGAGGAGGAGACGATGAAAATGCTGCGGGTCTACGAGAAATTCGCACGCGAATTTCTGGCGCTTCCTGTGCTGTGGGGAGAAAAGAGCGAGGGCGAGAGGTTTCCCGGCGCGCTCCGCACGTATTGCATCGAGGCGATGGTCCAGGACCGGAAAGCGATCCAGGCCGGGACATCGCATTTCCTCGGACAAAACTTCTCGAAGGCGTCAGGGATCCAGTTTCAAGGGCGCGACGGTGCGGTCGAGCATGCGTGGACGACGAGCTGGGGGGTGAGCACCCGGCTGATCGGCACGCTGATTATGGCGCATTCCGATGACGACGGGCTCGTCGTTCCGCCGCGGATCGCCCCGGTGCATGTGGTCATTATTCCGATCACTCCGAAGGAGGACTCAAAATCCGCAGTGCTTGAGGCGGCAGCGGCGCTGGCCGCCTCGCTTCGCGCCGCATTGTTTTGCGGAGAACCTGTCTCGGTCGAGGTCGATGCGCGCGATCTGGGAGGCGGGGTCAAGAGCTGGGAGTGGATTAAAAAAGGGGTGCCTGTGCGGGTGGAAATCGGGCCGCGCGACCTCGCGCAGGGGACAGTGGCGGTTTCGCGGCGCGACCGTCCGCACAAGGAAAAGGAATTTCTTGCGGTGGCCGGCATCCCGTTGCGGATTCCTGAAGTGCTCGGGGAGATCCAGTCAGCGCTGCTCGAGAGGGCGACGGCCTTTCGAGAAGCCCACCTGCAAACAATTGACACCCGCGAGGAGTTCTACGCGTTTTTCACGCCGGCGAATCCCTCGAAGCCGGAGATCCACGGCGGATTTGCTCTCGCCCACTGGAACGGCAGCCCTGCCGTCGAAGAGCAGATTAAGAACGACCTGAAAGTCACGATCCGCTGCATCCCTCTCGAGGGGGCACCTGAAGCCGGAGTGTGTCCGTTCACCGGAGAGCCCAGCCCCCGGCGGGTCGTCTGGGCCAAGTCGTATTGAATCAGCCCGGGAGCCCGCAAATCAGCTCAGCCAGAGCCTCGGGCGTCTCGACGAGGTGGTCCGGCTTGACCTCGGCGAGCGCTTTGAAGCTGTTGTAGCCCCAGCTGACGGCCGAGACATGGACTCCCGTCTCCTGGGCCGCTTCGATGTCCCGCACCTCATCGCCAACGAGAAGAACCTCCTTCGGCTTCACCTGAAGCTTCTTCATAATCTTTCGAATCACGCGGCCTTTTCCGGCCAGCTTCGAGGACGTGCAGGTGAACTCAAAAACCTCGAGATCGAATTTCCTGAGGAACACCGCAACATTTTCCTCCGAGTTTGACGTGAGGATCCCGATCCGGAACCCCTCATCGCGCAGGCGTCGAATCAGCGCGACCATGCCCGGGAGCGGCTCAATCGCATGCATCCGCTTGCCCATCTCCTCCTTCCCCCGACGGGAAATCTTCACGATCCGCGTCGTCGGGATGCCGAGGAATTTCATGAGCTCGTGAGTCCTCATGTCCCGTGCTCGCAAGACATCTCCCTCGGCGAGCGGACGGTATCCAAATTCCGGGGCCAGCAGGTTGAGGATTTCGATCCCGCAGGGAAAGGTATCCGCAATCGTGCCGTCGAAATCGAAGATCAGAAGCTTGGGGCGCACGGTGAGCGGGCCGGCGGCACCTGCGCGCCGGCGCCCCCCACGCATCACAAACCGCGCGAGCCGCTTTACGCCAGAACTTCGTCCAGCAGAGATAGTTGTCCTTGGAATTTTTCCTCCTCAGTTTCGATGGTCAAATGTTCGCGCGCATCCGCACCGCGAAGCTTTCGGTGCTCCACCCTCGGGGGGGATGCTAAACACGTTTCGCGCCAGCAGCCAACATTTTGAGGGGGGAGGGGAAAATTTACTGCCCGGCAACTCCTGCAGGTGCCAAAATCGCATCGCGCATCCCGTGGAGAAGCTTTTTGTCATCCGGGCAGATCGTCGCGAGTGCGCCGCCGCATGTGACGGATTTTTTCCCGATGAAGTAATACGGGCAGAGCCGGACGCGCCCGCGCATCGGCTGGAGCCCGCCATGGTCCGGCGTCCAGAACGACGCTTCGACAAGTCGGCCCGGGTGGAATTCCTGCAGGATGTGCGGCTGTCTGGGAAAATCTCTGAGCGCGCACTCAAGCTCGGACTTCCATTCTTTTTGCGGGAGGTCGGAGGCAACCACAACTCCGCGCGAGCCCCAGGCATGTTCGGAAAACCCGCTGATTTTCATGATGAAGGACCGCTTTTTCTGGCTGAAGGCACCGACGTCATCCCACGAGTTGGCATCGAGGCGCGGGAGCACCGCGTGGCGGGGGAGGGGTTCCGGATCGAGAAGCCATGTGTAGGGGATCGCCTGCTGGAGCGCCTGCTGCGCCCGCTCGCCGAGCTCCCTGCGCCAGAACTCCTCGAGCGGCTTGAGCCAAAAAAGCGCGAACCACAGCTTTTCCTCGAGGGCCGGCTTGAACGGGGGCGTAACTGACAGCCTGCCGGCTGCGGCAGAGTGCATGATCGGCGCGGCTGACGGAATGTTTCCTAGGTCAAAGAGCTCAAAAAACCGGTAGATGTTCGGCTGCCAGTCCGCCTGCGCTTCGGCATCAAGGACCCTCCAGGTTCCCTCGCGGGAGAACCTGGCATTGAGCTCGCCGGCGAGCCATTCCATTTCCGGACGGTATGTCGCCGCCTCCTGCGAGACGAGGATATCGCCTCCGGGAAGGATTTCTTTAAACCCGCAGAGCATGCCGTCGCCACCGCCGAGAACGTCGTGGCCGAGTGCGGCATACGTTTTGTTGAGCCATGCGGTGAGCCCGATCCCTCCAGGCACGCTGTCCACCTCGGCGATTGTGAACCCACCATCTGTCAGGATGAGATCCGGTCGGAGGATCTTAGGAATATCCCCGGCGATCCCGTGCTCGCGCTGCCAGGCGACGAGCGCGGGCGGCTTCCCCCGGTCGAGAAGCTCCGCGACCCACCCTGGCTGGCGGCCGCTGGCGCTGAGCCGGTAGAGCTGGTCGCAGGCCCGCACGAAGAGCATCAGCCGGTAACCGAGCTTTGAGATCTCCCCGGCCAGCTGCGAGGAGATCCCGAACGGGCGTGGGCTGATCCGCCAGCTTTTCTCGTGGAAAAGCCCGCCGCCGGGAAGCGCTTCGTGAATCGCGCGCACGGATTCCTCCGGGCTCATGAGAGGATTTTGAGGGCATGGCGGATCAGCTCCTCTGCAGTCAGCGGCGACCCGGCGATGTCCTGAGCCCGCCGGATGGCCTTGTGCGCCTCAACCTGTTTGTATCCCAGCGAGATGAGGGCGAGCGTCGCATCGTGCAGTCGGATATCCGTCTCGCTCGGGGCATTTTTCGCGCTCGACGCCTCCCACTCGGCCGCGACGCCGACCTTGTCTTTGAGCTCGAGAACGATCCGCTCGGCGGTCTTTTTTCCCACGCCGCTGACCTTCGAAAGCGCGGCGACGTCGCCCGCGACGACCGCGGCCTTGAACATCTCGACCGGAAGGCCGCTCAGCACCGCCAGCGCGATCTTCGGGCCCACGCCGGTCACATGGTGGAGCAGCAGGCGAAACAGGTCGCGCTCGGCTGCGGAAAAAAACCCGTAGAGCACATGGGCGTCCTCGCGCACAGCGAGGTGGGTTAAGATTTTCACCGCCGCGCCCGGCTGCGGGAGCCGGTCGTAGCTGGAAACCGGGATCATCACCTGATATCCGACACCGTGGACGTTGACGACGATCTGCGTCGGCAGCGCCTCGGACAAAATCCCTTCAAGAAATGAGATCACCGGGAACACATACCAAATCCCGGAAAAAACACAAACCGAGGTTTTTCCTTCTGTTTTCCCTTGCCCGCCAGATCCTCATGCTGTCTAATCGCCCAGCGCAATATTCCGGAGTAGCTCAGTGGTAGAGCGGTCGGCTGTTAACCGATTGGTCGTAGGTTCGAGCCCTACCTCCGGAGCCAGATCTTAACTTGTTGAAATACAGTTACTTTCAGACGCTGGAAACGCTAAAAAGCTCAACTGTCAGCAAAAGTGTCAGCAAAATGCATTTTAACGCACTCGCGGCCACTCTGACGGCACTTTGAAGCAGGGTCGGTCTTCTATGCCTCCAAACAAAAAAACATGGAGGAAAGAAAATGAAAAACCGCTACCGCATGTTCCGCAGAGGGCATGTTTACTACGCTCAGGACTCGGAAACTGGAAAACAGTTGAGCCTGAAAACGACCGACAAAAATGAAGCTCAGCGCCTGCTCATCGCCCGAAACGAGGCGCAGGACAACCGGCTTCTGAATCTCAAAATTGCAGAGGCACATCTCGCCGCCCACGATCCAAAAATGAATTCCCGGACGTGGCAGGATGTCATGGACTACATGCTGTCAAGGGAGGGGGAAGTCCGGGCCTCGACGCTGAAACGGGTGGCAGTTGCATTCAAGAGCAAGCCATTCGACCACATTCGCAAAAAAAAGCTGGTTGAAACGGTGAGCGAGGATCTCTTGAGGGTCCTCAAGGCCGGTGGCGTGTCCGCCAACGTCTGGTTGCGAGTTCTCCACAACACAGCACTCAAACTCGACTGGCTCCTTCGGCGCGTCCTTTCTGAGGCTGCTTGGCCCAAGGTGAAGTATGGGCAGACTCGTGCCATCACCGCCGAAGAACACCAGAAGATTATCGCCAAGGAACAAAATCTTGAGAGAAAACACTTCTACGAGACCTTGTGGCATACTGGCGCGGCCCCGGTGGATATTGCCAACCTCACCCACGAAAATATCAACTGGGAAAAATCCGTTCTCCAGTTCTTCCGCCAGAAGCTGAATGGTCAGCTCGAACCGGCTTGCGTGCAGATCGGTGCGGAATTGGGAATAATTCTGAAAGCCAGACCAGAAATCGGATTGCTGTTCCCGAAAACCCACTCCACGGCGGACAAGGAGAGATCAACCGAGTTTCGTCGCCGTTGCCGCACAGCAGGCGTGCAGGGGGTCAAATTATATTCCTACCGTTATGCCTGGGCCGAACGCGCTCAAGCGTGCGGCTATCCTGAGAGGTTCGCCATGGTGAACCTTGGGCATTCTTGCAAGGCCATCCATCGCGCCTATGCGAAAAATGCCCGAGTCGTTTGCCCTTCCCTTGAACAATTTGAAGCCAACTTCCGCGACAAAAAAATCGTGAAGTTCAAAGCAGAAGAAGCCGCATGAAGATTTTCAACGTGGCCGGGACGGAGTTGGCTGGTGATGCCGATACAGCATATCGGTGATCTTCGCCAGCCAACGCTTGTCCTGTGCCTTTTCCAAGACATCATCAGCACAGAAGAATTTCTCTTGGTTGCGCTCGGGGGAGCCCAAAACTTTCAGCTCCCCCTCGGCGCATAGGTGCCCAACGTCTGTCCGGCTGATCCCCAAAAGTGAGGAAGTTTGAGCCATGCTCATTCTCGCGGGAACCGGGCTCATCTTGGTGAACCCGTTTTCTGAGATTTCAATCAGGAATCTCATTTCGCACCTCCCATCGTGTTCGGGGTGAGAAATGAAACGCCATTGATGGGCGCGGTATTTCTCTGAGCCTTGGCCGCAGTCAAGAGGTCAAGGATTTCGGTTTCGGGGTTGATGCCAGTATTGAGTTTTTTCATGCATTTTTTTGTTTGCCGGAAAAAAACCGTAAATGGGCCTGTGGCCCAACGGTTGAAAACAAAAAAATGATATGAAAAAACACTCAAAAAATAGAGAATGGAAATCACACACCTCTGATATGAATGCACGCAAGATACTTGACGAAATCGCGGAATTATCCGACGTCCTCGGAAACAAGAGCTGTGCCTTAGAATTTGAAATAGGAAATAGTTGGCAGGCTTGCTACTCAGACGATGAAGGAAAATTATTAGAACTTCTGAGGAGGATTGCGGAAGTTGATCCCGAAGGTAAAATCTTTTGCGATGCGAGAGTTGTCGAAATAACGAACATCGCCAATACAACCTCTGAGGCCCAGGGTAGGCAGATTGAGGCGAATCAGCGGAAAATTATCCGCACTCTGGATGAACAGAAGAAAATATTGGCAGCAGAGAAATATAAGCGAACCTTGATGGAGGAAAGTCAAGATGCTACCGAGATCGAAATATTTTGAAACAAAGATTTGCCCGATTACTTGTTCGGGCTGAATTAGGCTAGCCATGATGAGCCGCCAGAACGGCGTTTCCTTTGCGCTTGTCGCCCCTCTGCTGACTTCCAATGCGCAAACCAATGCAATGCTCGCGTTAAACTCTTCTGGGCTTGTAGCGGGCATTTTAGACGCCCGCTGCCCGACAACTACACTTGTCAGATGCTGCGAGGACTGAATGATAAGGCGATCAAGATAAGCGATCGCATTTTGTGGGGTGTTGTTAATGATGGCTCCCCCCTAAAGGGGAGCCTCTCATCATCATTAACAACAACCCCCAAATAAACGAGAAGCACCAAAACAGATTCGATGATGTAAAAGAGTGGCAGGAGCAGCTCTGCTCGTTTTTGGCCCCCTGCATTTCAGAGACTCATGAAAATCGGCGAAGCCATTTAGATTTTAATGAGACTCTAAAATGCTCCCACTCAGAGCGGCCATGAGAACAATCTGCCTCTGGGCTCATGCTTCGACTCAGATTCAGATTGTTCTCATCGCCGCTTATCGCCCATAAGGGCGAGATATTGAAGAGAGTCGTTAGCCTCCGTCCTTCGGACTTCGGATTGCATCCTGCCTCTCCCGCCGCTTTGCTTCGGTCGATCCCCGTTGGGGACTAACCGCATCAAGGCTTTCCAAAATGCTGGGAAATGCGGCCGCCGCCCGGGGTTCCCTCCAACATTTCCTTGATCGCATTTTGCTTCGCTTCGCTTGGCCTGTGACCCGGCGGGACTTTGGATGCCGCTCGCGCTTGGGGGGCTCGCTTCAAAGAAAAATTGTAATATGAAATACAATTCTTCTTCTGCGAACCCTTTAAAAGTAGTTCTGACTCGAATCGGAGAACCGTGCTTGGCCCACTATGGGGCCGCGCGGACGCCTCTGGACAGCCCAGAAAAGGCCCATGCCTTTTGGTGCGAAGTTATCGCCCAAGAATCAGGATTTGAACCCGACAAAGAACACTGCGGAGGGCGGTTTGAAAGTTCCGTAAAAATGGCGGTTTAAAAGTGGCGGATAG
>JBAXXX010000008.1:0-63802 GCA_037127695.1 Verrucomicrobiia bacterium | reverse complement strand
GCATTGGTCCAATTCAACGTCGCGGTCCAGCTCTCTGCGCCCGCGGAGATCCGCGGGCGCGCCCTGTCGTTTTACCTCGTCTTCTTTCAAGGCAGCATGGGCATCGGCAGCGCGTTCCACGGGTGGCTTGCCAAACAAATAGGCATTTCTAATACCCTCGTGGCCGCCGGGCTTTTCCTGCTTGCCGGGATCCCGCTGATCGCCTGGCTGCCGCTCGAAAACGACCGGAAAATCGAATCGGCCACGATCCCGGTCGCGGGAGAGTAGCATCCGGACATCCGGCACGGGTTTTCCCCAACGGGAATTTGATCGCCAGAGCGGCCGGTTGGGTGCTTCGATATGACGATGTCCATGCCTCAGAATACGATTGCGATCATCTACGATTACGACCAGACGCTTTCGCCGACGTACATGCAGGACGAGGCGCTGTTCCCGGCATTCGGGATCAACCCGGCGAATTTCTGGCAGCGTTGTGCCGAGCTGGTCAAGGAGCAGGGGTTCGACAACGAGCTGGCCTATATGAAGATGCTCCTCGACTGCCTGGAAATGGATCGCCCAACGAACGCGAGGCTGCGCGAGCTCGGGGGCCTGCTCACTTTTTACAAGGGCCTGCCCGAGATGTTCGAGGAGTTTCAATCCGGGCTGCTGACGGAGGAGCATGAGGCGCACGGGATCAGCGTCGAGCACTACATCGTCTCCTCCGGGCTGAAGGCGATGATCGAGGGCTCCCGGCTGGCACCGTATGTCCGTAAGATTTTCGGCTGCGAATTTGCCGTGGACGAACGCGATCGGATCACGTTTCCGAAGCGGGCGATCAGCCACACCCAAAAGACCCAGTTTCTTTTCCGGATCAACAAAGGGATGCTTGAGATGGACGAGGATGTGAACGACCACATGTCCCCGGAGCTTCGCCCGGTCCCTTTCCAAAACATGATTTATGTGGGCGACGGCCCGACCGATGTCCCTTGCTTCACGGTGATGCGCAAGAACGGAGGTCAGGCGATCGCCGTCTACAACTCCGAGGATCCGACGCGAGCGAGCTTCAAAAAATGCTACCAGCTCTGCACGCATGCCGACCGCGTCAAAAATATCGCTCCATCGGATTTTCGCCGGGGCAGCCATCTTCGGCTTCTTCTCGAGGAGATGATCCATGAGATCGCCTCCCGGATCGTCCATCGGCGGCGGACGGACCTTGAGGCGGGGACGGTCAGGGCTCCGAAGTTCTGAACACCTATGAAAATCCAACGCTACCAGGACGCGCAGGGGACTATCGGCTTCGCTCGTCTCCTGCCGGATGGGTCGGCCGAGAAGCTCTTCGGCGGGCTTGAAGCCGGCTTCGCGGGAACCGGCGCGACGGCCGAGATCGCCAAGGTGCTCGCGCCGGTGTCCCCAGCCGCAATCTTCTGCACCGGGCTGAATTATCGGAGGCACGCGGAGGAGACCGGCGCCCGCCTGCCGAAGCACCCGATCCTTTTCATGAAGTCCCCGTCGGCAGTGCAGAATCCCGACGATCCGATCCTGATTCCGACCCGGCTTGCGAGCCACGAGGTCGACTACGAGTGCGAGCTCGCGGTCGTGATCGGGAGGGCGGCTAAAAATGTCGCCCGGGCAGACGCGCTTCGCTATGTGGCCGGCTACACGTGTGCGAACGATGTGAGCGCCCGCGACTGGCAGGTCCGGTTCGGAGGGAGCCAGTGGTGCCGTGGAAAAACCTTTGACACCTTTGCCCCGATGGGCCCCTGCCTCGTCACCCCGGACGAAATTCCTGACCCCAACGCGCTTGCGATCCGCACGGTTCTCAACGGGGTGACGATGCAGGAGGAAAATACAGCAGACATGATATTTGATGTGCCCGCGCTCATCGAGTTTTTCAGCGGCAGCACAACGCTTCTTCCGGGCACGGTGATCCTCACGGGAACCCCGAGCGGTGTGGGCATGGCACGCAAGCCGCCGGTCTGGCTGCAGCCGGGCGATATCGTAACCGTAGAAATCGAAAGGATCGGGGCCCTCACCAACCCGGTCGCGCTCGAGCCCTGACAAGGCTGTCCGGAGCTGCCAGAAAAAGGCGGATATTCAAAAAGCGGGCTTTGCACCACAGCGGAAACGCGCATTCTTTCCGCTATGACATCCAGCACAGCAAAAAAGTCACCGAGAACGCGCGAGGTGAGGCTTCCCCGCGCGGTAGCGGTCACCGGGACAGGAAGCTACGTCCCCGAGCGGGTGCTTACGAATGAGGATTTGGGGATGGTGGTTGACACGAGCGACCGGTGGATTTTTGAGCGGACAGGGATCCGCGAGCGCCGGATTGCGGCCGACGGAGAATTCACGAGCCACATGGCCGCGGCGGCGGCCCGCAGCGCGCTCGACAATGCGGGGCTCCGGGCGACCGACATCGATCTCATCATTGTGGCGACGGTGACTCCCGACACGCTGGTGCCCGCGACCGCCTGCCGGGTGCAGAGGCTGATTGGGGCCTCGAATGCGAATGCGTTTGATCTCAGCGCCGCCTGTGCCGGCTTCCTCTACGCGATGGATGTGGCGCGCCAGTTTGTCGCCAGCCATTCCTGCGCGTGCGCGCTGGTGATCGGGGCCGACAAGCTCAGCTCGCTGATGAACTGGTCGGACCGCAACACCTGCGTCCTGTTTGGCGACGGGGCCGGAGCCGTAGTTCTTCAGCCCCGCGAGGGCAGCTTGGGAATCCTCTCCTCCTTCCTGGAAAGCAACGGCGACCTCGCGCAGATCTTGCAGGTTCCCGGAGGCGGGTCCGCGATCCCCATCACTGCGGAGAACGCCGGCATGAACTTGCGCACGCTTCAGATGAACGGCCGCGAGACCTTCAAGCACGCGGTGACCGCCATGGTCCGATCCTCGTTGAACGCCCTCGACCAATGCGGGCTCACGCCAAAGGACATCGCCTGCGTCATCCCGCACCAGGCAAACATCCGGATCATCGAGGCGATCTCCGACCGGCTCGACGTGCCGATGGAAAAGTTCTTCATCAACCTCGACCGCCTAGGAAATACGTCCGCGGCCGCCATCGCCATCGCTCTGGATGAGGCGAACCGGACCTCCCGGATCCAGCGCGGGGACCGGCTGCTTCTTGTGACGTTCGGAGGCGGACTGACCTACGCAGCCTCGGTCATCGAGTGGTGATGCCGGCCTCGGGGACGGCCTCGCCGCGCAGCTCGAGAACCCGGCGGATCGTATCTTCGATCAGGTTGTTCGGGCAGCTCGCGCCGGCGGTGATGCCGATGGTGAGAGCTCCGGCGGTGGGCAGCCACGAGAAGCCGAGCACTTCGCATTTTGTCTTCAGGTCGTAGTGGAGGATCTCGTCTGCGGATCGGAGGCAATCGGAATTCCGGATGAACCAGGTCGGCTGGTTTTTTTCGCCGATTTCCACGAGGTGGGTGGTGTTCGAGCTATTGTAGCCGCCGATGACGAGGAGCATGTCGGGGAATTCGGCAAGGAGCTGGAAGAGCGCGTCCTGCCGCGCCTGCGTCGCCCCGCAAATGGTATCGAAATAGCGGAAGTTCTTTGCGCTTCCTCCATCGCGGCGCGAGATCGCCGCGCGCAGCAGGTTCTGGATCGCCTGGGTTTCTCCTAGGAGCATGGTGGTCTGGTTGGCGACTCCCACCCGCAGGAGGTGGACCTGAGGGTCGAATCCCGGGCTTGTAGCCCCAGGAAACGCGGCCAGGAAATCGGCGGCGTTTCCTCCGTCCTCGATAAACTTGCAGACTCGGCCGGCCTGGTCGATATCCAGAACGACCAGGTAGTGCCCGCTGCCGTCCGGGCCGAGGGCGCGCGAGGCCGTCGCGCGGGTTTCCTCGTGCGAGGCTTTCCCATGGATGATCGAGGTCACCTGCTCTGCGGCATTTTGGTGCACCCGTTTCCAAACGCGCATGACATCCCCGCAGGTTGTGTCCACGATCTGGCACCCGAGGGCTTGCACCGCATGGATGGTTGCGGTTTCAGCGCCGAAGGCCGGGACGATCACGATGTCATCAGCTCCCAGCGCGGCCAAGTCGTCGCCGGTCGGGCGCGCTGGCAGGTGAAGGATCCCGAGCGAGGTCATCTGCGCGTTGACATCCGGGTTGTGGATGATCTCGCCCAGAAGAAAAATCCTCCGGTCGGAGAACACCTTGCCGGCGGCGTAGGCGAGATCGATCGCGCGCTCGACCCCGTAGCAAAAACCAAATTGTTTTGCGAGCAGGATCGTCGTCCGCCCGGCCTGCAAAATTCCGCCTTGGGCGCGGAGGGTTTCGACGAGCTCGCTTCGGTAGTGGCTTTCCACTTGGGCCTGCACGTGGGACATGACATCTGGCGTGCGGAGGTTGACGCGGGCGGGCTTGAGAGGATCCATAGGGGGAGGCATCAGATCCTTTTCGAGCCCGTTTTGGCAATGCCGCCGCGCGAGCCAACTGATTTGGCATACACCTCCATGCGGGCCTCGAAGCCCGACATGTCCACCACCTGCCGGGACTGAAGCCGGAGCAAGGGGTGCGGATTTTCCATGTGCAGAGGATTGACGAAGACCAGGCGTCCGCCCGGCCTGAGCGCCACGGCAGCGACATCGAAGAGGTCGGAGATCAGCCCCCGCAGGTTGGGGATTGGGACGCGCATGCCCATCGGAGGATTCGTGATGATGAGGCTCACGCTTCCCGGCGCGAGCCCCTCGATCTGTCCGTAATCCCGAAAGTCGCAGCATGCCCACCGCGCGTCGGCAGAAACTCCGGCCGCCGCAGCAAAATTTCTTTGTGCGATGGCGAGAGCCTCGGCGCTACGATCCGTCCCATAGAGGTTGCTGGCTCCGCAGCGCAGTGCGGATTCGATCAGCTCGGTCCCCGATCCGCAAAACGGATCCCAGACGGTTTCCGAGGGTCCGGCCAGCCTTGCCATGCAGGCGGCAAGCGGGGGGTGCGAAGCTGCGGGGATATCCTGCAGGCGGTACGCGAACCGTGGATCTGGAACCAAGCGCGGGCGCAGCTCGACGGCATCCAAGCCACCATCGGAAGAGATGTCCATCGCCCAAAGCGCGAGGCGAGGGTCGTTGAGGATCTCCGGGCACCGCGCGTAGATCCGGTTGGCCAAGTCCCGCACGGCACCGCGCTGGTGGCCTTTCGAAACAAAGTCCAGCCGGTATCTCGGAGGTCCCTCGGTGAAGGTTCTCATCACGCGCGTGCCGAGAGGCGAGGCGATAACCCGATCGAGGGAATCCGCCCGTGCCGCACCGAGGAAAAAGCCCGCCGTGCCGAAGCAGCGCATCGCATAGACGTCGGCCAGCGAGAACGGGGCAGCCGGCTCGACCGCCACCAGGCCCGCCCGGATATCGAGCAGCCGGAACAGCCCGCCTGCCTCGACCTCCGCGCGCACGGTGCCTTCAAGCCCGCGGCGTCCGCGCAGGTGGATCCTCACCCCCTCAAAATCATCGAGCATCCGATCCATCCTCAAGGTGCCCGGGCATTCGCTCCTGGCCACGGCCGCCCGCGCCTTCTGCTCGGTTTGCGGCAGCACGCCGCGAGCCGCAGCCAGGGTCTCCGCCCCGCCGATCTTCTCCAGCGCCCCAGAGAGAAATTTGATTTCCCGCTCGTTCTCCGAGCATTGCAGCAGGGCCAGCATCTCCGCCTCCTCCTCGCGTCCCGCACCGACTTTCGGCAGGGCGGACATGGCATAGCGGCGGATTTTTTCATCCGGGTCGGCCAGCAGTTTTCGAAGCCATGTCCGCACGGTGTCGCCTTGATCCTGCGGGCCGGACTCCGAAAAGACGACCCCCACCGCGCGGATGACCGCCACCCGCTGCGCCCGTTCGGCCGGCGTGGCACGGTCGAAGGCTGGCACCTCCTCCATCCAAAGCCTGCCCCACGGCAGCGCGCGCAGCTGCTGGTAAAGCTCCTTGCCCGGGTTTCGCTCCCGGCTCTTCATTTTGGACAGGCTTTGGTCACTTCGGGGAATAGTGTTCGCGCAAATTCCAGCTGCGTCAATCCGGCATCGGAATGGGTCGTGTCCACACGGAGGATCCCGGCGCAGGCGCTCATTCGGGCGCGGAGGCATTTCACGATCGGGTGAGCCCATGCTCCTGGATCAGGCGCGCGTAAGTCTTCGACGGGTTGTCGCCGAGGTGGTCCTCCGCATCCCGTCGCAGTCCGTTGACGTAATCCACGCGGAAAAGCCCGAACCTTGGAGTGAACGACCCCCACTCGTAGTTGTCTGTCAGCGACCAGTGCAGATAGCCGAAGATCGGGAGGCCGTCATCCAGCATCCGGCGGACCTCACCGAGGTGGGCGGCGAGGAACTCGCTCCGGGTAGCCCGGTCGCGCCGGTGCAGGCAGAGCTTGTTGTCGGGGTTGCTCCTCTGGGCCATGCCGTTCTCGGCGATAAGAATTCCGCGTCCGGGAAACGCCCTCGAGTAATGTGAGCAGAACGCGTGGAGCCCGCCCGGCAGGATGTGCCAGTCCCACCATTTGCTCGAAAGGCCGCCGATCAGATGCCCGTGGAGGCTGGCGCTCGGGAACTCGATGTCCTCGAATCTCAGAGGGCGGAAAATGTGGCTCAGAAACGGGTCGTAATAATCGAGCCCGAGAAAATCGAGCGCGCGCACGCGAGGGGATCGTTCGGCGACGTCCAGGAAAAATGCGAGCTCGCGGGATGTGGCCGCCCGGCTGGCGAAGTAGTTGGCGACCCCGTGGATCGCCCTGCCGGCGATCGCGAAGAGATCGCTGCGGATCGCGAGGTTCGCCTGCTCGAGCGACCTCCGCATGGCCTCAGCGCGGCTGGCAAAAAACTCGGGCTCGTCCCCCCGCGAGATCCGGTTTTCCCGGAGGCAGAGCAGATCGAGAAGCATGTGTTCCGACCAGTAGACGTCGCTGCAAAACGTGTTCATCGTCACCTGCGGAGCGGGCCAGCGCTTCGATTCGTAGAGGTCGTGGATCGCGTTATAAGCCAGCACGTGGGCGGCAAGGAGCCGGTTGTAGGCACGGAGGCCCACGCGGAGGCCCGCCTCGCGGCCGCCTGGAAAATGGCGGTTGATGTAGGTGTTCAGGACGAGCATGTTCGGCTCGTTGAGCGTGACATACCACGCGACCGGCGGCTGCCCGTGCCGGTCGCCCAGCCGGTCGTTCACCCGCCGCACCGACTCTAAAACAAACTGGTGAAAAAGCCCAGGGGTCGAATCCTGAAGCCACGCATCCGTGCCCAGCCAGGCCGGATGCGTGAAGTGATGCAGCGTGACGACCGGTTCGAGCCCCGCCAGACGGCAGGCAGCGATCCGGTCTGCATACGCGTCGATCGCAACGCCGTCAAATTCCGGGAGGCCGTCGTGCGGCCCTCCAGGCTGGACGCGCGACCACTCGATGCTGAGCCGGAAGGCATTCAGCCCGATCCCGCGGCACAGTTCGAAGTCCTCGCGGTAGCGGTTCCAAAAGTCTGCGGCCAGCCCGGTGCGCGCAACTTTTCCGGACAGCTCGTGCGCCGCCCAGTTGTTCTGCGGCTGCCCGTGCCCGTTGTAGCCGCCCTCGCACTGGTATCCCGCAGTGGCCACGCCGATGAGGAGCGGTGACGGGCGCGCGCGATCGATTGCAAAGCTGTCAGGCGGGATCATGGCTGTGGGTCGGTTCGATTTTCAGCGATTCCGTTCCGGCGGAACATCAGGGAGGGGTTCATCCGTGCCGAGCCTGCGATCATGGGATTCAGCCAGCAGCGGCAATGCGCTTGCGGAGGGCTTTTTCGCGGAGCTTCGAGATGATTGCCGGACGGCGGTCGGGCGACTCCATAGCGATCTGCGCGATGTCCCGGGCGGCCGATGGACGTCCGAGCGCGCTGGCATTCTGAGACATCCTCCTAATGCGATCAGGATCTCCGAGAAGCTTCCGAAGCTTGTGGGCGACAAGCGTGACCTCCGTGCATTTTACGGCCGCGCCGGCTTCGAGCAGCACGTCGGAATTTCGCTCCTCCTGCCCGCCGATCGGATCGAGGATCACCATCGGCAGCCCGCGCGCAAGCGCCTCGGCCGTCGTCATCCCGCCGGGCTTGCTGAGGAGGATCGTCGCCGCCCCCATGAAGTCAGACATCTCGCTCGTGTATCCGAAAACCCGGAAATCCTCGGCGCGGCCGCTCACCAGGCGGCTCACCTCGCCCCTCAGCTCCTCGTTTTTTCCGCAGACCACGATCGCCTGGAAGTCGATGTCCAGATGGAGAAGATGCCGGACAACCGCCGTGGCGGGGCTGAGCCCGAGCGTGCCTCCTGCAAGCAGCAGCGTCGGACGTCCGGGCCGCAATCCGTGGCGGGTGAGGACGGCCGCAGCATCCACCGGCCGCTCAAATTCCGGCTCGACCGGGATCCCCGTCACCTTGATGTAGTCGCCCGGCAGCCCGAGCGCCTCCATGTGGATTTTATCCTCCTCCTGGGCGACGAAATACCAATCAAATGCGCGGGTGATCCAGAACGCATGGAAGTGAAAATCCGTGATGACAATCCCGAGCTTCGCATCCAGCTTCCCGTTCCCTTTGAGCCAGGAGAGGACTCCGGCCGGCATAAAGTGCGTGCAAAGGATGACGTCCGGACGAAACTCTTTGACCAGGTTCATCAGCGGGAGAGCCTGAGGAATGTCGAGCGCGAGGCGGCTTTTGTCCGAGACCCACGGGTCGTCGCTCGACTCATACCACCAGCCAAGAAACTCGGGCAGCAGGGTCGAGAGCTTTGCATATAGCCTCGAGTAAAGCTGCTTGTGAAGGACATTCGTGTGATCGAGAGAGTCATCCGAGAGGACCTCCTCGACATCCGGGCGCTCGCGCATGGCGCGGGCAAGCGCGTCAGCGGCTTTGACGTGGCCTGACCCGACCGAGGCCGAGAGAATAAGGACTCGCTTGCGCATCATTTCAGAAAGCGTGCCTGATCTCGCCACCTTCCTCAAGCTCCTTCACCCATGGCGCGCGGGCTTTGGACCTGGCCCCCACCTCCCTCGCCTCCTTGAAAGCGGTGAATATTCCCGAATCCTCCAGGTTTCTCCTCAAGGGGGGATACCTGAAAGGTGACACCTGGTATCTGAGCGGAGCGGAGACGATCCGCATGGAGCTGAACGCAACCGCCGGCCCGAAGCCGCCCACACTCGAGCTGCCCGCCATTGTGAGCTCCGCGACCTCTTCCATGCGGGTGGTTCGGGACGGAGCCCTTTATAATACGATGGCATGGCATGTGCGCCACCAGTCAGGAGTGGAAATCGGAATGGTGATGCCGCCAGACATCCAACGACGGCCAACGTGAACGGACGCGAGCCTGTGGTTGAGGCTGTCCAGATCGAACCCGGCGGCGAGGCCCGACTCGTGGTCGCCTACAAAACCCAGGGGCTCGACCGCTGAGGGTATTCGTTCGGAGAGGATTCCCGCGTGCGAAATTTTCTGCTCATCATGAAGACGAGCTTTCGGGAGATCGATTTCCCCGCAGGCACCGGATCGCTGGGCGAACCTCGCCTCCACGAGGGTGATGGGTGGAAGCTTGTCTGGTCGTATCCCGACGAAATCGGCGCGCGGGCGATCGGGATGGATATGCCCAACGTCCTCAACCCTGGCCCCACTGCAGCCAAAATCACATTCTTTGCGCTCATGGCCGCCACCGCCCGTGTGAACTGGACGGAGAAATTCTCCCGTCCATCGCCAAAAGCTCCGCCGCTGCCAGGGTAAGGAGTGGCGATCCCAAGGCCATCTGACCTCCGCCAGAAAAAAACGAAAGAATCCCCTGCCAGAGCCAGTTCAGAACTGGTACATTGGGCCTGTCCGGCAGGGGGAGAACAAGCAGAATGCATATTATTTCCCCTGTGATGATGAGACCCAAGCCAAAAAATCTTTCGTCTTTCCCTGATAAAATCAAGTTCACCATAATCGTTATTCCTTTGGGCGGACTACACTAGCCCTAGCAGCCTGTCGGACTGAAAAATGAGCGGCAAAAGCCGCCGGTTTGCGATTTTTTTGTTTTGGTAATCACTTTTTGATTTGGGAGAGCCGCGGAAGCGGAACCAGGCAGAAGTCCGCTCGATTTTCGCGCGACAAGGTCACGGGTTGAGGGCGTTTCCCTCCCATTAGGACCATGCTGGGGTAATGTTTTGCGTTTTGGTGGTCATCAGGCCGTGAAGTCGACGCAGATTGTAGGCCACGCGATGGGCCATTTTCTCGCTGAAACTGGCCTCTTCTCCCGGTGCGGGCGGATCATCCTTATTCTCCAAGTCGACCACGCTGCGATGATGGTGCTCGCGCTTGATGGCCGCGAGCACCACCGGGACAACCCCGCCATCTTCCCTCGCGCGTTCGACCTCTTGGACTGCCGCCTCACTCACGAACCCGCTATCGATGAGGACGGTCCCGACACTCTGGATCACCGGGTCGATGACTCTCACATTTTCCACAAGTTCCTGCTTGTCGTTGGCGGCCTGGCTCACCCGCTTTGTCACGATCATTCGGCTCTCGATTTCCACTCCCGCCTGCGCGTTATACGCCTGCTCGCAATTTGTTTTCCCTCCGCACGGCATGATCCGGCTTTCCGGATCGGTAAAGTTCACCTGATCTTTCGCCCCCGGCGTGCTCTCCGGTTCCTTGGGCTCTTTGCCACGGGGCTTTTTCCCCTGCTCCCTCATCGCCTCCCCGGCCTTCTCGTAACTGGCCGCCGCGTGCTTGCTCGCGTTGGCCAGGATCTTCGTCCCGTCGATGGCCACCGTGACGTTGCCCACTTTCATCACCCCCACTCGCGCCGCCATCTCCAGAACAGTGCTGAAGGCTTTGTCCAACAACTCCCGGTTCTCCCGCCGGAAGGCGCAGATCGTATCGTGGTCCGGGTGCGTGTCCGCGCACAAGACCCTCGTCGCCACGCTATCGTAGGTCGCCCGCTCTATGGACCGGCTCGAAAACACTCCGCTCGTGTAACTGTAGATCAGCAGCGAGAGCAGCATGGCCGGTGGATATTGCTCACTGCCACTGCCACGGTGGTTGACCTTTGCGGCGCCCGTGTCCATTTCATCCACCGCATCCAAGATAAACTGGCTCAGGTGATTTTCCGGAACCCACTGCCTCATATCTGGGGGCAAGAGAAGCTGCGTTTCACGATCTACGGTGACGAATCGGGCGGCCATGCTCCCGATTACTTTGTTCCTCGGTTTTTTCAAGCCGCAGGCTTGGAAAAGTCCGACAGGCTGCTAGCGCCGCCTCGGCAGCTGCCTTCGCCCCGCCTTCGGTAATCCCAAGATAAGACGGCGCGACTAGTGCCCCCAGTATTTATGTCGGCTTCCGCGCCTCGTCTCGAACGATGACCGGCAGGCTCACAGGCAGGCAAGAATCCGCTCGCGGGCGACATTCCAAGCCGTGCCAGCCTCCGGCAGAATTTCGAACGAGTCCAACCGGCGGTCCAATTCCTCAATGTGGGCGGGAGTCAACCCAATCGCCGACGGCTCATCGGCAATGGTATCCCAGAGATCCTCGACGATTTGAATGCGTTCTGAGACCGGCAACTGTTTGAAGTCTTGGATGGCAGTGCTCATGTTAAGGATGGATAAACGAGGTAGAGACGAACATCAACTTTTTTCCCTATCTGCCGAGCATCGCCAACCAGCACATCTGAATCAAACCGCCTCCTGAATTCCGGGCCAGGGCGCTCACGCCGCCGGTTTGAGCGCTTGAATCTTCTGATTCAGACAGGCGATCCCGCGTTCCGGGTCGGAATTCTGGACGGCTACCCATCGCCTCAATTTTTCTATGGCGGCCCCGGAGGCGATCGCGTCCTGGGCCATCAGGACGCCTTCGGTGATGCTCTTTGCGAGCCCGCCGATGTAGAGCGTGGCTCCGGCGTTGAGGCAGGTGAAGGCGGTGCATGCCGGGCTTCCGTGAGCGGCCAGCACTCCCAGAAACCGTTCGCACTCGGCTTGCAGATTGCCAGTCGTCGCAATCTCAGCGAACGGGAAGGTGCGGAGCCCGGCATCTTCCGGACGAAGCCGGCAAGAAGAGGCCCCGCCGGTTGCGGAAAACTCAAACACGACGGAATCGCCGCAGACGGAGAGCTCGTCCATTCCGCCGGGCTGCCCGTCGGCTTTGCCATAAACGACCATCCCCCGCACGTAGCCGATCGCCGCCATGATTTTTCCGACCGGCTCAACGAGCGACTCCGAATACACCCCCCGCAGCCCGTGGGTGGGCATGATCGGATTTGCCAGCGACGCTGCGATATTGAGGGTGCTCCCGAAACGGATCTGGCTCAGAATCCGTCCCAGGCCTCCCGGATGGACACGCGCGCTCATCCCATTGAAGAGCCCGATCCCGACCTCGCGGAGGCTTCGCTCGACGGTTCGGGGATCGCACTCCACATCCAGGCCAAGCGCCTCCAGGATGTCAACGGTTCCGCAAAACGACGTCAGCGCGCGGGCTCCATGGCGGACCATTTTTGCGCCGCACGCAGACGCGACGATCGCGGCAGCGCTGCTCACATTGAACGTTTTTAAGGAATCCATTCCGGTCCCCGAGTTTTCAATGATCGGGCCTTCGATGCCGGCCGATGCCTCGATGGTATCGAAATCGCGGATCGCCTGCCATGCGCCCACGATCTCGCCCGTTGTTTCGCCCTTGCTGACGAGTGCGGCCAGAAATGCCCCCTGCTGCAGGTCAGGCTGCTCGTTGCGGAGCACTTGGCGGAACAGGGCATAGGATTCCTCCTCGGCGAGATCCTGCTTGTTGATCAGCCTCTGGATCGCCGCCCCAAAAGCCTTCAGCTCGAGCTCCGCGATCATTCGGCCTCCCCTTGGTAGCTATCCGAACCGGATCCCGGATAAAGCAGGATTTTCATGCCGGCCCTGGTGCGAACAAGGTCGAGCGCCTGGTGGATCTGGTCGAGCGGCAGCCGGTGAGAGATCAAGTCGCCCACGGGAACCTTTCCGGCGCTGATCCAGTCCAGAGCCTGCACTCCGTGGCGGAAGCTGCAGCCGTATGCGCCCACGATCATCATCTCGCGATAATGGATGCTATTTAAATCCACCGGGCGCACGGCATCGGCGCCGGCAAGCCCGGAAAAAACGACGAGGCGGCCGCGCGGGCACAGGTGCGCCATCGCTTCGGCGTAAGCCTGCGCCGAGCCGACGGCCGGGATCACAACGTCAAAGCAAAGGCCGGCAGGGTCGCTGAGGCTGCGCCTATGGTATGCACGGCGGCGCTCGTCCGGCTCAACCACCGTCGGTTCGGCTCCCATGGCCGCAGCGGCCCTGGCGAGAAAGGCTCCTGCCGGACCGCCTCCCCAGATGCCAATCGTTTCGCCAGGGCGAAGACCGGCCAGCTCCAGCGCATTGATGCAGCAGGAGAGCGGCTCGGCGGCAACGGCCCAATCGAAGGCGCAGCCGTCAGGGATCCTGATCGTGCTGGCAGCCGGGGCGAGAACATATTCAGCGAATCCGCCATCGCGGTGGAACCCCATGATCTGCATTTCGTGGCACAGGTTGCCCGCCCCTTGGAGGCAGGGTTTGCATCTGCCGCAGCTGGTCCCGGGATAGACGTAAACCCGCCGGCCCAGAAATCCTTTGTCCACGCCCGGCCCAATCGAACGAACCGTCCCGACAACCTCCTCGCCCGGCACTCGGGGAAGGACGAGATCCCTATGCCCGACCTCGATGATCTTGAGGTCGGTGCGGCACATCCCGGCAACCGCCGACTCGATCAGCACCTCTCCCTCTCCAGGCTCCGGGACGCAGACATCTTCCATTCCGGCCGAGCCGATCTTCCGCACAACGACGGCATTCATATCGGATGGGAAGCCGGCCGGGCGTAAAACCTGACGACAGCTTTTAGAAAATCGGGAACGGAACGGGCCTGGATGTCCGCCGGCATGCCCAGCCTCTCCAACGTTTTCGATGTATTCGGGCAGAGGCTTGCCTGCCGAAGGCCGGGGATGGCCGGGAGATTCAAAGCGTGGAACTGTTCCGCTGCGGACGGCCCGGAGAATGCCACGAGGTCGGCTCCCCTCTCGACCAGCCGGCGGACTCCCGGGAAGTCGGTGCTCGCGGGCTCGATTTGATAAGCCGAAATCTCGTCCACGATCGCGCCGCGGCGGGCGAGCTCGTCAGCAAGCTCCCCTGTCGGCCCCTCGGCACGCGGCAGGAGGAGCTTCAGGTTCTCAATGCTGGTTTCCTTTTCGATAGCCTTGATGATTGCTGCGGCCTTGCCATTTTCCAGCTGGATGTCCGGATGGAGGTGGAATGCGCGGACCGTTTCGGATGTGTCCTGCCCGATCGCGACGATCCTTGCGGCGCCGAGCTCACGGACATCCTTGGAGATCTCAAAGAATGCCTGGAGATAGGCGGACGCTGCGTCCCGGCAGCCGAGGATGATCGCGTCATAGGCGCGGCTGCCTGCGACGGCCTCGTGAAACGCGAGCATGTCCGGGGCTGGACCGATCCGGATCAGCGGCAGATCGAACGCGTCCGCCCCGAGCGCGACAAGCCCCGCGACCAGATCGCCGGCTTCCTCGCGCGCCCGGGCAACAGCGATCGTCCTCCCGAAAAGCGGGAGGGATTCGAACCAGCTTAGCTTGTCCCGCAGCCTAACCACCTCGCCGAAGACCGCGATGGCCGGAGCCTTGAAGCCGGACTTTTCGGCTCGCTCCGCGATGTCGGAGAGAGTTCCGACGAGCGACTCCTGGCGGAGGGTCGTCGCCCAGCGGACGAGCGCGACCGGCAGATCTTTGTCCATCCCCGCGGCGAGGAGCTCCTTGGTGACGAAGGCGAGGCGCTTGATGCCCATGAGCATGACTTTCGTTCCGGGAGCCTTGGCAATGGCGGAAAAATCCAGCGAGGACTTCAGCTTTTCGAGCGACTCGTGGCCGGTGAATATCGTGAGCACCGCATCTTGCGCGCTGTGGGTCAGGGGGATTCCTGCGTAGATGGCTCCTGAGATGGCGGAGGAGACTCCGGGAACGACCTCGAACGCGCACCCGGCATCGGCAAGCGCCGCCGCCTCCTCCCCTCCCCGTCCGAAAAGGAAGGGATCCCCACCTTTCAGCCGGACCACCGTCATTCCGGCGCTTGTTCTGGCGACCAACAGGCGGTTAATTTCCTCCTGCGGCATGACATGGGCACCGCACTTTTTCCCCGCGTAAATGAGCTCGGCTCCCGGAGGTGCCCACGCGAGAAAATCCGGGTTGCAGAGGTAGTCATAGACGATGACGTCGGCTTGGCCGATATGCTCCCTGCCTTTGACTGTCATGAGCAGAGGGTCGCCGGGACCGGCCCCCACCAGGTAGCAAATCGCTTTTCTCATCCGCGCAAGATGCCGAAAATCCGCACGGCGGCAAGGACCATTGTTATCCATGATCGCAGGGCTCCAGGGGGACGGCACCCGCCTGCAAAAGAAAACATTTCAATTATTCCCGCTTGCTGCCGTGCGGATCCTCTTGTAAGAAACCCTCGATCGGGGTGGAGACATCCCGTGCGTTTAGGATTGGGAATGCCGTGAAAATCGGCAGCAGTGCCGCTGCTGTAACTGGATACGAAACCTCAGAACCACTTGGCTTTTATTAGCCGGGGAAGGTGGGGCGGTAGGATTGAAGCCAGAAGCCAGAATACCGGTCCGGAACGCTTTAACACCGTGAACCCTTCGTAACAAAGGTGCTCCAATGATTCCCTATTTCCGACCGCCGCAGAGCCGCCGGTTCGAGGTTGCCCCCGAACCGGCCTGCTGCTATTTCGCTGCCAGGACCGCCCCATTCATGCCGCACGCGGGGCAACCGAGATGAGCAAGCTGGTCCTTGTGTCAGGCGGCAGCCGCAGCGGAAAGAGCGCGTTCGCACAGCGGCTTGCCGAAGGCTGGGCTGGGCCGCGCGCTTTTGTGGCGACCTGCCCGGTGATCGACCCGGAAATGAGCGAGCGCGTGCGGTGCCACCAGCTTGCCAGAAGCTCGAGCGACTGGCGGACCATCGAGGAACCGATCGACCTGGCGGCTGCCATTCTTGGTGCCCATGCCGAGCCCGTGGTGCTTATCGACTGCCTGACGCTCTGGGTCAACAACCTCCTGCATGCCGCCGGACAGAAGGAGGAGACGATCGCCGAATCCGAGATTTCCCGCCTTCTCGAGCCGGTGGTGCAAGCCGCGCACAACCACGGGGGCCGCATCGTTTTTGTCACCAACGAAGTCGGCATGGGGCTCGTGCCGGAAACCCCGCTGGGCCGCCGGTTTCGCGATCTGGCGGGCCGGGCGAACCAGATCGTCGCGGACGAGAGCGACGAGGTGTTCCTGGTCGTCTGCGGGCAGCCGCTCCTAATCAAACCGCCAAGCCAGAAATTTCCAAACACATGAACCTGCTCAGCCAAACGATTCGACAGATTGCCCCTCAAGACCCCGATTTTCGCGCTGCCGCCCGTGCCCGGCTCGAGCAGCTGACGATGCCGCACTGGGCGCTCGGGCGCTTGATGGACATGGCCGAGGACCTTGCGGGAATGACGCGTTCGGCGCGTCCCCCGGTCGCTCGAAAAGCGGTGGTGATCATGGCCGGGGATCACGGGGTTGCGGCCTCCGGCGTGAGCCAATACCCGCAGGAGGTGACTGTGCAGATGGTCCACAACTTTGCGAATGGCGGGGCCGGCTGCAATGCGCTGGCCCGCCTCGCCGGGGCTCAGGTCGTGGTGGTGGATGCCGGAGTTGCGGGAGATTTGAGCTCGCTGGTCGCCGAGGGGAAAGTCGTTTCCAAACGCGTCGCCCCGGGCACAGCGAACATTCTCACAGGGCCGGCGATGACCCGCGAACAGGCGATCTTGTCGATCGAGGCCGGCATCGAGGTCGCCATTTCGCTGGGCGAATCTACCGATCTTTTTGCCACGGGCGAGATGGGCATTGCAAATACGACGCCGAGCAGCGCCATCGTCGCCGCGCTAACCGGCCGCCCGGCGGAAGAGATCACGGGGCGAGGCACGGGTCTGGACGACGAGGCGCTCCAGAACAAGATCGCCGTCGTCAAGGAATCCCTGCGTGTGAACCGTCCAGATCCGGACGATGTTCTTGATGTCCTCGCCAAGGTCGGAGGCTTTGAGATCGGAGCGATCGCCGGGCTGATCCTCGGCGCGGCGGCGCTGAAGAAGCCGGTGCTCATTGACGGCTTCATCACGACGGCGGGGGCGCTGATCGCGCAGGGGCTTGCGCCGGGGGCTGCCCAATACATCATCGCCTCGCACCGGAGCGTGGAGCCCGGCCATGACGCGGCGTTGGAACGCCTTGGCAAGGAGCCCTTGCTCAGCCTGGGCCTCCGCCTCGGCGAAGGGACTGGAGCAGCGCTCGCGATGAACCTCGTGGAGGCTTCCGTTCGCGTGCTGACCGAAGTCGCCACCTTTGAGGAGGCCTCGGTTTCCCATGCCAAACCATGAAGCCCTTCATCGCCGCCCTGCAGTTTTTGACCGTTTGTCCGCTCGTATCGCGCGTGCCTTGCACCGAGCGCGACATCGGGCGGAGCACGGCTTGGTTTCCTCTGGTCGGGCTGCTGATCGGCGCGGCGGTGGTCGCGCTGGATCGCGCGTCGCTCGCTTTTTTTCCGGTCCCGCTCGCCAGCGTGATCGACGTGATCGCGTTGATCGCAGCCTCCGGCGGGCTCCATGCCGACGGCCTTGCCGATGCTGCGGACGGCTTCCTTAGCTCCCGTCCGCGCGAGCGGATGTTGGAGATCATGCGCGACAGCCACACCGGAGCCATGGGGGTCATTGCTCTCATCAGCGTTTTCTCTTTGAAGGTCGCTGCGCTTTCGGCTGTGCCCGTCGCGCTCCGCCCAGGCGTCCTCCTCCTGATGCCATTTGCTGGCAGATGTTCGATGGCCGTCCAGCTCGGCATGCTGAATTACGCCCGGACCGGCGGGCTCTGCTCGGTCTTTGTTCAATACCTGCGGCGATCGGATGTGGCCTGCACGGTGGCGGTTCTTGCGGCGGTCGGGTGGATGGCCGGCGGCGCGTTTGGGCTTTGTGCGGCCGGCGCCGCGGGCGGAGGGATTGCCATCTTCTCGCTGTGGTGCAGAAAAAAAATTGGCGGGTTCACTGGCGACACCCTCGGTGCGGGGTGCGAGCTCGTCGAGCTGATCCCCGCGTTGCTCGCGGTCGCGTGGCCGTCAAAACCCTAAGGAACCCATGTCGGCACACGGAGGCAATTTGAGGGAGCTGGCGCTCGCTTCGGGCAAGCGGGAGTGCGAGCTCCTCGATTTTTCAGCGAACCTCAACCCCCTCGGCCCGCCGGAGTGGCTGCGGGCGGTCCTCTCGGCAAGCGTGAGCGCGCTCGCGCATTACCCGGACCCGGATTGCACGGCGCTTGTCGAAGCGGCCGCCAAGCGCTACGGAGCAAGGGCGGATGAGGTCGTTGCCGGAAACGGCTCGGCAGAAATCCTTTCGATTTTGCCGCGGGCACTCGGGAAGCCGCGCGCGCTGATCCCCTCGCCTTCCTACATCGACTACTCGCGCGCGGCGGCATTGGGCGGGATGTCTGTCGAGCCCCTGCTCCTGGACGAAAGCTCGGAGTTCCGCCTCGATTTTGCGGCGCTCGAGTCCGCCCTGCGCGGGAATGAAGCGGTTTTTCTTGGGCGCCCCAACAACCCGACCGGACATGTCTGCGATGCCGAACATCTGAGGGCGCTGGCCGCCCGGCATCCTAGAACGATCTTTGTCGTGGACGAGGCGTTTGGAGATTTCGTTGAAAGCTTTGACAGCATCACCGGTGAGCGCCCGGCAAATGTGGTTGCATTGCTTTCGCTGACGAAGGCGTTTGCGATTCCGGGGCTGCGCCTGGGCTGCGCGGTGGCCGATGCCCGGATTGCCCGGCGGATCCGGGAGCTCCTCCCGCCATGGTCGGTCAACACGCTGGCGCAAGCCGTCGGGGTCGCCGCATTGGAAGACTCCGACTACCTCGACCGGACGCGCACCTACGTGGCCGAACAGCGCGCCTCGCTCACGGCAGCGCTGTCTGCCATGCCGGGCCTTCGGGTTTATCCGGGCGAGGCAGATTTCCTGCTTGTTCAATCGATGTCGATGGATGCCCCGACATTGTCCGGACGCCTGCTGAAGGCGGGCATCGCCATCCGGGTCTGCACGGATTTTGTGGGCCTTGACGCCCGGTTCTTCCGGGTCGCCGTGCGCACGGAATCCGAGAATGCCCGGCTCTGCGAGGCGCTTCGCCAGGCCATGGGGTTCCCGGCGGCGGCGGCCCCCAAGCGCCGCGCGGCATCGCTCATGTTTCAAGGGACCAGCTCGAATGCCGGCAAGAGCGTGCTGACCGCCGCGCTGTGCCGGATTCTGCAGCAGGACGGGCTCAGCGTCGCCCCCTACAAATCGCAGAACATGTCTCTCAACTCGTTTGTCACCCGCGACGGGCTGGAGATGGGCCGCGCCCAGGTCGTGCAGGCGCAGGCGTGCCGGATCGAGCCCGAAGCGCGCATGAACCCGATCCTGCTCAAGCCGAACTCGGACACCGGTTCGCAGGTCATCCTTCTCGGCAAGCCGGTCGGCAACATGAACGTCAGCGAATATATCCGTTTCAAGCCCCGGGCGTTCGAGGTGGCCAAGGAAGCCTTCGATTCGCTTGCCGCCGAGCATGATGTCGTGATCCTCGAAGGCGCGGGCAGCCCGGCCGAGGTCAACCTGAAGCACCACGATATCGTCAACATGCCGATGGCCCGCCATGCGCATGCGCCGGTCCTTCTGGTGGGCGACATCGATCGTGGCGGCGTCTACGCCTCGTTTGTCGGCACGATGGAGGTGCTCGACGAGTGGGAGCGCGCGTGCGTGGCGGGCTTTGTGGTGAACCGGTTTCGCGGGCAGGAGGCGCTGCTCGCCGATGCCCACGATTACCTCATCCGCCACACGGGGCTTCCGGTTTTTGGCGTCGTGCCGTTTCTGCCAAAGCTCGGGTTGCCCGAGGAGGACTCCGTGACGTTTAAGGCTGAAAAATCCCAAGGGGCTACCGTCGGGGGCGATCGCGTGGACATCGCGCTGCTCGATCTCCCTCACCTCTCGAACTTCACCGACTTCGACGCGCTGAAGATCGAGCCGGACGTTACCGTGCGGATCGTCCGGTGTCTCGAGGAGTTGGGGCATCCCGATGCCGTGATCCTGCCCGGCAGCAAGCATGTTGTTTCCGATCTCGAACACCTGCGCCAGAGCGGGCTGGCAGCTGCCGTCGTCGAGCTCGCGCACGCGGGGCGCACCGAGATTATCGGCATCTGCGGAGGATACCAGATGCTCGGCCGGCGCATCGATGATCCCCTCCGCATCGAATCCCATGGCGGGCCGATGGATGCGCTCGGGCTCCTTCCGCTCACCACTGCCATGGCTCCGGAAAAAACTTTGCGGCGGGTCGTTGGCAGGCACGCTGAGTCGGGGGCTGCGCTGCGTGGCTACGAGATCCACCACGGGTTGAGCGCATGCGACGCATCCTTGGAAGCGGTGGTTTTGCGTGACGACGGCGAGGTGATCGGGGCCGGCCGAGGGCTTGTCTGGGGCAGCTATCTGCACGGGATTTTCGACGCCGACCTGTTCCGGCGCTGGTTCATCGACCGGTTGCGCGTGCGGCGCGGCCTCTGCGCAATCGGCAACGTCGTCGCGGTCTATGACCATGAAGAGTCTTTCGACCGGCTTGCCACCGTGGTCCGCGAGCGGCTTGACATGAAGAAAATCTATCGTCTCCTGCACCTGTGATGCGCCTCGAATATCAAGTCGTCGCAGCGTTTGGCCTCGATCTTCTCCTGGGGGATCCGCGATGGCTCCCGCATCCGGTGAAGCTCATCGGGACGTTCGCAGCGGCTCTCGAATCCCCGCTGCGGCGAGCGATCCCCAATCCGCGCGCGGCGGGTGCCGTCGCCGTACTCGCCGTTCTGACCGTCGCTGGCGGGGCAGCATTTCTGCTCATTGCGGCAGCCGCCCGGATGCTTCCCGCTCTGGCGGACGCCGTCTCGATCGCGCTCCTCTACACCTGCTTTGCCGGACGGGATCTCGCGCTGCACAGCGGGCGGGTCGCTCAGGCGCTCGCCGCCGACGACCTGCCCGAGGCTCGGCGCCGGGTTGCCATGTTGGTCGGGCGAGATACGGATTCCCTTGATGAGCCCGAGATTGTGCGCGCCGCAGTGGAAAGCGTCGCGGAAAATATGGTGGATGGCGTGACTGCCCCGCTCCTCTTTGCCGCAATCGGCGGGCCGGTTGGCGCAATCCTCTACAAGGCCGTCAACACGCTCGACTCAACCTTCGGCTACAAAAACGAGAGATACCTCCAATTTGGCTGGGCCTCGGCGCGGCTCGACGATGTCGTAAATTTCCTTCCAGCCCGGTTGACCGTGCCGCTGGCCGTTTTCGCCGCAGCGCTCCTCGGATTGAATCCGGCTGGCGCATGGCGGATTTTCCTGCGAGATGGCCGCAAACATCCGAGCCCTAACTCCGGGCTTTCCGAAGCCGCTGTTGCGGGAGCTCTCGGGGTGCAATTAGGCGGCACGAACTGCTACTTCGGAACCCCCTCCGAACGGCCCCGGATGGGCGATCCTCTTCACCCCCTCGCCCGCTCGCATATCCTCCAAACCAACCGGCTCATGCTCCTCACCTCGGTGCTGGCGCTCGGCGCATTCCTCGCTGTCCGGGTCGCCATTTTTTCCCGATGAGCCCGCGCACACTAATTTTTACGGGCGAGGGAAAGGGCAAGACGACTGCGGCGTTTGGCATGGTCCTGCGCGCGGCTGGCCACCAGCAGAGCGTGCTGGTCGTGCAGTTCCTCAAATCGAACGCGGCGAGCGGCGAGCTGCAGGCATGCGCCCGCCTGCCGGATGTCGAGGTCGTTCAGATCGGCCTCGGATTTGTTCCTCCGCCGGAGCACGCGACCTTCGCCAAGCATTGCGAGGCGGCCGAGAAAGCCCTGGCATTCGCGCGCCAGGCCCTGGACTCGGGCAAACATGACCTCATCGTGCTCGACGAAATCTGCGGAGCCATCGCGCGCGGGCTGATCGACGAGGATGACGTAATCGGCCTGCTCGACGCACCCGGCCGCACCGCATGCATCGTCCTCACCGGACGCCATGCCAGCGCACGCCTCATCGAGCACGCGGACACGGTCACCGAGATGGCCTGCGTCCGCCACGGGTATGCCCATGGGATCCTCGCCCAGGAAGGAGTCGAGTTTTGATGATCCCCCGCCTGGTGATCGCAGGGACGCAAAGCGGGGCCGGAAAAACCTCGATTTCTCTCGGGCTTGTCGCGGCGTTCTGCCGGCGGGGCCTGCGCGTGCAGACATTCAAGGTCGGCCCGGACTACCTCGATCCGACGTATCTCGCGCTGGCCTCGGGCCGCCCATGCTACAACCTCGACGGGTGGATGACAGGAGAAGGCTATCTTCGAGATCTCTTTGCGAACGCATGTGCCGATGCGGATTTGGCCGTGATCGAGGGGGTTATGGGGCTCTTTGACGGAGCCGATCCGGAGGGCCTCTCCGGCAGCACTGCGGAAGTCGCGGTCTGGCTGGACGCCCCGGTCGTGCTCGTCGCCAACGCGCACGGAGCCGGACGCAGCTTCGCAGCGACGGCCCACGGGTTTGCGACGTTCCTGCCCGAAGTTCGCCTAGCTGGTGTGATTGCCAACCGCTGCGGATCCGCCCGCCATGCCGAGGGATTGCGCACATCGCTCTCCGCTGCCTCACTGCCTCCGCTGCTCGGGGCCGTCCGCCGCGGCGCCTTGCCGGAGCTGCCAAGCCGCCACCTTGGGCTGGTGAGCGCGGATGAAAAACAGTTGACCCGAGCCATGTTGGACGAGCTTGCCGAGGGCGTGGGATCAGCGATCTCTTTGGATCAGGTCCTTCAATTCGCCCGCAGCGCCCGACCGTTGCTACCTCGCCCTGCAATTTCCGGAAGGTCGGAGGAAGGGACAAAAGTGCGCCTCGGCATCGCTAGGGACGAGGCCTTCCATTTTTACTACCCCGACAACCTCGAAGCCTTGGAACGCGAGGGATGCGAGCTGGTTCCGTTCTCACCGCTCCACGACGGTGGGCTGCCGGACAATCTGGACGGGATCTATATCGGCGGAGGCTATCCCGAAGAGCATGCCCAGGAGCTTTCAGCCAACGACGCGATGTGCGGATGCCTCCGCCAGTTTGCCGAAAGCCGCCGGACAATTTATGCGGAGTGCGGCGGGCTCATGTACCTCTCGCAAGGCATCGAAACCCTGGACGGCATCCGCCATCCGATGGTCGGGATCCTTCCGGCTTGGACCCGGATGTGCACGCGCCGCAAGTCGCTCGGCTACGTCGAAGTCACGCTCACGCGCGAAACCCTGTGGGGCGATACCGGCGACGTCTTGCGCGGGCATGAGTTTCACTATTCCGAACTTTCTCATCCACCTGCCGGCTGCGTGACCGCCTACGAGCTGAGCCATCGCCGGTCCGGACACCCTGCGGCCGAAGGATTTCAGTCGGGCTCGGTGCTCGCCAGCTACGCACACCTCCACTTCGCCTCGTGCGCGAAGTCCGTCCGCCACTTTGTTAGCTATTTAAAATCCTCGCACCTATGACACCCTTCATCCACCACTTGCTAAACCGCCCGATGAGCGGCCCGGAAATCGAGGCCCGTTCGTTCGAGATCATCGACCGAGAGGCCCCCGACCGCTGCGGCTTCCCGCTCGAACAATGGGAGATCGTGCGCCGGATGATCCACACGACCGGAGACATGGGCCTGGCCGGGTCGGTCCGATTTTCTCCGGACGCCCTCACCTCCGGCATCGCGGCGCTCGTGCGCGGGGCGCCGATCTATGCGGACTCCAACATGATCCGCAGCGGACTTTCCCTGGCGCGCCTGCGGGGAGTGAACGCCGGATATGAACCGGGCAGGATCACCTGCCATGTCGCCGATGCCGATGTTGCTGCTGAAGCCCTGGACAGGGGGCTCCCCCGTTCGCTCTTTGCCATCCGCAAAGCCAAGGCCCAACTCGACGGGGGCCTCGTCGTGTTTGGAAATGCGCCGGTGGCGCTGCTGGAGCTCAACCGGATGATTCTCGAAGAAGGAATCCGGCCCGCTCTGGTCGTCGGCATGCCGGTCGGCTTTGTTCACGTCGTCGAGAGCAAGGAGGAGCTGTCAACGCTCGGCGTGCCATTTATTGCAGTCGAAGGGCGCCGCGGAGGCAGCACGCTGGCCGTCGCCACGGTGCATGCCCTCTGCTCCCTCGCGGCGCGATCCCACAAGAACGTCACGGGGGATCCCGCATGAGCCGCAAACCAATCCTCGCCGCAGCGTGCCTCCTGGCCGTCTTCGGCTTGCCGTCCACCGCCCGGGCGATGCATATCTCCGAAGGGATCCTGCCAACGCAATGGGCGGCGCTCTGGTATGCCCTCGCGATTCCTTTCGTGGCGTGGGGGCTGCGCGATCTGCGCGTCAAGAGCGCACGGGAACCATTCTTTAAGCCGATGGTGGGGCTGATCGGCGCGGCGGTATTCGTCATTTCATGCATGCCCTTTCCCGTGCCATTGGCTGGAACATGTTCTCATCCGTGCGGCACCGGGATGGCTGCGATCTTTATCGGGCCTGCCCTGACAGTCGTTGTGAGCAGCATCGCCCTGCTGTTGCAGGCGCTGTTCCTTTCCCACGGCGGACTCACTTCGCTCGGTGCAAACATCGTGTCGATGGGCGTCGTCGGGGCGCTGGCCGGATGGTCGGTATTCCGGCTCGCGCGCCGCTTCGGCATGCCGGCGTGGGGGGCAGCATTCCTCGCCGGCATGCTATCCGACTGGGCGACCTACGCCGCCACGTCCTTCGAGCTCACCCTGGCGCTTCATGGCTCCGGCTCGCTGCTGAAACTCTTCAGCGCGATCGGAGTGTCATTGCTGCCGACGCAGCTGCCACTGGGAATTTTGGAAGGGTTCGTCACGGCGGGAGTCTACTCGTTCATTGCGTCCAGGCGCCCCTCGCTTCTTTATTGCCTCGGCGTCGAGCCCATGCCCTGCGCGCACAAAAAACCGATGGAACCCGCCCGATGAAAAAAACCATCCTCATCATGTCTGCGGTCGTAGTGATTGCCGCCGCGCTGACATTCCTGGCAGCCCGCCTCCCCTATCAGTGGCACGGGGTGGACGAAACCGTAGTGGAAAAATTTGCGGCCGCCGCCGGACGGCCGGCGAGCCCGCCGCTCATCAATACAGACCAGGGCGACCTGCTTCTCTTTTTCTTTCTCATCGCGGGCACGGCCGGCGGGTTTGTCGCGGGATATTGCTTTCGCGAGATGTTTCCACCAAAAAAGAAAGGCTGACATGTCCCTGCTTTCGGAAATTTTCTCTGACCTCTTCGCCCGCCAGGACAACATCCTTGTGCGGGTCGATCCACGAACAAAGCTGATCGTGGCGCTGGCGGCGCTTGCGCTTGTCGTTTTTTCTCCGACCCCGGCAGTTCCTCTCGGAGTGATGCTGACGTGCGTCGCCACGACCGTCGCGATGGGCGTCCCCTCCCGTCTCATCGCATTGCGCCTGGCCGCGCCGATGGGCATCGCGGCCGTGCTGTTGGTGCTGCAATCCGTGTTCGCCGGCACGACTCCACTCTGGACCGTCCCGGCGCTCGGCATCACGGTCACCCGCGAAGGCTGGCACACCGGCTTGCTGATGGCCTCCCGGGTGGTTGGGGGAATGAGCGCGATGTTGCTCCTCAGCTCCGTGACCCCGGCACACAGGATCTTCCTGGCCATGCGGACATTGGGGATGTCCAAGGGCTGGGTAGAAATTGCCATGCTCATGTATCGTTACATCTTCGTGCTGCTGGATCTGACGGCGGACGTGACCGATGCGCAGCGCGTGCGGCTCGGATATTCCAGCATGCGGCGCGGCGTCTCTTCGGCCGGGCTGGTCGCAGGGGTGGTGGTCTTGCGAGCCGTCGACCAAGCGGTTCGTACGAACGAAGCGATGCGGGCACGGGGCTACACTGGCGATATTCCGATGGGTGTCCTGCCACCGCTGACATGGCGGGATGCCTCAATCATCGCCGGGGCCGCCTTGTCGATCATCGGCATCCTGCTGGCTGCGGAGGTGCTGTCCCGATGAACGACGTCGCTTTGGAGGCAGACGCGGTTTCGTTTTGCTATCCTGACGGATTCGTCGCGCTGACGGATGTCGGGTTCCGAGTGCGGCGCGGAGAGTTTGTTGCGATGCTCGCCTCAAATGGCTCCGGAAAAACGACTCTCATCAAAGTTCTCGCGGGTTTGCTGAAGGCCCAGAAGGGCGAGGCACGGATCAACGGGCGCGATCTCCACAGCTACCCGCAAACCGAACTTTACCAGATGGTCGGCCTGGTTTTTCAAAACCCCAACGACCAGCTGTTCGGGGCAACGGTTTCTGATGACGTGGCGTTTGGCCCGCGAAACCTCGGCCTGCCGGAACGTGACGTCGAGAGGCGCGTGGCCGAGGCGCTTCTGGCCGTGGGGGCGGAAGACCTTGGCGGGCGGGCGATCCACCACCTGAGTTTCGGGCAGCAAAAGCGGGTCGCCATCGCCGGGGTGCTGGCCATGAAACCGCCGATTTTGATCCTGGACGAGCCGACTGCCGGGCTGGATCCCGCCGGCGAGCACAGCATGCTGCACCTGCTCGGCACGCTCAATCGGGAGCAGGGAATCACGATTGTTTTGGCCACCCACTCGGTCGACACGCTGCCGCTTTTCGCCGATCGCATTTATCTGCTGAACCAGGGCCGAGTTCTTAAGGAGGGAACTCCGGAGGAGGTTTTTCATGATCACGAATTGATCGAGCGGGCGAGCTTGCGGCTCCCCTATGTATCGCGGCTTCTGAACGAGTTGAAACGCCTCGACGGCGTGCCGATTCAGGGGCTTCCCCTCACCCTTCGGGAGGCGCGGGAACAGCTCTTGAGCCTGATCCCCGACGAGCTGATTCTGGAGGTGAAAGCGCCGTGAATTTGCGCGCAGGGTTCACCACCGGCGCCTGCGCAGCTGCGGCGGCCAAGGCCGCGGCAACTTGGCTCTGCGAAGGCGTCGCTCCGGAGTCCGTCGAAATCGGCCTCCCTGAGGGCCGCCGGGTTCGCTTTTGCGTGGTCAGCGGCAGCCTCACCCCTGGCGGAGCGCAGGCGGCGGTGTGCAAGGATGCGGGAGACGATCCCGATGTCACCCACCAGGCGCTGATCGTTGCCGATGTCGAGTTTTCGGATGGCGACGAGGTCGGGTTTGCGGCGGGCGAGGGCGTGGGGACGGTCACCAAGCCCGGGCTCTCGGTCGCTCCGGGGGAACCTGCCATCAATCCCGTGCCTCGCCGGATGATCCGGCAGGGCGTGCGCGAAGTCACCCAGCGGGGGGTGAGAGTCACCGTATCGATCCCCGGCGGCCGCGAGCTCGCCGCGCGAACGTTCAATCCGCGCCTGGGCATCGAAGGAGGGCTTTCCATTATCGGCACCACCGGCATCGTCAAGCCGTTCAGCGCCCCGGCGCTCAAGGCCTCGCTCCAATGTGCGCTCGATGTGGCGGCGGCCTGCGGAGTGCGGAATCCCGTGCTCGTCCCGGGCAACATCGGCGAACGGGCCGCAAATAGAAATTTTCGTCTGAACCCCGGGCAGGCCGTGCAGGTGAGCAACCACTGGGGGTTCATGCTCGATCAGGCGGCAGCAGAATCGCGCTTCGACGCGCTCCTTGTGCTAGGGCACCCCGGAAAGCTGGCGAAGCTCATCGCCGGCGAGTGGGATACCCATTCGTCAAACTCCGCAAGCGCCACCGGGATCGTCGCCCGGCTTGGCGAAGAGGTTTTTGGCGGCCCCCTGCCGGAATCCGCCACGGTCGAGGGGATTTTTGCAGCCTGCGGATCCGCCCGCTCCGGGCGGCTCGGCAATGTTCTTGCTGCGGGGATCCGCAATGCGGCCGTCGCAAGGATCGGCGGAGAAAAACCCCTCAGCGTGGTGCTGATCAACATGCCTGGCGACATCCTGGGATTCGATGGTGACCTGACGATATGGAAATGAAACCGATCACGATCGTGGGCTGCGGGCCTGGCGCGCTCGAGCATGTCACTCCGGCGGCGCTCAGGGAAATTGAACGGGCACAAGTTTTGGTTGGGGCCAGGCGGCTTCTCGAGATGTTTCCGCAGGTCGCGGCGGAGCGGATCGTTGTCGGAGCTAACGTCCCCGAGGCGCTTGATGTCATGGCGGGCCGGCTCGGCGGAGCGCGCATCGTCGTCCTCGTAACCGGAGATCCCGGACTGTGCAGCCTCGCGCGCCCGGTTATCCGGCGCTTTGGACACGACGCATGCAGAGTGGTTGCCGGGATCAGCTCTGTCCACGCGGCCTTTGCCAGCGTGGGGCGCGACTGGTTGGGCGCGCGGATTCTTTCGGCCCACGACTCGGTTCCGGAGGTCGGCATCGAAGCTCTTGCCCTGGAGGAAAAGCTTGCGGTGCTGGCGGGCAATCCCTCCAATGCCGCATGGCTTGAAGCCCTCGTTGCCTCGATGCTGCCGACGCACGCGGCCTTTATCTGTGAAAACCTCACTTTGGCCGACGAGTCGGTCCGCCAGCTAGAAAGCCTGGAAAATCCTATGAACCTCGCCTCCCGAAGCATCCTGCTCTTTTTTCGAAAGGAGGCTCACTGATGGATCCCTCGACGATCGGAACATTCTACGGAATGGGCGTCGGCCCCGGCGATCCTGAATTGCTGACGGTCAAAGCGGCTTCGGTCCTCGCCCGCTGCCCACACGTCGTCGTGCCCAAGGCCAAGGCCGATGGCGGCAGCGTGGCCCTCGAAATCGCGAGCCGCTACGTGCATCCAAACGCCGTGATTCATGAGCTGGTCTTCCCGATGACCGCTGACAAGGCCGAGCTCTCCAGAAGCTGGAGGCAATCCGCCGGGACGATTGCTACCTTATTGAAAACCGGCGAGGACGTCTGCTTCCTGACGCTCGGAGACGCCCTGGTTTATTCGACCTACATCTACCTTCTCCGCGAGCTGAAAGCGATCCTGCCATCCGTACAAGTCATCACGGTTCCCGGGATCACCTCATTTTCCGCCGTGGCTGCGCTCACGGATTTTCCGCTCGGGGAAGGCAAGGAGCCGATCTCGGTCATCCCTACGGCAGACGATCTGAGCGCCGTGCGCCAGGCGATCGAATCCGGAGGAACCGTCGTCCTCATGAAGATCGGAAAGCGGCTCGGAGATATCCTCGATATTCTGGAAGAGACAGGGGTGATCGGCGACGCGGTATTTGTGCAGCGGGCCGGCCATCCCAATCAGGTCATTGAGCTCGACCTGCACAAGCTGCGCGACAAAGGCTCGGAGGCCGGCTACCTCTCGGTCATCCTCATTCACGCCACGAAAAAATCCTTATGAAAGTCACCTTTGTCGGCGCGGGTCCGGGCGATCCTGAATTGCTAACCTTAAAAGCCGCACGGCTGCTGCAAGCCTGCCAGTGCTGCGTTTACGCAGGCTCGCTTGTCAGCCCGGAAGTGCTGGCGCTCATCCCCGCCACTGCGGAGAAATACGACTCCTCATCCATGACGCTCAAAGAAACGACTGAGGTTTGCCGGAAGGCACGCGAGCGCGGGATCGATGTGGTTCGCCTGCACACAGGAGATCCTTCGATCTACGGGGCGATCGGCGAGCAGATGACCGAGCTGGATCGCCTGGGGATCGGGTATGAGGTCGTGCCTGGGGTGAGCTCATTTCAAGCCGCAGCAGCCGCCTTGAAAACCGAGCTGACCGCCCCGGAAGTCTCGCAGACGATCATTCTGACGCGCACCGCCGGCCGCACCCCGATGCCCGCCGGTCAGGAACTCGAGCGGATGGCGCAGGCACAGGCAACGCTTTGCATTTTTCTTTCCGTCCAAAATCTCGCTGCCGTGGGGGCGAGTCTCTCCGCGCATTACGGCCCGGATTGCCCGATCGCCGTTGTCTACCGCGCGTCGTGGCCGGACCAAATCATCGTTCAAGGAACGCTGGCGGATATCTCAAAAAAAGTGGCTGACGCAGGGATCGGCAAGACCGCGATGATCGTCGTCGGGCGCGCGCTCGACCGGAGCGAATCCGTTTCCCGGCTCTACAGCGGAGAGTTTTCCCACGGGTATCGCGCGGCAAAGAAAGCATGAGAACCGCCCTGATCACGCTTTGCGACCAAGGCGCGCGCGTGGTCCGCAGCCTTGCGGCCAAGCTTGGAGGCTGCCAGGTTTACCTTCACGAGTCCGTCACCGAGCCGATGGATGCCGAAAGGTTTCCGGCGGTCGTGAAGCTCACCGGGAAGATTTTTCGCCAATATCCGCGCTTGGTTTACGTGGCTCCCTGCGGGGTTGTGGTGCGGGCGATCGCGCCGTTGATCCGGCACAAGCTCAGCGACCCGGCGGTCGTCGTCATCGATGTGGGCGGACGCTACGCGGTGAGCCTGCTCAGCGGGCACGAGGGCGGAGCCAACGCGCTCGCGCTGGAAGCGGCCAATGCCATCGGCGCCGAACCGGTCATTTCCACCACCACCGAAGCGGTCAAAACCCTCACCGTCGGCGTCGGCTGCCGGCGCGGGGCCAAGGCGGAAAGCATCGCCGGGGCGATCCTCGGGGCGCTTGAAAAGGTCGGCGCGGGCGTCGCGGACGTGCGCATTCTTGCCTCGGCCGATTTGAAGGCGGACGAAGCCGGGCTCTTGCTGGCAGCCAAGGATCTCGGCCTGAGCCTGCGGTTCCTCTCCGCCGATGAAATTCTTTCGACGACAAAACAATTTGGCCATTCCCAATGGGTGGCCGATCAAGTGAAATTGCCTGCCGTCGCCGAGCCCTCGGCGCTGCTGGCTGGAAGGAGGACAAAATTACTACTACCCAAAACCATCATCAACGGGGTGACCGTAGCGATCGCCCGGGAAAGCTCTTTGTAGTTGGCATCGGCCCCGGAAGCGTGGCGGACCGGACGCACCGGGCCGAGGAAGCCATCCGCGAGAGCAGCGTGATCGTCGGCTACAAGCATTACCTCAACCACATCGAGGATCTCACCGAAGGAAAAGAGCTGCTATCGTCCGGGATGCGCCAGGAGGCAGACCGCTGCCGGGCCGCGTTGGACCGCGCGCAGCAAGGAGCAACCGTGGCGTTTGTTTCCTCCGGCGATGCAGGAGTCTATGGCATGGCAGGCCTGGCCATAGAAATGGCGGCGGCCCACGGAATGGATATCCCGATCGAAATCATACCCGGAGTCTCGGCGGCAAACTCTGCCGCAGCGCGCTTCGGGGCCCCGCTCATGCTCGATTTCGCGTGCGTGAGCCTGAGCGATCTTCTCATGCCATGGGATACCATCCGGCACCGGATCGAGGCGCTAGCAGGCGCGGACATGGTGGTTGCGCTCTACAATCCGAAAAGCACGAAGCGGGTGACCCAAATTGTCGAGGTGGCAGAAATCTTCCGCCAGCATCGGCCGGGCTCGACGCCGGTCGGCATCGCCACGGCCGTCGGCGCGGAGGACGAGCGCCTCGTGCTTTCGGATTTAGGGCGTTTTCTCGATGAGGAGATCACGATGAAGAGCATCGTGATTGTCGGCAACAGCTCATCGAAGATCCTCAACGGCTGGTTCGTGACGCCTCGAGGCTACAAAATCTGACGATGGTCCTTCTTTTTGGAGGCACCAGCGACGGCGCACCCATCGCCGAGGCATTGGCTCGGGCCGGATATCGGGTTCTCGTTTCCAGCGCCACCGATGTCCCGCTCTTTTCGGGGGCGCACCCACGGATCGAACGCCGCAGCGGACGCCTCGACGCAAGCCAGATGGCGGAGCTCGTGACGGGCCGCCGGATCCGCGCGATTGTCGATGCCACGCATCCGTATGCTTTGGCTGTGCGAGCCACCGCCAGCGATGTCGCAATCAAACTGGGGATTCCGTATCTCTCCTACCTGCGCCCCGGGAGCATGAGCGGGACCGATGGAGTCTGCGTGGCTGCAGACCACCAGGAAGCCGCGCGCCGGAGCGTCGAACCAGGACGAACGGTTTTGCTCACCATCGGCTCGCGCAACGTCCTCCCGTATGCGCTCGAGGCCCGGCGGGCGGGACTGGATCTCATCGTGCGCGTGCTCGACCACCCGGATTCCCACCAATCCTGCCGCGACGCAGGAATCCCAGCCCACCATATCGTCACCGGACGCGGGCCGTTTCGCGTGGAGGAAAACCGCGCGCTCATCCGGCAGTTCGGCGCGGGAGTGCTGGTGACCAAAGACAGCGGAGACGCGGGCGGCGTGCGCGAAAAAATCGAGGCCGCGCGACTGGAGGGCTGCGAGGTTGTCGTGGTCGGCAGGCCGCAGGCTCCTGCCCAAGGGCAGTTTGACGAGATCCCCGGCCTCGTCGAAAAGCTGAAGACGCTGGTGCATGTTCCGCCATGTTCCGTCCTCGCTCTCGACCTGGAGAGCGTGCTCGTGCCGGAAATCTGGGAAACCGTTGCACAGGTCGCCCGGGTGCCGGAATTCGCCTTGACCACACGCGATATCGCGGACTACGGCGCGCTCATGCGGCAGCGGATCTCGCTCTGCCGCCAGCACGGCCTCACGCTCATGCGCCTGCGGGAGATCGTAGCCTCCATCGAGCCGCTTCCCGGCGCCATCGCCTTCCTGGCCTGGGCGCGCCAGCGTGCGCTCGTCGCCATCCTCTCGGACACCTTCCATGAGCTCGCCGGGCCCGTGATGTCGAAGCTTGGCTCGCCCCTCATGATCTGCCACTCGCTGACCCTCGATGCCGCCGGGTTTATCACCGGATACACCCTGCGCGATGGCGGAGGAAAAGCCGGCGCCGTTGCCGATTTTCAGCGGCTCGGATGGCGCGTGGCGGCTGCGGGGGATTCCTTTAACGATCTGGAAATGCTGCAAGCCGCCGACGCGGCATTCCTTTTTCTCCCGCCCCAGCACGTCCTGGAAGCTGGGGTTGCTTTCCCGGCGCTTTGGTCGTTTGATGAGCTCCAATCTCACCTCGCTCCTTCATTACTATGAATACCTCCTGCCTTATCCTTTTCGGTCACGGAAGCAAAAACTCCCAATGGGCCGAACCATTCCGCAAGCTGGCTGCCGACCTTCGCAATGACCTGGGGAACAACGGCGTGTTTCTTTGCTTCCTGGAGCACTCCGAACCCAGCCTCATGGAGATTGCCCCAGAGATCATGAAAGCCGGCATCCGCACAGCCCGGCTCCTGCCGCTGTTTATGGCAAAAGGCGGACACTTTCACGAGGATATCCCCGCGCAGATCGCCGCCATGAAAACCAAATTCCCCGGGATCGATGTCGAGCTCATGGAACCCATCGGCCTCCGCCCCGAGTTCTTTGACCTGATGCGTTGCCTCATCAAGAGCCTGGCGTGAAAGGCCTGCGCCTTCAGCACCCCCGCTGATCAGGCTTCTCTTTCTGAATCCGAACTTGCCCCCGCCGCTCCGATGAAAAACATCATTCTCGTCAGGCACGGATCGCTCTCCTCCGAGCATGACGGATGCTACATCGGATCGTCCGACCTCCCGCTCAGCAGCAAGGGCATCCAGGAAGCGGAATCATTGGCGAAGCTTCTGGTCACGTTCGATAATATTGGCTGCATCTGCTCCAGCCCGTTGCTGCGCGCCCGGCAGACAGCCCTCGAGATCGCAAAGCTCCTTCCCACCCCCCCCGTGATCTATCAGGATCTGCTGCGGGAGGTGAACTTCGGAGAATGGGAAAAATTAACGTTTGCCCAGATCTGCAAGCAGTCTCCCGAAATGATCGGACCTTGGGCCGCTCACGCCCCCGGATTCGCCTTTCCTGGCGGGGAAAACCTCGGCGACTTTCTCGGCAGGATCAGCCAAGCGAAACAGATGCTCCTCGATTCGGAACACGAAAATATCCTCATCGTTTCCCATGGAGGAGTCCTAGCAAACCTCATCTGCAACATTCTGGACATCGGATCGCACCACGCCCTGTCTTTCAAAGTGGATCGTGGCTCACTCTCCACACTCAGCCTCTTCGAAAACGGGAAAGGCATCCTCACCTCCCTGAACCTGAAACCCTGACTTCCCTCACCGGCCGCCATCTGGCGGAAAAACCCCGGTGGTTGTCACAGGTCATTGACTCGCCAGATTGTTGGCTAAGTTTTGATGGCAAGATGATCAAATGCGCGGCCTGACCCGATTGGGCACTCCCGCTTGAGGTGGGCTTTTTTCAAGGTGAATCGAAAGGTTGCCCCTCGGCCCAATCCTTCCGATTCCACCCGAATCTTGCCGCCATGCAGCTCGACGATGCGGCGCACCAGTGCCAACCCGATCCCGGAACCGGGGGCGTGGGAATCGAGTCGTTCAAACAAGCCGAAGACTTGGTCCAGATGTTGCGGGTCGATCCCTTGGCCGTTGTCGCGAACGAAGATCTCCACTTCGCGGCTGACCCATTCGATCCCGATCTCCACACGCGGGGCGGGTTGGTCGCCGAGGAATTTCACGGCGTTATCCACCAGGTTTTGGAAGACTTCCAGCAGGCGGGCTCGGTCTCCATAGAGCCAGACAGGCTTCTGCGTGACTACCGTCTCGACACCCCGTGTGGAAATTTGCCCGGCTACCAAGGCCAATGCATCGTGCACGATTTCCTGCAGGGACACCTCCTCGGGCGGATGCTCGTTGTGGCCGACTCGGGCGAGCTCCAACAATTCTTCGAGCAGAAGTCCCATTTTATCTGCAGCGTTGTTGATGAATCCCAAGTCCTTGGCTGCGCGCTCCGCCTGGTGAGCCACCATGTCCTTTTCAAGAAATCCTAGGAACGTCTTAATCGTCACCAGGGGGCTCTTGAGATCGTGCGAGACCGTGTAGGTGAAGCGTTCCAATTCGGCGCTCTTCTTTTGGAGATCTTCCTCGATCTGCTTTTGGGCCGTGATATCCCAGTTCGTGCCAAGCATATGCACAGGGTTTCCGAAGGCGTCCCGCCGTACTGTTCCCAACGCCCGGATGCTGCGAACGCTTCCGTCCGGCCAAAGAACACGAAATTCGGTGTCGAAGTCCTTTTCGCCGCGAATCGCCATCTGGATTTCGGCGTCCCCCCGCAACCGATCATCCGGGTGAACCCCCGCTTGCCATGCCTCATAAGCAGCGCTGAATTGCTCCCGAGAAATTCCGTAGAGGCGAAACATGCCGTCGTCCCAGACCAAGTTGTTTTTGACAATATCGTAATCCCAGATCCCTACGCCTCCGGCCTTCGTCGCCAGGGCCAGTCGTTCTGATGTTCGTGCCTGTTCTTCGTCTCTTTGCTTGCGGCTGGTGATGTCGGTGTGCGTGCCGATGGCGCGCAGCGGTTTGCCCGCGGTGTCGCGGCTGACCACCAACCCGCGGGCAAGAATCCATTTCCAAGTGCCATCCTTGCAGCGGATTCGGTACTCGCAGGTATAGAGCGGGGTTATCCCGTCGAAATGCGCTCTCGTGGCACCGAGGGCCTGAGCCAGGTCATCGGGATGGATGCGGTTGCTCCACTCGTCGAGGCTGCAGCTCAGTTCCTCTTCTGCGTAGCCAAGCATTTCCTTCCAACACTTGCTGAAGAAAACCGTGCCCTCGGGGACATTCCAATCCCAGAGCCCGTCTCCAGCTCCTTCCAGAGCGAACCTCCAGCGATATTCGCTATCCTTGATCAAATCTTCGCGCAGCCGGATTTCTCTGGTCAGGTCCCTCGCGATGCCGACCGCATGGGATTGCATGTTGATGGACGAAAGCATCAATCCGCACAGCAGTCCGCTAAGTGCGATGCCTCCGATGAAAGATGACCATGTCGAGGTGTAGCTGACGGCGGGGCGTTTTGATGGCAAGTCAAATGTCAGCAACCAATGCTGGCCGCCAAAGGAGATCGTCCGCTGCTGGTAGAAGAGAGAATCCGGCTTGGGCGTGGTTTCCGGGGTCATGTCAAAAAGGAGGGAGGCCGAAGACACCTCCGTGCCGGCGTAAACGTGCATGTCCATATCTTTGCCAAAGTGGGCCTCCCACTCGTCAATGATGTGGCTCATGAGGTCGTTCATCCGGTAGGGGCTATAAACCCATCCAATAAGCGCCTCCCTCCGCTGCTCGGCAGTATCCACCGGCGTCTCGTTGCGGTAAACGGGGACATACATGAGCGTTCCTGCTTGGACTTCCGTTGAGGTTTCCTGAACGAGGGAGACCTTCCCTGACAAAGCCTCCCCGCCCGTATCACGCGCCCGTTCCATAGCCTCACGTCTCACTGGCTCCGAATACATGTCGTAACCGAAGGCGCGCAGGTTGCGGTCTCGGAAAGGCTCCAGGAAGATGATCGACGTGTAGATGGCCCGTTCGCCGGTCGGGCGCACGGCGTAGTCGAAAAATCCTTCGCCTCGAACGTGGGCGATATGGTCGGCCAACTGGCTGGGTGCAATGACCTGTGAAAAACCGATCCCCTGCACGCCGGAAACTGTGCCCTGCGCCCGCAATGTCTCGACGTAGCTTCGCCACGCATGGCGGTCGACCGCTTTCCCAGTCGCTGAAAAAAGTCCAGCACCGCCACGGAGCACCAGCGCGCACGCCCCAAGCCGCTCTTGGATTTTGAGGGTCAGCTGATCGCAGACAAAGGAAAAATGCCCGACCGCATCTTGCTCGCTGTCCTGCTTGACCTGAAAACTAATCCAGGCCGTTGCTAGCAATCCGACGCCAAGCATCGCCCATGCAAAAAATACTTTCGTGTTGAAGCGCCCTTCTTTGTTTCCGGTAGCCGGGGGGGTGCTTTCGGCTGGCAGTGAAGTGAAGCCGGGGATTCTTTGTGGTGGTGTCACGGTTATTTTGAGGGGTGCGGGGCAACCTCCTGGCATAAATATCGCGGGCCACTTCAAAGCGCATCACTTCAAATGTCAGTTTAGTTCATTTCCTGGCGGGATGCAAGCGGTGCTTGGCGGTCGACGCGCGAGGAGTCGAGGGAAGGCTTTTGGCAGCGATTCAAAGATGATGCAGATCGCTCCATTCTTTGGATGGTCGAGCATTCCAGCCTCTAGCGGGTTCGTTCGGGTGGGTGTCAGCAGACATGCGACCTATTCCCATTCATCCCCTGTCGAAATGATCCCCTTGACGGCATGCCGGAATGGCCGCAGTTTTCAGGCGATGAAGAAGCTAGGGGAGATCCACCACTTCGGGATGCTCAATATCGTTTCGATCACGAGTGACTGCACTTGTGCAGGCCGGTTGGCGGCACTGGGGTTTTTGCCCGGTTGCCGGGTGCGGATCTCTCGGATCGCCCCGCTTGGGGATCCGATTTCCATCCAGATCGGCGGGCAGGAGATCAGCGTCCGCCGCGCGGAGGCGGATCTGATTGAAGTCGAGGAGGCAGGATGAAGCAAGCCGCTCCGGCGGGAGCGGTACGGATCGCGCTGCTGGGCAATCCTAACACAGGGAAGTCCACGATCTTCAACCGGCTGACCGGACTGCGCCAGCACATTGCAAACTACCCCGGGATCACCGTTGAGAAGAAGGTCGGGGCGATGGAGCTTGGCGGGCGTCAGGTCGAGCTGAGCGACCTTCCGGGAACCTACAGCCTTGCCGCAGCCTCGCCCGACGAGCGGGTGGTGATGGACGCGCTCGGCGGGCGGTTCGGCCATCAGGCGCCGGATTTGATCGTGTGCGTGGTGGATGCGACGAACATCAAGCGGAACATGCTTCTTGTCTCGCAGGCCGCCGAGCTGTGCATTCCGATGGTCGTCGTGCTCAACCAGTGGGATGCGGCCAAGAGAAACGGGATCGAGATCGACGAAGCGCTTCTCAGCGACCGCCTGGGCGTGCCGGTCATCCCCACGGTCGCGAAGCGCGGGAAGGGGCTGGAGAATTTAATAAATGCGCTTGTGCGCGCGATCGAGGACCCTCGCTGGATCCCGCGGATCCAGTGGCCGGAGTTTATTGGCGCGGCGCGAGACATCGTTCGCGACGGGCTGGCGCATCTCGGCGTGGACGTCACCGGGCCGGAAGCCTTGCGGATGGTTTTCGACGCCGACAGCGCCTTTGCGGACAAGATCGGGCACAAGGGGAAGCTTTCTAGCCTTCGGAAAGCCGCGCGCGAAACGATCCGTTCGCACGGCATGAATCCGGCCTCGGCCGAGGCGGTCCTCCACTACAGCCACCTTGACGCGCTGCTTGTGGGGGTGCTCGGAGGCGATGGGATGGTCGCCCGCACGAGGAGCTCGATCGACTCCCTCCTCCTGAACCGGGTCTGGGGGACCCTCATTTTTTTCGGGGTGATGTCAGTTGTTTTTCAGAGCCTTTATGCCTGGGCGAGCCCGGTGATGTCGCTCATTGAGTCCGGGTCGGAGTGGGTGCAGGCGGCGGTCTCGCCGGCGCTGGCAGGGACACCGATGATCCAAAGCCTCGTCTCCGACGGGATCATCGCGGGGGTCGGAGGGGTCCTCGTCTTCCTGCCGCAGATCCTCCTGTTATTCCTGTTCATCGCGGTGCTTGAGGATACCGGGTACCTTGCGCGGGCGGCATTCCTCATGGACAAGCTCTTCGGCTGGTGCGGGCTCAACGGAAAAAGTTTTGTGCCGCTGCTTTCGGGATACGCCTGCTCGGTTCCCGGCGTGATGGCCGCGCGCACGCTCGAGGATCCGAAAGCGCGCATCACCACGATCCTGATGACCCCGTTCATGAGCTGCTCGGCGCGCCTGCCTGTCTATGTCCTGCTCATCGGAGCATTTGTCGAGCCCTCGCATGGGCCAATCGTCGCCGGGTGGACGCTTTTCCTGATGCACTTTGTTGGCGCGGCCGTGGCGATGCCCCTCGCGTGGTTCATGAACCGGTGGGTGCTGCGGCTCAAGCCCCTGCCGTTCATCCTCGAGATGCCTGACTACCGGGTTCCCACACTGCGGAACGTCACCATCCGGATGTGGGAGCGCGGGCGCGAATTTGTCGTGCGCGCCGGCACCCTGATCCTCGCGTTCTCCGTGATCCTCTGGGCGCTGCTGTATTTTCCGAGGCCGGAATCTGTGGCGAAAACGATGCGCGAGGCATTCCTCGCCACGCAGTCCGCCGCCGATGTGGCCACCGCGCTTTCCGATCCAAACTCCGGACTTTCCATCAAGCTGGCCAGGCGGATTGACGGCGCCTACATCGCGCAAAGCTACCTCGGGCAGTTCGGGACGGCGGTCCAGCCGGCTTTCGATCTTGCCGGGTTTGACTGGAAGATCACGGTCAGCATCCTCTCCAGCTTTCCCGCCCGCGAGGTCTTTGTCTCGACCCTCGGGGTGATCTACAATCTTGATGCTGATGCGGGGAATGAAGCAACCGACCTCCGCTCGATCCTGGCAAAAGAAAAGTGGCACTCCGGGCCCCGGGCGGGACAGCCGGTTTATACTCTGCCAGTCGTCTTCGCGCTCATGGCCTTTTTCGCCCTCTGCATGCAGTGCGGCGCGACCGTCACGGTGATCGCCAAAGAGCTCAACTGGAAATGGGCGGCTGGATCGTTTGTCACCATGACGACGCTCGCGTGGGGGGCCGCCGTCGCCATCTACCAGATCGGAAGCCGCCTATGATCGAAGCCCTCATCATCGCCGCCGCCATCGCCTGCGCCGCCGCCTACCTCGCCGCGCTCGCGGTGCGCACCTCGCGCAAGGCGGGAAAACATCCAGCCTGCTGCGGATGCTGCAGAAAGATGCTGCCGAATGCCAAATCCTCCCAACCCGCCGCGCCGCAACAGCAAGCCACCGTCGCCGACAGCACCAGAATTCGTTATTGACTCGCCAATTTTCGGCTGAAACATTTTATTCCTATGAAAAAAATAAAATCTCTTGGTCTGAATCTATTCTTCGCTCTGACCTTGGTGTTGGGAGCTTCAGGTCTGGCCCTGGCAGATAGCGACCTCGACTTCACGCTGGTGAACAAAACCGGATACGACATCAAAAGAATCTATATCGCCCCATCTTCCCAAGACGAGTGGAGCGAGGACGACAGGGTGAAATTGCCGGGCAGCATCCGGGACGGGAACTCCGTTGACGTGACGTTCAATTCCAAGGCGTCTGCGAACAAATGGGATCTGAAGATCGTTTGGGTGGATGGCGGAGATTCCGTCGAGTGGCACAGCTTCAACCTCACAAAAATCTCAAAAATCACCCTCTTCTACAACAACAAGACGGAGGAGACGACAGCCGAAACGGAATAGCGAAAAATCCCGATAGACATTGCCGAGAATCTGCGGGAATGTGTACAATATGAGAAAGATTTTTCTTTTTGCAGCGGCGGCATTTTTCGCTTTGGGCGCGATGCGCGCTGAGGTGCTGGTTTACGATCTTTCCTTCTCCAACACTGGCCCGTCTGTGAATTATTCCTTTCTTCAGGGCGGATATTTGGTTGTGGATTATTCCTCGAAGGCCGTGACTTCTATCGTCACCCTCACCGATCCGCAAACGGATCTTCTCTATTTCACGACAGGCCTCCTTTCTGGAACCTACATGGAGATGATTGCCGAGGGGTCGGGGCAAGAATACGGCGTGATCTCATCAGCTTCGGGATCCAGCACAGACAATATCTCGTTCCAGATTCTGGGAAAAACGAATCGCAAGACAGACATCGGGGCCGGCAACAGCCTGAGCATTGCGCATAAGCTGAAGGGGTATCTGCTAGCCTCCGCTGCGGAATCCTCCTCGAACAGCACCTCCTCGAACAGCACCTCCTCGGGAAACTTCACCTACGGGTTCGCCGGGGCGAGCCAGGTCACGTCGAAGCTCCAGTCCAATCTGACAGAGGAAGCGAACAACCTGCGGCTGGACGCGGCGGCGACGATTGAAAACCTAGCGACGGTCCTTGAAAACCGCGGGGTCGTTCCTGAGCCAACCGCAACGCCAACCGCAACGCCTTAGCCAGCGGGTTTTAGCGAGTTAGCGGCGGCGGGGTGCCGGGCTCGCGGAACGTGATCCGAGCCTTCGTGAGGTCGTAGGGGGAGATCTCGACAGAGACAGAATCGCCAGGGACGATCCGAATAAATTTTTTGCGCATTTTTCCGGAGATGTGCGCGAGCACGACATGTTCGTTGGGCAGCTTCACCCGGAACATCGTGCCGGGAAGCACATCGACAACAACCCCCTTGCTGATTACGCATTCGTCTTTGGCCATGAGAACGTGCTTTCTATCAGAGATCTGGACGGGAATCAACCCGCACGGATGGTTTTTGCGGGAGGAAAGAGTTGATCTTGCCCAGCAGACCGGTAATGTCCGAAACGTTTTGTGGAAAAAATCATGGGAATTATTTTAAGGATAGCGGCGATAGCGGCGATGGCGGCAGCGCCGGCATTTGCTGCAGAAAGCTACATCGTGGTGGACTGCCAGACCGGGCATGTGCTCGCCTCCAAGCAGCAGGATGACAAGCTCCCCGCCGCGAGCCTCACGAAGGTGGCGACCGCAGCCGTCACGCTGGACTGGGCGAGGTCCAACGACGGGGCGCTCTCAAGCCTCGTCGAAATCTCTTCGCTGGCGCTCGCGGCAGGCGGAGTCAACCCCGTTGGGCTTCAGCCCGGCGATCGGCTCAGCCTTCGCGATCTGCTCTACTGCTCGCTTCTGGCCTCTGACAATGTCGCCGCCTGCGCGCTCGCAGAATCCGTCGGAGCACGCCTCCCGAACAGCTCGGGGCTCGATCCCGCAGGAAATTTTGTCGCCCACATGAACGCGCTCGCCCGGTCGCTCGGCATGAGCCGCACGCTTTTCCTAAACCCCTCGGGATTTGACGCCATGGAGAAAGGGGCCAAGCCGTATTCGACGGCAGAGGATCTCGCGCGCCTCACCCGGTACGCATACAATGTTCCGGGGTTCCCCTTCTACGTGGCCCAGGCCGACCGGCAGGTGCATATTTTCCGAAACGGCACGGACACTCCGTTCGATCTCAAGAACACGAACGAGCTTCTCGGGCGGGATGGGATTGACGGGGTGAAGACCGGGAGGACCCGCCTCGCCGGAGACTGCCTGATCCTTTCTGGCGACCGGGCTCCCGAGTCGCGCCGCGAAGGCGAGCAGGTTTTTGTCACCCCCCGCCGGATTATTGTCGTCATGCTGCGGTCGCCAGACCGATTCGGCGAAGGGCTCAGCCTGCTTCGACAGGGTTGGAACCTCTACGATGCCTGGGCGGCAGAGGGAAGAAAATCTCCAAAATCCCAGTCGCTTGACCGCTGAAATACTCACAAAACCATGGATATCTCGACTCGCCTGCAATCCGCCATCCGCGACATACCGGACTTTCCCAAACCCGGAATCCTGTTTCGCGACATCACGCCGCTGCTTGCGGACCCGAAGCTTTTTCGCGAATCCATCGGTGAATTTGCAAGGATCTGCCGTGCAAGCGGAGCAGAGAGCATCGCGGGGATTGACGCGCGGGGGTTTCTTTTCGGCGCCACGGTCGCCTACGAGCTCGGGCTGGGGTTTGTGCCGATCCGGAAAAAGGGGAAGCTTCCTTTCCGCACGATAACGGAATCCTACGACCTCGAATACGGAAGCGCGGAGATTGAAATCCATACCGACGCATTCCGGAAGGGCGAGCGCGTCGCGCTGATTGACGACCTCCTTGCGACTGGAGGAACCGCAGGCGCAGCGATCAAGCTGATCCGGCATGCTGGAGCGAGCGTCGTCGCGGCGGCATTTTTGATCGAGCTGTGCGGGCTCGGCGGCCGAGCTGCACTCGGCGACGTGCCGATCGAAGCCCTCGTCAAGTATCCCTAACGGCCTAACGGCCCAGCCGGTTTGTCTCCTGCTCAAGGGAGGCATCGGTTCCCTCCCTTTTCAGCTTTTCTGACAGGTCGCTCCGAGGCATCATCGAGGGATGAAACATCAAATCCTTGGGACCAGCGGCATCGAGGTGACCCGGCTTGCGTACGGCTGCATGCGCATTTCCGGCTCGTGGGATCGCAGCAGGGTGGACGCTGGAGCCATCGCCAATGCGCTCCATGCCCTTGAGGCAGCGGTCGATGCAGGCTACACGTTTTTCGATCACGCAGATATTTACGGGGATACGGCGTGCGAAACGATTTTCGGGATGGCCATGGAGCAGCATCCGGCATGGCGCAAGGAGCTGACGATCGCGACAAAATGCGGCATCCGGTTTGAAGATGAGCCGCTTCCCGGCCAACCCCATCGCTACGATTTTTCTTATGAGCATATCGTCCGCTCGGCGGATGAGTCGCTGGAGCGGATGAAGATCGAAACGATTGATCTTCTGATGTTGCACCGACCGGATTTCCTTGCGGATCCTGAGGAGGTCGCGCGGGCGTTTGTGAAGCTGCGCGGCGACGGGAAGGTCCGGGAGTTTGGAGTCAGCAATTTTCGTCCCTCGCTTGTTTCGGCGATTCAGATGGCTCTGCCGTTTCCTCTGCAGGTCAACCAGGTGGAAATCCATCTGAGGCGCCTCGATAGCTTCGTTGACGGAACTCTCGACCAGTGCCTGGAGCATCGGATCACTCCGATGTCGTGGAGCCCGCTGCAGCAAGGGAAGCTGGCGGCCGGCTACGAGCCGCCCAAAGGTGCTCCGGACTACGAGCGCCATGTCTCGCTTCTGAAGGCGCTCGATGCGCTCGCCGGGGAATTGGGAACGGATCGCACCGGCATCGCTCTCGCCTGGCTGCTGCGGCATCCGAGCGGCATTGTGCCGGTGATTGGCAGCGTAAACCCTGACAATATCCGCAAGGCTGCACTCGCCACGGAAATCGAGCTCGAACGGGACGCATGGTACCACATCCTGCTAGCGGCAAGGGGGGAAAAGCTCCCGTAGCCGGCAATGGGATCCCCCGCATGGGCGGAGATGGCGAGCCATCGCCCTCAACATCCGGATTGCCATATTTGCAACGGCTCGCCCCCTGTTTCAAACCCAGCGGAGGCATTTCGGCTTATAAAACCTTGAGATCCCCTCCGATCATCACCCACTCGACCGGGCGGGCATGATGCACGATGGCTTCGGCAGCATCGGCGGGGCTGCCCGAATACGGGAGGGCGATGAGATCGGCGGCTGATCCATCGGAGATTTCCCCCAGCCGGCCGGCCTGCCCGATCGCGCGCGCTGAGTTTCTTGTCACGAACTCGATCAGCTCGCCCGCAGAGAGCCATGGGTTTTTATGTGAAAGGCATCGCATCTCGGCAAAGAGGTTGAGCCCTCGATTGCTGGCGAGGCTGTCTGTCCCGAGGCAGAGGTTGAGACCCTCTTTCAGGAACCTCTCGATCGGAAACCTTGCGCGCCCGAAGTATTCGTGGCAGCACGGGCAGTGGATGATCGAGAACCTTCGCCCCCGGAGGAGCTCCCAGTCGGTTTCCTCGATCTCGTTCATGTGCGTGAGAAGCGCGCCGTCAGGCAATGCGTCTCCGGCAATAAGCCTCGCCACAGGCGATTGGCCGCCAGCATCGGAGAGATTCCGCCCCAGACCCTTCAAGAAATCGTATAGCGGCCCGCGCGCGTGTCGGAACATCTCGAACTCCTCATCCGACTCGGCAAGGTGGGTCATCAGCGGCATCCCAAATTTTTCCGAGCAGAACCTGGCCTGCCGGTAAAGCTCCTGCGATGCGGTGTATGGCGCATGGGGGGAGAGCCCGAACCCCCCGCTCTTCCCCTCGAAGAAGCGGAACGCCCCGGCGACGACATCCTCCGTGTGAAACCGGTTTCGAACGTCCATCATCTCATAAAACCACCAGGTCCGGATCGGAGGGGGAGGCATCCGAACCATGAGCTCCGGAAATGCCTCAATATTGAAAACTGAAGTCGTTCCGTTGGCAAGGAGCGCACGAAACCCTGCCGCGATCGACTCGAGATAATCCTCATCGCTCAACATCTGCTTCAGATCATTGATCCTCCGGATCCACTGGGTGAAGCTCGAGTTCGGAAAAATCGCACCCCGCATCACGGAGTAGTCGAGGTGGCAGTGGGCATTGATGAGCCCGGGCATCAGCACGACATCGCCCAAATCCACCGCAGGCCTCCCGTCCCATCGCCCCCACGAAGAGATCTCACCGGCCTCGACGCATACCATCCCGTCCTCGAAGGGAGGGGCGGCCACCGGGTAAACGATGCGAGCGCGCAACGTCTTCATGGGGAACAAGAAGCCCAGTCGGCACGGCCAGAGAATCTCTGGAGGAGGTTCCGGCTGAAGACCTCCTTCTGGTCGCTTGTTGGGATGAAATCCATGCAGGGAGTTCCAGGCGGCATGCTTACTCAAGCTCGAAGTTGATGTTCACGGAGTAGGCGCCGCCGGAGGAAAGCCCGCTGGGCGGGGGATCGATCTGCGCCACCCGCTTCGCCGCCGCAAGGACGGACTCGTCCATCACCGGGTTGCCGCTCGCCTTCACAATCTCCGCACTGGAAATCTTTCCGTCTTTTTCGATCCGGATCCTCACCGTGCAAACAAACGATTTCGCTTGGTCGAAAATGGATGTCGGCTGGTCCCACTGGCTGTAAAACTTGTCATGGATGAGCTCGTGATACCATGCGAACCGCGATGCATCCCCGCCTGCACCAGATTTTGCGGACGTGCCAGCCCCCTGCGCCGCCGTGCCAGACCCCTGCGAATTTCCTGTGCCTTTGGAAGAGGATTCCTTTGCAGAGCCCCCCGCAGCGCCAGAGGTTTTTGGCGAGGCATTCGGAGAACCAGAGGCTTTCGGCGAGGCTGAAACGTTGGGCGAGGAAGCGGGGCTAGCCGCGGGCTTGGGCGTTGGCTTGGGCGTTGGCTTGGGCGTCGGCTTGGGCGTTGGCTTGGGTGTCGGCGTGGGTGTCGGCGTGGGTGTGGTTAAGGGAATATCCGATTCTGTGGGCGTCGTTTCCGGGGTTGGCTCAGGGGTAGCTTCCGGGGTTGGCTCAGGAGTGGGAGGTGGCTCAGGAGTTGTTTCCGGCTCCGGCATCGGTTCGGCGGTGGAGTTCTGAGGGCTGGCCTTGCCCCCCTCTGGCTGGTCTGCGGAGAATGCGCCTGGATTCATCCAGACAACTTCCCCCGCAGGTTTTTTGATCTCACGGTTCGAGAAATAGAAAAAGGCCGCGAGGGCGAGGAGGTGAACCGAAGCGACAAGCGCGAGGTTCCAGCGGAATCGCGAGCCATCCATCTTCAGGGTTTGGTTGAGTCCTCGGGATGGGTCATCACTCCGACTTTTGTGATGCCTATCCGCTGGAGGATATCCATCACGGAGACGAACTTTTGGACGGCGAGGTCCCTGTGCGGGCGGACGACCACGGCGGTAGCGGGGGCCTGCGCATGGAGGACTGCGAGCCTCGACTCGAGATCCCCTGCCGTGACCACCTCGGCATTCAGCTTCATGACATCGTTTTTATCTATGGAGATCGTGACGACCTCAGCCGGGTTCGGGCTGGTCTTAGATGTCGAGCTGGAGGGCACGACCAGGTCGAGGCTGTTTTCGATGAGCGGGGTCGTGATCATGAAAATGATCAGCAGCACGAACGCGAGGTCGAGCAGCGGGGTGACGTTGATCTCGCTCAGCGTCTGCAGGCTTTGTCTTGAGGAATAGCGTCGCATGGCTTCAGCGTGGCGTCCGGCGAGCCTCGCGCACCCCGTGCTCGACATAGCGGTGCTCGATTTCCGAGGAGAGCTCGGCCGCAAAATTATCTCCTTGCACGATCATCGAGCGGACGCTGGTGACCAGGAAGTTATACCCGAACATAGCGGGGATCGCGACGAGGAGCCCGACGATCGTCGTGATGAGTGCTCCGGAGACGCCCGGCGCCATGGCCGCGAGGTTGGCCGTGCCAGCCGTGGCGATGCCGGCGAATGCGTCCATCACCCCCCACACCGTCCCCAGCAGGCCGAGGAAAGGGCCTCCGCTGACGGCGGTTGAAAGAATAATCATCTGCGACTCAAGCTTCAGGGCGGACTCCCCGGCCGCCCGCTCCATAGCCGCCTGCACCGCCCGCATCTGCGCCGGGCTGATTTTTTCAGCCGAGTCGAGGCGCGCGCGGAACGTCTCGTCCACCTCGGTTGACCCAAGCATCTGAAAGCAGAGCTCGGCGGTCCCGGCCTCGTAGATCGCATAGAGAGGGGATCCCTCGAAATGCACGCCCTGTTCGTAGATCCGCAACGGAAGGCGGTCGCGGCGGAACAGCGCCGAAAACCGTTCGCTCTGCCGCCTCGCAAAATGCAGGTAGCGCAGCTTGGTGACCATCACGGACCAGCTGAAAATCGAGGCGAGAAACAGCGCGAGAAGAATGATCTTCCCCTCGAACGTGCTTTCTACCAGTGCGTAAACGAGTCCGGCGGCGATCATGCGGGCCGGATTCTTCGGAAAGGAATCTCCATAAATATAAATATTACCTGACCTTTGGCCTGCAAGAAATGCAAAACTTTTTCCTCCGGCCGCGAGCTTGGGGGAGCTGCGGGAATCGAGCTCGGTGGCCCGGCTGGCACGCTGCCGGGCTGGAAGCTCAAGGTTTTTTCTCCTGCCTTCCGGTAATTTGTAGATAAAATGACATTCTCCGGCTAATCTCCGTCCGCATGCATCGCCACATCGTCTGCCTCTTCCTCGCCTCGACCCTCGCAGCTCACGCGCAAACCGCCGCGCCGCGCGACAACCCGTACGATGTCATCGGGAAAGTATTCCAGCCGCTCTGGGGCGTCCTGCTGGCGGGCACGAAAAGCCCGAACCATGCGGCGACGCTCTCGATTTCTCTGGCGGAGGTCACCGGTCGGCTGCCCGCGAACATGAAGGGGGCCGCGTTGAGCGCTGCGGTCCAGTTTCCTGACAAGGTCCGGCTCGAGGCACCGGTGCTCGGCGAGCAGTTTACCGTCTGCCGGAATGGAGATGAGGTCTGGGCGACCCCCGGCAGCAAGGTCGAGTTCCTCCTTTCCCAATTCAAGGTCAAACCGAAGCACAACCAGCAGAAGCTCACGACCCCGATCTTTATCCCCGTCTCCGCCCAGCAGGCAATTTTCCTTCCCGCCCTCTTTGCCATCATCCGTCCGGACGTCGCCGAGGTGGAACCTTTCAACGGCGAGGACTGCCGGGTGCTCACTGCCGGGCTCATGCCCGAACTGGCAAAAGCAACAAAAGCAGAGGATTTCCAGGGCCGCCTCTGGGTTGCCCCAGGCTATCTCCCACGCCGGCTCGAGGTCGTCCGCAAAGACTTCACCGCCGCATTCGACATTCAAAACCTGAAATTCACGCCGGAGCTCCCGGCCGCGACCTGGCGGCCTCCGGAAGGGACGACCGACGTCTACCGCACGACTCCCGCCATGCTCGAGGGCCTCCTCTACATCGTCATGAACTCGCTCAAAGCTAGCGAGGCAGATGCCCCGTGGCTGAAGGCGAAGTAGCCGGCGGCGGAACATCCACCTCGCCGGCGTCAATCGGAAAAATGTCGTCGAGCCCCGCGACAGAAAACTCCTCGACAAAGCTCCCGTTCCCCTGGAGGAATCGCAGGCTGCCGGACGAGCTGCCCCGGCGGATGGCTGTCCGCAGGATCCCCTGCCGGGAGCTCACATCAACCAGCGGAAGCCCATCCGGAGAGACCAGCCGGCTGCCGGATCCATCGCTTGCCACCCGGACGGAAAGAAAATCTTTCTGCCCGGTCAGCAGGTTTTCTTTAAGCCGGAAGCGCACGTCTTTTTCCTGCGGAGCCCCGCCCGCATCGGCGCACGGCCTGCCATCCACAAACCCGAAGCTCGCCGAGTTGAGGATCGTCCGCTCCCACTCGATCGTCCACTCCCCTCCGGCAGAACGAGCCATCACGCGCAGTCGTTGCCCCCCGGGAAGCGACTCGAGGACCGCAAATTTTTCCGCAGCCCGCGCGGCCCGGATTTTCTCGGGCTTCGGATCGTCGGGCGCTGGAAAAAGTGTCCGGAGGATTTCGCCTCCAAACGTGGCTTGCCCGACAAATGGCGCATCTTTCTCGACCCCAATGAACCAGAATGTTCCCGGCATCCCGAGCGCCAGGCTTCGCACCGCACTAGGCATTTCCACTTTTGAAAAAACTTTTTTACGAATCCAGACGCCATCTGCCGATGCGCCGATCAGGGTGGAGGCGTCGGCATCCATCGAGGTCAATAGGGCGGGGGCTTCCGTCAACGTTTCACGGGGGGGGCGCGCCACCCCCCTGCCTGCCTCGCTGCCATCCAAAATCTGGCTGGCCGCCGGCTGAGAATCCAGCGCGATGGAGGCAATCCCTCCTGGCAAGCTCGCAAAAACATCCGATCCGTTCGCGGCGAGCGCCACCGGTGCCGCTCGAGCCCCGAGGGGAGTGGCTGAGATCTCGTTCCCGTCAGCAAGGGAACGGAGTCGCATCTCCGAGGGCGAGATCACAATGGCTGCCGACGAGTTTACTGCGACCAACGGCAAAAAATCCGGAGGCGCCGCTGACGACCACAAGAACCCTCGATCCTCGGAAACCCGCGCAAGCAGCAGCGCGCCCGGCTGAGGCTCGGCAAGCAGCAGCAAATCCCCATTTTCCAGCAGGGAAAAATCCCTGATCAAAGAGAATCCGGGAAACCCGTCATCCCCCGCGAAGTCGTTGAAAAGAAACGCCTCGCCAGAGACCCGCACATCGCTCCCGATCAAGTATCCCCGCAGGTGGTAGCGCCCGGCAGGCAGCGCCTCGCCCGCATCGTTCTTCCCGTCCCAGTCGGTAACCAGCCCGTTGAGCCCGATACGGAATTCCTCCTGCCGGGCGAGCCGGTGGAGCGTCCGCACAAGCCGGCCGGTGCGGTCGAATACCCCGAGCGTGATCCGCCCGTCATCGGGAATGGCAAACTCAACGTCCGCCTGAGCGGCCCATGCCACAAGAAATACCGCGAGGAAGCAAACCGTTTTCACCTAAGCTTTTTAGATATAGTATCTCCAGTCAATGTCGGGGAAGAGGTTGTCGCGCGCCTCGCACGCGGCGAGCAGCGGCTCGTCGCGGCCGCCAGCCTCAAGCATTTCGTGGAGCCTGATGAAGCGAAGGATATGGTCCTTTGTCCGCCTCGTCGCGTAATCGGTTGCCGTGCCGGTCTTCATGAGGAACGCCCAGTCGCTCGACTGCGCAAGGAGGAGCTCGCGGGCCATCTGGCGAAGCGTGCGCTGAACAAATTTTGAGCGCGTCTTCGCGTGCTTCCGCGCGGCGGCGGTCATCCTGGCGGCCGCCGTGTGCAGGTGCGGGTAGATCCAAGAGTTGCACCGGTCGAGCCAGACCTCCCAATACCCCTTGTTTCCCCAGCTCGAAGGAGAGGGCGAAACCATCTGGAGCGTAGGATTCTCGGAAAGGTAGAGGCTCGGGGTCGTCAGGCGGAAAACCTGTTGGTCATATGCGGCCTTGCGCAGGAAGAGATCCAAAAACTCCGGCCCCTCGAACCACCAATGGCCGAAAAGCTCGGCGTCAAACGGGCTGAGCACGAGCGGTTCGACCGGCAGGATCGATCGCAGGTGCTCGATCTGGCCCATTCGGGCGCGCAGGAAATCCCCGGCATGCGCATCGGCCGCACCCATCGCCCACCCCCGGTTGTAGATATCCTTGTGCTCTGACCCAGTAATCCGGTGGTATTTGATGCCGGTATTCCTGCGGTGGCCGATATTCGGAAAAACCTGATGGAGATAATCCTCCGGCAGCTCATTGCCGATGTCGCGGTAGAAATCCCGATAGGCAGGGTCACCAGGGTAACCCTCCCTCGCGCTCCAGACCTGCCGGCTCGACTCCCGGTCGCGGGCGATCACCGCCGGGCCGGCCGGAGTAAAATACGGGGAATAGATCGCAAACCTGGGCCTCGGCTCGCCATACATCAACCCATGGGCATCCACCACAAACCACCTCAGATTCGCATCCTGCAGGATCCGGTCGATCCCCGGAACATAGCCGCACTCAGGAAGCCAGATCCCCTGAGGATCGCGGCCGAAGCACGACCGGTGATAGTCGCGCCCGATAAAAATCTGCGCCCTCATCGCCTCCGGGCAAACCTCCATGAGCGGAAGGAAGCCATGCGTCGCAGCGCACGTGATGATCTCGATGATCCCGTCTTCCTGCAGCTGCGCAAATGCGGCGACGATATCGCTCCCGATCTCCCCAAGATAAAAATCGCGAGCGTCCGAAAGCGTCCGGAAGTAAAGCTTCGCCAGCTCGTTGACGCGAGCATCCCCTGCCGTCCTCCCGATCTCCATCCTCGCCATCTCGATGCCTCGATCCAAATACCTCTCCGCCCGGTGCTTCAGCAGGCTGTCGCGAAGCATCGCGCAGAGCGTCGGGGTCATCGTGAACGTCAGCTTCACCGGAGCCTTCTCCGCCACGAGCCTCCGCAGGATCTTCAGCAGCGGGATGTAGGTTTCTACGATCGCCTCGTAAAGCCAGTCCTCCTCAAAAAATTCATCGTGCTCGGGATGGCGCACCCACGGGAGGTGGGCATGCAGGAGCAGAGCGAGTGAGCCTTTGTGCATATCGAGGCAATGATCCTACCAGCTCCGGCTTGCAGCGGCAAGAGCTCAGGCACCGCCCAAATCCGCGCTTAACGAAGGAAAAAAGGGGGGAGATCGGCTTCGCATGGGGTTGGGAGCGCACAGCAATCATCGATAAAACGGCGACAACGAAATTCTTTCAGAATTCCGCTACGAGATCGCCAGAGCCAGGCGCAATGTAGAGGAACGCGGAACGTGTTTCTTCAGAGCCGAGCTTAAGCGCGGATCAGGGCGCCGGATCACGGCTGTGCGCTGGTGAAGGCGAGCCCCCGGGCCTGTCGGTCGAGGAGCTCGCTGGCCAGCGCCCGATACGCGGCGGCTCCCGCGCCGGAGGGATCGTGCTCGAGGATCGTGCGCCCGTGGCTCGGGGCTTCAGCGAAGCGGACGGTGCGCGGGATCACCGTCTCATAGACGACCTCTTGAAAGTGGTCCCGCACATCCTTGACGACGGCCGGGCTGAGGTTTGTGCGGCTGTCGAACATCGTGAGCAGGAGCCCGGATATCGCTAGCCCTGGGTTGGCACCGCTGGCGCGCACCCGCTCGGTGACCTCCATCAGAAGCCCGAGCCCTTCGAGCGCGTAATACTCACATTGGATCGGGACCAGAATCTCGTCGGCCGCAGCGAGTGCGTTCGACATGAGGATACCGAGCGACGGAGGGCAGTCGAGAAGCGCAAAATCAAAAGCATTCTGCTCCCGGATGTCCCCGAGAACCCTTCTCAGCTGGAGCATGTGGTCGTCCATGCGGGCGACCTCGATCTCGGCGCCGACCATTTCGAGGTCGGCGGGGATGGCAGAGAGGTTCGGGATCCGGGTCTGGAGGATGAGCTCGCGTGCCGGACGCGCTCCGATAAGCGACTGGTAGATGCTGCCGGAGGAGGCTTCCTTCAATCCAAGGGCGCTTGTCGCGCTAGCCTGGGGGTCGAGGTCCACAAGCAGGACCCTCTGCCCGAGCTCTGCAAGCGCCGCAGAGAGGTTGACCGTGGTCGTGGTCTTCCCCACGCCGCCTTTTTGGTTGGTGATGGCAATAATTTTCATCGGGAGCTGTAGTATTTGACGAGGCCCTCCGTGACGGAGTCCGCATATTCGCGATAGATGCTTTTTCGTGCGATGCCGCCGAAATCCCTGCGCCCATCGTAGTCCCCTGCCTGGATCCGTGCGAAGACGTTCCGGCTGTTCATGACGTAGGGCTCAACGTAAACCACCGGGCAGGTAAAGAGCCGGTTGGCAAGGAGGTTGCGGGCCCAGATATACGGGTTCGCATTGACCCGGACCACGCTTCCCCCCTGATAATTGTATGGGGGAAGCCCGGTCGCGCGGGACATCGCGTCGGACATGGCATTCGTGAGCGCAAGCTCCTCGGAGAACGACCGGTCGAGCAGCTTCACAAGCATGTCAAGCCGCTGGTCGTCGTAGGAAAGCTCATCGCGGGTCAGCGCGCCGGAAATCAAAAAATGGAGGTGGTTGTCGCTGACGAGGCGCGGCGCTCGCTCGTTCCCCCAATCCTCGGCGTTGAAGTGGAGGCAGAGCACGACGTCCGGGCGGATCGCCTCGTTGACCAGGCGCGCGCGGCGTCGGATCTCGCTGGCGCGGTAAAACAGGCGCTCGCTTTCCTTGGCGACAGCCTGCTTCGTGGGCGCATCGCCTTTTTGCTTGAGAGCTTCGATGGCCGCCCCCCGAAGCTGCGATGGCCGGGCGCCGGTAGCCGGCGCCGGCTTCGATCGGGTGAGGAACACCTCAGCCCCGAGCGACTGGAGCCGGGGAACCAGCAGCTTGGCGACGCGGAGCGTCATGTCGCCCTCGGTCACGGGCGCGGAGGCTCCGATCTGGAACCACCTCTCCTCCATCTTCGCCCAGCTCCCGCCCAGATGCCCGGGGTCGAGCGCGATCCTCAACCCAGCCAGTGGCTTTCCCTCACCGGAAAGCGGGATCGCGCCTCGCGCCCTCCAATAGACCGCCGGCCGCTTTTCAGACGCCGCATCCGGCGCAAATCTCAAACGATACGGGCTCCGCCCGGGCGAGGTCCGTATCGTTGCGCCGTCGCCATCCACAGAAATGGACTCCGCCCACGCCCGCCCGGGCGCATAAACCCGGTCCAGAAGGGCCTGAAAATTCGCCTTCGTCATCGTCTCCTGAAACGCATCGAGCCTCGACCAGTCGGGAGCCGGGGCCAGCGGGCTCAGACGCGCGTGCGCGCTCGCGCAGAAACCAATCAAAGCAATCGTAAAATAAAGAATTCTCAAGATCGTGCTTTTTTAAATGCGTTCGGGCGTTCTTGCGATAAAAAGGATGGATGATACGAATTCTTTTTTTGGGCGATATCGTCGGCGAGCCCGGCCGCAATGCAGTCACCCAGGCCGTTCCCGTGTTCCTCAAGGAGAGGGATGTCGATTTTGTGATCGTCAACGGGGAGAATGCGGCCGGCGGGCGCGGGATCACCGGAAAGATTGCGATCGACCTCCTGCGCTCGGGGGTCGCGGTCATCACGACGGGCGACCATGTCTGGGATCAAAAAGAGACGGCTGGATTCATCGCGACCGAGCCGCGGCTCCTGCGCCCGATCAATTACCCGTCCACCGCACCCGGCCAGGGGAGCATCGTCCTCAATACGTCGAAGGGTAAAATCGCGGTCATAAACGTCCAGTGCCGGACGTTCATGCATCCCCCCCTCGACAACCCGTTCCACGCAGTCGCCAACGAGGTCGAACGCCTCCGGCAGGAAACCCCAGTCATCTTCGTGGACGTCCATGGGGAGACCACCAGCGAAAAAATTGCCATCGGAAGATTTCTCGATGGCAAAGTCTCTGCGGTCGTCGGCACGCACACGCATGTGCAGACGGCGGACGAGAGGATCCTGCCTGGCGGGACAGCGTTCCTGTGCGATGCCGGAATGTGCGGGCCATCGGACTCGATCCTCGGCCGCGAGATCGCCCCGATCCTCCAGCGGTTCACAGAATGCCTGCCGGTTGCCTTCCCGATCGCCAGGGGGCCTGTCCACCTCTGCGGAGCGCTCATAGACGTCGATCAGGTCGGAGGAAAAGCCATATCCATCCAGCGGGTACGGGAGCTTGCCCGCCAGGCTTAAACATAGGGGGCCGGCTCAGATAGCGCAGCTCTTTGTCCGGCGGAGCTCGAGGCAGCACTCGCCGCCAACAACCGAGTGGCGGGCGATGCGGAACTCTCTCTGAGGCTGCAGAAAGCCCCCGGGCAAGCCGGTCAGCGAGGGGGCCAGCCGGCCCCCGACAATGACCGGCGCGATGGCCAGGCGGATCTCGTCCACAAGGTCCTCCTCGGCCAGCGCCCGCAGCAGCGCTCCCCCACCCTCACACACAAGCCGCCTGACTCCGAAGTCGGCCCGCAAGATGAGGAGGGCGCGCGCAAGGTCCACCTTCTTGCCTTGGAAAAGGAACAGCTCCGCGCAGCTGGCTGCATCCGACCTGAGCCGCTCAGGCATCCGCGCAGTGGAGAAGATGACGGGCGGAGGCGCCGTGCAGCAGGAAGCTTTCCAGGCAGGGCCGAGCCGGCCGTCGTTCGACACGATGACGCGAAGCGGAGCCGGCGGAAGCCCTCGGGCCATGCGGGCCTCGCGCAGGCCATTCGCCTCGTGCCACAAGCTCATGTCACCTGCCACCGTGGCACAGCCGGAGACCACAGCGTCCGCCCCGCCCATCGCCTCCTGGATGCGGGGCTTGCTGGCCGATAGCCCGGACAGCAAAGGATTCGCCGCACGGGAGGAAATCTTGCCGTCCGCAGTCATGGCCGCGAGGGCAATGACGAACGGACGCTTCATTCCGGAGCTTCCTCGGCGATCGCCTCGGCAACCTCCGGCGCGCAGGTTTTTAGCGCCTTGTGGGCAACCCGAGTCACGAGGACCGTGACGAGAACCGTGACGGCAAGCTCCGCAGAATACGCGACCCACGCCAAAGGGCCTTGGTGGAGGCCTCCCTTCGCCGCGCGGCCGATGACGGCACCTCCGTAGGCGTAAGCCGCGCTGATCGGCAGAAACCCGACCCATGAGGCGAGGAGGTAGCGGAGGAGGGAAATCCTGGAGAGCCCGAACGCGCAGCTCACCAGGCTGTGCGGAAGGATCGGAGAAATTCTCGTGAGGATGATGAGCTTCCACCCCTCGTTCGTCGCCGCATGGTCGAGCGCATGAAACTTCCGGCTTTTGGAAAATTTCCGGGCCATCCATCCTCGGAGGAGGTAGCGGGTCGAAACGAAGTTTGCGAAGGCGCCGGCGACCGAGCCGAGGGAAACAAGCACCGTGCCGGACCAGAATCCGTAAACTGCGCCTGCGCCGAAGCTGAGCACCGAGCCAGGAAGAAAAAACACGCAGGACAGTGCGTAGAGGATGACGAACCAGATCCAACCGAGCCAGCCGCTTTGCTCGACCAAGCGCATTCCCTGCTCCATCCAGTCTGTCCAGGCTTCAAGCATGGGGCGCGTCCTCCTGCCCGTGCAAAGAATTGACCCCCGGCCGTCGGCATATGCCGATGAGAACCACACATCGCTGGGGAGTTGCCATTATTGGAGTATGGGAATCCACGGGAAAGAGTTTCTTATCCATCAGACCGCAGTCAGGTCAAACAGCGTCAATGCACGCGACAGAACCTCGCCCACAAAAGCGGCCGGGGCAGCGGCGATCCCTTGCCACTGGCGCTCGCGCCAGTCGAGCGAGCGGATGTGGTCGCACAGCACGACGCCGGTGACCGGAAGTCCGCCGGGCACCACCAGTTCGAACGGATAGCCCTTGGCCCGGCTCGTAATCGGGCAAAACACCGCGAGACCTGTTTTTTCGTTGTATCGCGTATGGCTGAGCACAAGCGCCGGACGCCGTCCCGCCTGCTCGCGGCCAGCTTGCGGGTCGAAGACCAGCCAGCCGATGGCACCCAGTTCCGGGAACGGTTTCTTTTTCAAGGAGCCACCGCCTCGCTTCCCAAATCCTGGCCCCATTCGGTCGCGGGGTGCAGGTTCCCGGATTTCACCCCTTCCAGGAGATCATCGAGACTGGGGTGCCTCGGCACGGGCCTCAGCGTCAGGCCGGACGCGCTGACCTTCAGGGTCACGGCATCGCCTTCGCGCACTCGGATCTCCCTGGCCACAGCGATGGGAATTCGCAACGCCAGACTGTTGCCCCATTTCTGAACGGTTGCTGTCATGTTTCTACATTGATTACACAACCGGGATCTGTCAACCCGAACAACGACAGAAATCTCCCCGCACCGACGAGCCTCTGCGCGGGCCAGCAGGCGTGAACGTCACGGAGCTGGTGGAAGGAATATTGGCGTAGCCAAAGGCAGGCAAGGCGCTGGCTTCTTTTCAAAAAGTGACAGCACGCGGGACTGACGCATTTTCCGCTCCGGAAGCCACGGCGACGGCCGCGCGGCCGGGTTTATAGAAGCTTTTTCTCCAGGATCTCTCCGGCGATCGCCGGGTTTGCCTTGCCTTTCGAGAGCTTCATGAGCTGGCCCTTGAGAAAGTTTAGCGCGGTCGTCTTGCCCGATCTGTAATCCGCGACCGGCCCGGGGTTGGCCGCGATGACCTCGTCGGCGAACGCCTCGATCGCGCCCGTGTCGCTGACCTGCTTGAGCCCTTTTTCCTCGACGATCACGGCGGCCGGCCTGCCGGTGGCAAACATCTCGGCGAAGACGTCCTTCCCCTGCTTCGAGCTGATCGCGCCAGCATCGATAAGGTTCACCAGCTCGTCGAGGGCCTCCGGAGCAACCGGGCAGCTGGAGATCCGGAGCGAGGCCGCAGAGATCGCGCTCTGCAGGTCGTTGAGGATCCAGTTCGCCACGTTCTTGGGCTTTCTGGCACCTTTCGCCGCCGATTCAAAATAGGCGGCAAGATCGAGGTCGTTTGCCAGCACCGCCGCGTCGTAATCGCTCACCCCGTAATCCGCAACGAATCGCGCGCGCTTATCCCACGGCAGCTCGGGGTGCCGCTCGCGGGCGGCGGCGACAAGCGCTTCGGTGCGCACGGGCAGCAGGTCGGGATCTGGAAAATACCGGTAGTCGTGAGCGCTCTCCTTGATGCGCATCAGGGCGGTCTGCCCGCGCACGTCATCCCACCGGCGGGTCTCCTGGTCGAGCGAGCCGCCCGACCGCAGAATTTCGATCTGGCGGGGGATTTCAAAGGCGAGGCTCCGGCGGACCCCCGAGATCGAGTTTAGGTTTTTGAGCTCGATCTTCGTTCCGAATTTTTCCGTTCCCGCCGGGCGCACCGAGACGTTCACATCGCAGCGGAGCTGGCCCTTCTCCATATCGGCATCGCTGATCCCCCCGTAGATCATCACCTGCTGCAAAACCGTCAGGTATGCGAACGCCTCCTCCGGCGAGGAAATCTCCGGCTCTCCCACAATCTCGAGGAGGGGAGTTCCCGCGCGGTTGAAATCAATCCCTGTCGCCGTCTCCATGTGGAAGCTCTTCGCCACATCCTCCTCGAGGTGGATCCTCACCAGGCGAATGTTTTTGTCCATCGTCGCAATCGTCTTCTGCGCATCCTTCGGATACGCCAGATCGTGCAGCGGCACCCCCCCGCCGAGGCAGAACGGCACGTCATACTGGCTGATCTGGTAGTTCTTCGGCATGTCCGGATAAAAATAGTTTTTCCGGTCGAATTTGCAGACCGGGCCGATTTCGCACCCGAGCATGATGCCGGCGAGGGCGGTGAGCTTGAGCGCCTCCTCGTTCATGACCGGCAGCGCACCCGGCAGGCCGAGGCAGACCGGGCAGACGTTCGTGTTCGGATCCGCCCCGTATTCCACCGCGCACGAACAAAACATTTTGCTGCGCGTCTTGAGCTGGACGTGAACTTCGAGCCCGATCGTGACAAGGTATTCGGTCATGGGATTTTTTTATGTGATGGGGAAGATTGGGCGGTTGGGAACGCGTAATCGAGCGCTTTTTGCAAATCGAACCCTTTGAGCTGCCTTTGAAGGTCCGGATCCTGAACGACCTGCAGAAGCGCCTTGCTCTGCATCAGGGAGAGAAAATCCTTCTGCTCCGCCGCGCGCGCAACCGAACTGTCACGCAGCAGGGCTTCCAGCTTCGGGTTCTGCAGGATCTCCTGAACGCCGGGATAATCAAGCAGCCGCATCATCGCCTCCCGGTCGGAAGTCAGCTTGCCGACCTTGACGATCATGTCATAGGCCTCGGGCGGAACGATGTCCACCGCCTCGACGGCCTTTCCCGCAGGCCCGAGCTCGAGCGAATCCTTCATCGTAAGCATCGCCTTCGCGAGGGAAGACGCGGACTTCGCTGGCCGTCCGCCGATCGCAACCTGCGCCGCAACGCCGACGGTCCGGATGAGGGTGATCCCGCCCCAGAGGAGCGCCAGCCCGGTCAGCAGACCGAAGAATGCTCCCCCCAGCCCGTAAAACATGCGCACCATCCCGGAGGGCTGGTGCTCGGTGCGCTTGAAAAGGATCGCGCCCAAAAGGAGCGCCAGCGCCAGAACAACCAAGGTGGCAACCGCCCCCAGCAACGCGCCGAAAAGAAACCCGTACCCAGGAATCACCTTCTCGACAACAAACCCGGCGGCCTGCCCGGCAAAAATCCCGAGGACCCCGGAAAAAACAAACGCGGAAAAGTGGATGGCGCTGCGGATCACCCCGCGGCTCCACCCGCCCCAGATTTCCCAAAGCAGGAGCAGCGCGGCGGCAAGGAAGATCATTCCCTGCCAGAACGGAGAGGCGAGATTCATCGTGGCAGGGCATCCAATCCGAGCTGCCGCAGCGCATGGTCGCAGAGCACCAGCGCCGCCATGGCCTCGACGATCGGGACGGCGCGGGGCAGGACGCAGGGGTCGTGCCGGCCTCTCGCCGCAAGCGTGGAATCCTCGCCGGCCGCAGTCACGGTGTCCTGGCGCCTAGAGATCGTGGCGGTCGGCTTGAAAGCGATCCGGAAGATCAGGTCCTCACCGTTGCTGATTCCTCCCTGCACCCCTCCAGAGCGGTTGCTCGTCGTCCGAACCCGCCCGCCCTCCATCCTGTAGGGGTCATTATGCTCCGAGCCCATCATCCTCGCCCCGGAAAACCCCGAGCCCACCTCAAAGCCTTTCGTGGCAGGCAGGCTCATCATCGCCTTCGCAAGGTCGGCCTCCAAACGGTCAAACACCGGCTCCCCAAGCCCGGCCGGACATCCGCGCACCACCGCAGCAATCACCCCGCCAACGCTGTCGCCATCGCCACGCGCCTGCTTGATCCGCTCGATCATCCTCGCCGCCGCACCGGAATCCGGACAGCGGACCGCGCTCGCTTCGATCTCCTCAAAAGTCACCGACCCAGGTTCCACGGAGGACGGGATGTCGTGAACCTCCGAGACCCATGCAAGAATTTGCATCCCCGGGTGCATCAGGCTCAAAACCTTTTTTGCGACCGCCCCTGCGGCCACGCGCCCGATCGTCTCCCGAGCCGAAGATCTCCCCCCGCCCTCCCAGTTCCGAACGCCGTACTTCTCCTGGTAGGTATAGTCTGCGTGCGACGGGCGGAAATGCGTCTCCATCTCGCTGTAGGCCTCCGGGCGGGCATCGGCATTGCGAACCATGATCGAGAGCGGCGTGCCGAGGGTCCTCCCCCGGAAGACTCCGGAAAGGATCTCGCAGGCATCCGGTTCCTTGCGCGGGGTGACGATGTCGCTCTGCCCGGGGCGCCGACGGTCAAGATCCGGCTGGATGTCAGCCTCCGAAAGCGGAAGCCTCGGAGGGCAGCCGTCAATCACCACGCCGACCCCGCCGCCGTGCGACTCGCCCCAGGTCGAAATTCGAAATAATGTTCCAAACGTGCTTGCCATCGCGACCAATAAAACTCGAAGTCGCCAAAGGAATCACGCGAAAATCATCATGGATCTCTGGTTTGGAGAGATTTCGCGGGGCAGCCCCGGCACCCTCGGAGCTATTCGACGAATTCGATCTCGTTCACTGCGGGGATGAGCCCGCGCCCGGCAGCGGCCCCCAAAAACCGTCGGATCGCCTCGCGCCCGACGGCGCCGTAGTCGAGGGTGAAGTCATTCACATACATCCCGATGAACTCGTCAGCGAGCGGCACATCGAGCCCCCGGGCATGGGCCATGCTGTGCTCGACCGCCTGCCTGCGATGCTCGAGCCCGTAGCGGATGCTCTCGCGCAAGATGTCCGAGAGCTCCGAGCGGACGGCCGGCGGGATGTCCTTGCGCACGATGTTGCCGCCGAGCGGCAGGGGAAGCCCGGTCTCCTCCTTCCACCAGGCCCCGAGATCGCGGATCAGGTGGAAGCCATCCCTCGCATACGTCAACTGGCCTTCATGGATGATGAGCCCCGCATCCACGCTCCCGTCCCGCACCGCATCGAAAATCCTGTCGAACGGCACGACGACATGCCGGAAATCCGCCCCGAGATACAGCTGCGCAGCAAGATAGGCGCTCGTCATTTTTCCGGGGATCGCAATCCTTCGGGCGCGCAGCCATTCGCGACGCGCCGCGTCATCCGGCAGCCCGGCCGCATCGAGGGCGACGAACATCGGCCCATATCCATCCCCCATGCTCGCTCCGCTAGGCAGCGGGGCATAGCGGTCGAGGAGGTATGCAAGCGAGTGGATCGAGACCGCCGTGATGTGGAGCTCGCCTCGGGCAGCCCGCTCGTTCAGCGTCTGAATGTCCTGCAAGATATGCGTGAACCGGTATCCCCGCTGGTCGATCTGCCCGGTGGCCATGGCATAAAACATGAAGGCATCGTCGGGGTCGGGCGAGTGGCCGAGCGTGAGCGCAAAAGATTTCCAGTCCGTCATAGAGGCCAAGCATCTAATCACGTACTCCGCCGCGTTGCCAGCAAGTCTTCGCCTAATGAACGGGCTACGATGCGCTCAATGATCTTCTGGCCGTCGTGGCACCCACCGCCTACGCCCGCGCACTCACGGCTTGGTTGCAGGCCAACGCGGGCGTGCTTCCCCGCAGTCTGGCCCGCGATGGCAAAAAAATCTGTTCGGCACCCCCCGCCCAATCCCTCCCGAAGCTGCGATGCCGGAGGATCCAGTCCACGACAAGCTCCACCAATCTCATCGCGCCCCTGGCAACACCTCAACCGCCTGCTTATTCATCACTTCCCGCTGCCTTTTACCAAGGAGTGCAGGTAGGAGCGCAGGGCATCCATTTCTTCCGGATCTCCGACCAAGGGAGGCATAAACCCTTTGTAGGGAGAATCGCTGCTGGGCTCATGCAACATTTTCAATATGTTGCCGATGGCCTCTTCGTTGCGTCCCCGCAAGAGGGTTTTCATGCTCCGATAGCCATCGATCGTATGGCAGGCCATGCACTGCCCCAAAAACATCCGGTAGCCGGTGGGGTTCTGTGCATACGAAGGGTTGGTTTGGTCTGTTTGAGCCGTGATGGCCGTTTTATTGGGAGCCCAGGACGAAGCGGTTAAATAGCCTTGTTGATTGAACCCCTCCACCTGATTTTTCCGGATGCCATTGGAATACATGAAGTCGGTGATCACGTAAGGTTTGCGAAGCATTTCGCGCACGCCTTCGGTGGCACCGGTCGCCAAAAAAGCCAAAAAGACAACGACCATTGCCGTCCCAAACCGGAAGCCCCTCGGGTTCCTGTAAGCTAACAGATACACGACAACAACGATTGTCGCCGAGGTCATCAAGGTGATTAACGACATCCTTGTCACCTGGGTAAATACCCCCATTCCAATCGTGGAAATCCCCAGCGCCATCAGCTCCCGCTGGCTCGCGGGCACCAGCCACAGATAGCAGAGCAGAAAGAAGGGCATGAGGAAAAAGGAAGGCAGCAGCCACATCGCAGACCACTGAATCATCTGCTTTTTCACCGTTCCCTCTTTTTCGCCGTCGAGCCTGCTGAAGACGACCAGGGAAAAAACTCCCGCCATGGAGAGGCACACCAGCGTTCTCAGCCCCAGGCTCGGCCAATAAGTCGGATTAAAAAACGCCTGGAAAAACACCGTCGCTTCCTGCCCGCTCCCGGCAACGCGCAACCAGGCCTCGCTGGGGGTCAGCATGAATGTCAAAATCCCGTTGATGATCGCCAGCGTGACAAAAGAAACGATCCCGTAGATGTAGCCCAAGCGGAGGTGGATCCGGTCGGGGATGCGGTTCCACGTATAGTAATACGCGGCGGCAAACGCCAGCTCGACCAAGAAAACCACCCACTCGATCGCCCATCCGAAGACGAAGTTATGAATCAAAAGACTCGTGCCTGAAGGGCTTGCCAAGCCGATCGAAAACCAGATCGCCACGCCGGTCATCGCCCCGAATACCCCGGTCAGTATCAAGAAAAACTGGGAGTACCCCTTGAGCTTTTTCAGCCATTCCGGCTTGCCTTCGCGCAGGGCCTTGGCTTCGGCGATGGGCAGAAAAAATCCGCCCCCGATCGCAAAGTGGGAGATCATGACGTGGATGACCGCAATAATGGCGATCACCAGCCCGGATCCGATTTGAGGAACTTGCCAAACGGGATAGTTCATAAAAGCAAAAAACTAATGGGAAGAAGGCAGCACCCAATATCCCCAGATTGTTGTCACGAGGAGGATGGCGATGGTCAGGAGTCCAAAGTATGTTGTGAGCCTGGCGCGCAGCCCGCCTTTGGTGGTCGGATCAAAAAAGGGAACCAAAAACCACAGCAAGAGTCCGAGCTGGAATACTCCCAAGGCGACAAACTCGCCCGTGACGCCGGGAAAAATCCCCCCGAAAATCTTGAGCACTTGGAAGGAGCTCATGAAATACCATTCCGGATGGATGTCCACCGGGGCAGGCGTTAGCATGTCGGCGGCCGCCCCGAGTGACCACGGAAATACCGCCGCGAGAAGGGCCAGCACATTGAGCGCGACGAGCCATACCCCGAGATCTTTCATCGCAAAATTCGGGAAAAATGCGATGCTTTTGCGCTCGGACTCCGGCTTGTCGAACTCGGATTCCGGCATCGACATCCCGTTTTTTTGAATTAAAGCGAGATGGAACATCAGCAAGGGAATGAAGAGCGCCGGCATGATGACCACATGCAGGGCAAAAAACCGGGATACCGTGAAGGAGGTGATTTCTGGCCCGCCCCGGATCAAATCGCTGATCCACGGCCCCACGACAGGAACAACGGCCGGGATGCTCAAGCCGACCTTCGTGGCGAAGTACGCCAAATCGTCCATCGGCAGCAGATACCCGCTGAACCCAAACGTCATGGAGAGCAACAGCAACACGATGCCGCTCCACCATGTGAACTCTCTCGGCGCGCGGTAGGCATTCATGAAAAAAGCCGAAAACATGTGAACGAACGCCGAAAGGATCATCAGGTTGGCCGCCCAGGAGTGGATCGAACGGATGAGCCATCCAAATTTGATTTCGTAGGTGATCTGCCGGACGGATTCGTAGGCGCTCTCTCCAGGGCGGTAGTATAAGAGCAACAGGACCCCCGAAAGGCACATGACGATGAAGAAGAACAAGGTGACCCCACCCCAGTAATACCAGAATGAATGCTTGTGCTCAGGCACGCGTTTTTTGGTGGCCAATTTCACGACATCGGAAATCCCGAGCCGCTCATCGACCC
>JBAXXX010000007.1:0-64242 GCA_037127695.1 Verrucomicrobiia bacterium | reverse complement strand
CGAACCTGACCTACGACGGATGGAACCTGATCGAAGAGCGCGATGGCACAGGCGCGTTGCAGCAGGTCTATGTCCACGGGGCCGCAGTGGACGAGATCCTCACCAAGATCACCACCACCGGAGCGGTTTACTACCATGCCGATGGACTTGGCAACACGGTGGCATTGACAAACGAGACCGGCCAACTCGTGGAGAGCACAACCTACGATGCGTTCGGAGCCGCCACGATCCGAAGCGCTTCAGGTTCAGTGCTCCCTGCCTCCTCGGTGGCCAATCGGTTCCTGTTCACCGGACGCGAGTGGCTCTCCGATGCCGGAATCTACGATTATCGCAACCGGGTTTACTCACCGGCGCTGGGCAGGTTCCTCCAAACTGACCCCATCCGGTTTGCTGCGGGAGATGTGAATATTTACCGGTACTGCCGCAATAATCCTGTCAAATGGGTTGATCCGATGGGGCTAGATGTGTTTAGAATTCAAGAGCCGGGTATAGCTGGCCATGCTTATGTTGGAATAGGTGGTAATGCAGCACCTGGAAGTAGTACTTATGGCGGGTTTCCTTCTACTGGAAATATTTTCGACTCACCAATGACTATTCAAAATCCAAACGCTACGGCTTTTGATCCTTCAACTGATACAGTAACGCGTTATCCTACTACACCTGAGCAGGACGCTAAGTTGAAGAAATGGGTGGATTCTCATTTTGATATAAACGATAGGAATGACAATAAAGACAATCCTCCTTACATCTTTCCGTTTCAAACCTGCAGGGACTTCGCTGATGGGGTGATTGAAAGACTTAAGGAGATTCAAGATCAAGAGGCAAGGGAAAAAAAGAAGAAGGATCGCGGGAAGTGAGAGGGGCGCTATGAAAATGCTGTCATATATTATTTTGTTGCTTTTAGGAGCAATTGAGATTTTTTACGGAACGATCATAGGGCGATTTCAGGTTAAGGCCGTAGCAGGAGGTTTTTATAATAAACTTCAAATACCAGTTGATAACAAAGTTCTTTTTTGGAGTTCATTGAAATCAATTGAAGGCCAATGGGACTTGCTTACCTGGTTTGGAGTTGCTACAATCATTTTTAGCACGCTTGTTTTTTTATGTCACAAAAAGTCATTGACGTAATGCGGCGTCTGACTAATCAAAGGCCCAGTTCTTCCCTGTTGATATTTCAATCTGCCCGATGAGCTTTTCCAGCCAGATCTCAACCGCCTACGACGCAGCGAACCAGGCCACGGGCGAAACGACAGCCGTCACGGGCCAGCCAGCCCGCACGGTCAGCTACTCATATGATGCCGACGGTCGCCGCATCTCGACCACCTACCCGGGTGTTGCGAACTTAATTGGCGTCGTAAAAACGCTCGAATTGGCATCGTAGGGATGTTTGGTTTTTGACCGCACTGGCGTTGTAATTCGCGCCCAAATAGCCGCGCTCTGGTCGTATAGCTACGATGACAAGGGGCATTTCTTTGTGTCATGGTTTCTCAGGATTTTTCCACGATGGCGTCGTAAGGATCGATTTTCCGACGCGCTGTCAGGCAATATTCTACGCTGTCGTCATGTGGCATTACGACGACAGCGGACATTTTATGCGCACGGATTATTCGCCGACGATCTGTCTCATGGCATCATTGAACGAAAGCCCGAGGACTTTGACGTGAAAGTCGATGGCATTTCCGGACAGGTCGCGTTCGGGCCAACGCCAGTAGGAGTCTTTGACGATGAGGCCGATGTAGGCGGGCAGGATGAAGTTGTTGGCATCGCGTGCGACGAGTTGGAGCCCGCGCTTTTGAAGAAGGGGGATGAGAGGAGCGAGGCGTGCATCGCGGATTTGTTCGCGCGACCAGCGAGGCAGCTGGTGGCTATTGATGGGTCGGATGGTCACAGTCATTTCTCCAGTGGGGTTGGATGAGGACGCGGTTGACTTGCTTGCTCGTGCGGCGCAGGAGGCCGTCTCCGGAACGCACGATGAGGGCGAGAGCCTCGGGGGTAAACGTGTTGTGGCCGAGACCGGCACGATCGAGTTGGTCGAGGAGGAAGGCGAAGGGGAAGATCTCCTCGCTATTCTTAAAATGATAATTGTCCAATTGTCGAGTGATCCTGTTGCAAACCTGCGCGAAAACCGGCATGATCGAGATTGGATGGCAGAGCGTTTCACAACTCATTTTCAGGCGTTTCGGTCGGCGGCTGCCCTGCTGATCGCCACGGGCGCGGGAGTTTGCCTGGTTCTTTCAGGATGTGCGATGGAGACATTCGCGCCCGAGACAGCACCGGAGAATGTGGTCATCCATGACTTTTCACCGTTTTACCGGCTGGGTCCGCAGCAGGGCAAGGGGCCGGATGCGTCGTTGCGCACGGGGACGCGAGTGAAGCTCCTGCGCAGGGAAATGGGATACAGCCTCGTTCAGCTTGGGGATTTGCGCAGCGGCTACGTCGCAAATGAGAACATGGCAGTTGCGCCACCGCGCCCTCCCGAGCAGGTCCGGCAGGAAGCCGCCATAAAAAAAGCGGGAGGGAGGTGGCGGGCGGAGACCAGCCCGGTTTACTCCGGACCGCAGATCAATGACACTCCGCTTCCGGATCCCAACATCCCTCCGCCGGATCTGAACGTCGAGCCGGAGGTGATTCCAGACAACCTTGCTGTGCCGGCGGGCACGCCGAGGGGAGCCCCGAAGTTTCGCTATTGAATGTCCGCCATCCCGTCGCTCATCTCCACGCAGGATCTGCGTCTAGCCTACGGCCGGCAGCTCCTGCTCGACGGGGTTTCCCTGACGGTCTCGCCCGGCGAGAAAATCGGGCTTGTCGGCCGGAACGGGTGCGGCAAGACCAGCCTCTTCAAAATCCTTGCCGGAGAATCCGAGCCGGATGCGGGCGAGGTCTCGCGGCGGCGCGGGCTGCGGGTCGGGTATCTGCCGCAGGAGTTCGAGCTCGACGGCACAAAATCGGTTTTAGAAAACATTGAGGCGGGGGCTGCTGATCTGGTCGGGTGGATGAGCAGGTACGAGGCGGGTGAGGGGAGTGATGCCGAGCTTGCGGATCTTCTGGACCGGATCCAGCACGCCGATGGCTGGAACCTTCACACGAGGATCCGGGCGGAGGCCGGGTCGCTGGCGGCCCCGCCGCTCGACGCCCTGGTCGGCCCGCTATCCGGCGGAGAAAAACGGCGCGTCGCGCTCTGCCGTGCGCTCGCCTCGCAGCCGGATCTCCTCCTCCTCGACGAGCCAACGAACCACCTGGATTCGGAATCCATCCGGTGGCTTGAGGAGTTTCTGAGCGCGTTTCCCGGGGCCCTGGTTTTTGTCACGCACGACCGGTATTTTCTGGAGACGATTGCCACGCGGATCATCGAGCTGGCGGGCGGGCGAGCGTTCACCCACCCTGGCAACTACACGGCATTTTTAGAAGCCAAGGCGGCGCGGCGGCAGATCGCCGAGCAGTCTGAGCGGAGGCGGCAGAGGTTCCTGCGCGCGGAGCTGGAATTTGTCCGCGCCGGGGTCCGCGCCCAGCGGTCGAAGTCGAAGCACCGGCTGGAATCGTTCTACCAGGTCGCCGGGATCGAGGCGCCGCCGGAGGAGCGCGAGATGGATCTCCTGATCCCGCCGGCACCAGAGATCGGAAATACCGCCGTGGAATTCTCCGGGGTCGGCATCCGCGCAGGCGAATCCGGCCGCTGGCTGTTTCGGAACCTGAACCTCTCGCTGCGCCCGGGCCAATGCACGGGGATCGTCGGGCGGAACGGGGTGGGAAAAACCACGCTGCTTCGGGTGTGCCTCGGCGAGCTGCCCCCGTCCGAGGGCACGGCTACGATCGGCAAGCGGGTTGTTTTCAACTATATCGACCAGTCGCGGATGCGGCTCGACGGCAGGGGGACGGTGATGGAAGAGGTCTCTGACTCCGGAGAGGTCGTGAAGTTCGGCGAGCAGACGCTCACCGCGCGGGCGTATCTGCGCCGGTTTCTTTTCGAGGATTCGCGGGTCACCGAGCGGGTGGACAAGCTCTCCGGCGGCGAGCGCGCCCGCCTGCTGCTGGCCAAAGTGCTTTGCCGGGGAGGCAACGTCATCGTGCTCGACGAGCCGACGAACGACCTCGATCTGGCGAGCCTGCGCATGCTCGAGGAGGCCCTCGCCGATTTCGATGGAACCGTCCTTGTCGTCAGCCACGACCGGTATTTTCTGGATCGGATCTGCGACCAGATCGTGGCGTTCGAGGACGGCGGGGTTTTTGTCCAGCCGGGAAATTTTTCCTATTATCTGGAGAAGAAGTCGGGCCGGGACCGGCAGGTCGCGGTTCGCCCGGCGGCGGTGCCTCCGCCTGCGGCCAAGCCTTCTCCGAAGCCCAAACGGCTGAGCTTTCACGAGCAGCGCGAGCTCGACGGCATCGAGCAGGCGATCCATGCGGCGGAGGAGCTGGTCTCCGAAGGGAACCGACTGCTCGCTGACCCCGGATTTTATGCCTCCCGTGCGGCCGAGGCCCCGGAGCTCAACCGGAAGCTCGATGCGGACAGGGACGAGGTGGCCCGGCTCTACGCGCGCTGGGAAGAGCTCTCGAATCGGGCTTGATCTGCCCCCATCCTCAGTAATTCAGGTTCGGCCGGAGCCACCTTTCGGCCTCCTCGACCGGAATGCCTTTCCGGGCGGCATAGCTCGCAGCCTGGTCGCGCTCAATTTTTCCGACAGAAAAATACCTGGCTTGCGGGTGGAAGAAATACAGCCCGCTCACGCTGCTGGCCGGCAGCATCGCGAGGTTTTCTGTGAGCGTGATCCCGGTGTGGCGCGCGGCGTCGAGCAGCCGCCAGAGCGCCCATTTTTCAGTGTGGTCCGGCTGCGAAGGATAGCCGGGAGCGGGTCGGATCCCGCGGTATTTTTCCCGGATCAGATCTTCGGGGGACAGGCATTCGTCCGCTCCGAACCCGCAGATCTCGCGGGCTCTTTTGTGCAGGCATTCGGCGTAGGCCTCGGCAAATCGGTCGCCGATCGCCTTCGTCATGATCGAGAGGTAGTCGTCGTGATTTTTCTCGTAGCCCTCCGCGACCGCATGGACTTCATGCCCTGCCGTGACAGCAAACCCTCCGAGGAAGTCCTCCGCTCCAGAGGACTCGGGAGCAACAAAGTCGGCGAGCGAGAAATTCGGCTGCCCGGCCGGCTTTTTGTGCTGTTGGCGAAGGCAGTGCAGGACGTCAAGCCGGGCCCCGGATTCCTGGAAAAGCTGGATGTCCTCGCCCGTGCTGAGCGCGCGCCAGAACCCCATGACCCCGCGCGGCCGGAAGAGCTGCCTGGCGACAATTTCATCCAGCAGGCGCCGCGCGTCGTCGTAGAGCTTGCGAGCCTCTGGCCCGACCGCAGGGTCGTCCAGGATGCCAGGGAAACGTCCTCGCAGCTCCCAGGCATGAAAGAACGGCGACCAGTCGAAATAGGGGACGAGCTCGCCGAGCGGAACATCCGCCGGAATCACGCCCAGCACCGAAGGTCGCGCGATGCCAGACCACGAGGCCTGGAACTTGTTTGCCGAAGCCTCCTCGAGGGTGAGATGGGGTTGCCCCGCCTGCCGGCCGGCGTGCTCCAGGCGGAGCTTTTCGTAATCTTCGCTGAGCCGCTCAAGGAATGCGGGCTTCTGCTCCGGGCTGAGAAGCGAGCTGGCCACATTGACAGCCCGCGAGGCGTCGAGCACATGCACGACCCCGGGCGCGTAATGGCGGGCGATTTTCACGGCGGTGTGGGCCTTGCTGGTGGTCGCCCCGCCAATCATCAGCGGGACCGTGAACCCCTCGCGCTGCATCTCCTTGGCCACATGGATCATCTCGTCAAGCGACGGGGTGATCAGGCCGGACAGGCCGATGAGATCGCAATGGTTCTCGCGCGCAGCAGAAAGGATTTTTTCGCACGGCACCATGACTCCGAGGTCGATGACCTCGTAGTTGTTGCACGCCAGGACGACGCCCACGATGTTTTTCCCGATGTCGTGGACATCGCCCTTGACCGTGGCCATGAGGATCCGCCCCTGCTGCCGGGCCTCCGGGTTCGCGGCGCGCTCGGCATCCATGTGCGGGGTGAGCCAGGCGACCGACCGCTTCATCACGCGCGCGCTCTTTACCACCTGCGGCAAAAACATTTTTCCGGCTCCAAAGAGATCTCCGACCACCTTCATGCCCTCCATCAGGGGGCCTTCGATAACCAGGAGCGCACGCCCGTATTTCTCGAGCGCCTCCCCGGTGTCGGCCTCCACAAAATCCACGACCCCCTTGATGAGCGCGTGCTTGAGCCTCTCCTCGACCGTGCCCTCGCGCCACGAGAGATCGGCGGTCGGAGCGACGTTGCCGCCAGACTGGGATTTGATGGTTTCTGCAAATGCCACCAGCCGCTCGGTCGCATCCGGCCGGCGGTTGAAGATCACGTCCTCGACGAGGTGGAGAAGGGCCTTCGGAATTTCCTCATAAACCCCGAGCATTCCGGCGTTGACGATGCCCATATCGAGCCCGGCCTCGATCGCATGGAACAGGAACGCCGAGTGCATCGCCTCGCGGACCGGGTTGTTTCCACGGAACGAGAACGAGATGTTGCTGATCCCGCCGCTGACGCGGGCGTGCGGAAGGTTGGCCTTGATCCAGCGCGTGGCCTCGATGAATGCGATGCCATACCCGCAGTGCTCTTCGATTCCGGTCGCAAGGGTCAGGACGTTCGGATCGAAAATAATGTCTTCGGGAGCGAACCCGACCTCCTCGACGAGGATCCGGTAGGCGCGCGAGCAGATCTGGATTTTTCGCTCCAGGGTATCCGCCTGCCCCGCCTCATCAAATGCCATCACCACGGCCGCAGCTCCATACCTCCGGACCAGCCGGGCCTGGGCGCAGAATTTCTCCTCGCCCTCCTTGAGGCTGATCGAGTTCACCACCGACTTCCCCTGCACGCAGCGCAGCCCGGCCTCGATGACCTCCCATTTCGAGGAGTCGATCATCAAAGGCACCCTCGAAATATCCGGCTCGCTTGCGATCAGGTTCAGGAACTTCGTCATGGCGGCGACCCCGTCGAGCATCCCCTCGTCCATGTTGACATCGATCATCTGGGCTCCGGCTTCGACCTGCTGGCGCGCGACCGCCAGAGCCTCGTCGTAGCTGCCTGCGAGGATCAGCTTCGCAAACTTCGGGGAGCCGGTGACATTCGTCCGCTCGCCGACATTGATGAACGGGATCTCCGGCCTCGCGGTGAACGGCTCGAGCCCGCTGAGGCGCAATGTCGTCTCGCGCGAGGGAAGCCGTCGCGGCGGCAGCCCCCTCACCGCCTCCTCGATCGCCCGGATGTGTGCGGGCGTCGTCCCGCAGCATCCTCCGATAATATTCAGCCAGCCCTGCTCCGCCCATTCCCGAAGCTGCGGGGCGAGCGATTCCGGGGTCTCCGGGAACCCGGTCGGAGAAAGCGGATCGGGCAGGCCGGCATTCGGATACGTGCTGATAAAGAACGGGGCGATCTGGGAAATCTCCTCGATGTACGGGCGCATTTCTTTCGGCCCGAGCGCGCAGTTCAGCCCGATCGAAAGAAGCGGGAAATGGGAGACGGAATTCAGGAACGCCTCGACCGTCTGCCCGGTGAGCGTGCGGCCGCTCAGGTCGGTGATCGTGCCGGAGACCATCACGGGAAGCCGCGGGTGGGATTCAAAATACTCCGAGATCGCAAAGAGCGCGGCTTTGGCATTCAGCGTGTCAAAAACCGTCTCGACGAGAAGGATGTCCACCCCGCCGCCGACAAGGTTCTCGATCTGCTCGAGATACGCGGCGACGACCTGCCCGAACGTGATGTCGCGCTTTCCGGGGTCGTTGACGTCGCGGGAGAGCGACAGCGTCCGGTTGAGCGGCCCCATCGCGCCAGCCACAAAGACATGCCGCCCGGCGCATGCGTCCGCCGCCTCGCGCGCCAGCCGCGCGGCCGCGCGGTTCATCTCCGGGACAACCTCCTCGAGCCCGTAGTCGGCCTGGGCGATCGCCGTCGCGTTGAACGTGGCCGTCTCGATGATGTCCGATCCTGCGGCAATGTACTGGGCATGGATCTCCCGAACCACATCCGGCCGCGTCAGCACCAGAAGGTCGTTGTTGCCCTTCAAATCCTGGCCGGACCAACCAGCAAATCTTTCGCCGCGGTAATCGGCCTCCTGCAACTTGTATTGCTGGACCATCGTCCCCATCGCCCCGTCCAGGATGAGGATCCGTTCAGCCAGCAGCTCGCGAAGGCGCATTTCGGTAGATGAGATCATGGAAGCTCCGGACATTACCTGCTATCCGATGGACGGGAACCGAAAAATCGCGTCGTCCGCTTGGCAGGGCTGATTTTTCTAAGCAACGCTCGACCTCGACAAGCGCTTTGATGCGGAAAGGACGTTGCGAGACATCATCGCGGTCGGCTTCCGCTGGACGGCCGATGGCCACCGCCACGCCGATCCTTTTTAGAACACCAACAGGAACTCCCAGAACGCCCGGCCTCGCACTGTCGTTTCTGTGAACGATGGCGTGGGGATCGTTTCGATCTCAGGCCCGATGCCCCGCCGCCCGGACGTTTCCAACCGGATCATTTGAAAAATTGCCTCCTGCAGGGATATGGTGCAGATTGCGCCGAATCACCATGCCTTCCAGGCCGATGTGCTACGAGGGAGGCGGGTTGGGCGTAGGCGTTGGCGTAGGCGTAGGCGTAGGCGTTGGCACTGAACCGCCACCACCACCTCCACCACCTCCGCCGCCACTGCCACCGCCGAGAGGTGCAGTGCCGACATTTGCAGTGCCTTGGTCGCCGCCGAAACCCGCAGCAGGATCACCCTGCTGCGCGGGTTCGCCGGTCCCCAGCTGTTCGGGAGAGGTCCCGTTCACTCCTTCGAAGGCCTGTTGGGCCGGGATTGCAGCAGCCACACTTTCGGCAAGCCCTTGAATCTGTTGCATCGTCTGTGCATTCAAAGGGCTTACCCCGCTGATCGCCATCGTGCCGGTCACCGGGTCGCTGCTCACTGTGACAGTTTGCCCGTTGCTCAGTGTGACTTGCTGCCCGTTGGTTGCGGAGAAATCCGACAAGCCTTGTGGCAGGTTAATTGTCACGCTCACAGATCCTCCTGCGGTGGTATTAACAGTTACTTGAATGAGAGTGCCCCTGATCCCTGCCACGCCAGCCGGGGTGCTGATGTTAAATGTGGAGCCTTTCTGCAGTTTGGCGACATCGGCGGTAATGCTCCCATCCTTGACGGATAGCTTTGTCTGGGAAGTCGAAGGTTCTTGGCTTGAATGATCGGATTTGAGTTTCGAATAGTCCACCGCTTTTGAGTCGAACGGGGCTTGGAGATATTTTTCCACGGAAAATGTGGTGCTGGGCTGGACGGTTACCGTCGTGCCATTCGAGAAAAGCAGCCAGACCTGCGAGTCTTCTCCAGTTTTGAGCATCTGGTTTTGCTGAATGAAAGAACCCTCTTTTAACGGCGCTTCCGGTTTGTCGCCAGCGGTCAGGGTGGCAGTCCCCTTGACTTTCAGAATTCGGATGTTTGCTGCAACCAGCTTGGCGTCATCCGCTTTCGCGAGAATTTGGTTTGTTCCGCCAAACAGTAGAGCCAAAACTGCAATAGAGATGAAAGTTTTCATGATGAGTGGGGTGGAAAAATGAAAGGATAAATTAATGTGGCAGCACCTATCATTTATTAGGCACACGAGCTTGCTGTGCAAGTTTTTTTTGGTGCGGAAAAAAGTGGAGGAGCTGATTGAGGCCGCTGCGTGGGGGGATTTTGCTGGATTTGAGATTTTTACGGGCTTTCTATGAATCGGGCGCAACTTTCCGAGCTGCACCCCGCGACCCTCTGAAAGAATACTGAGTATTCCGGCTTGCCGGGGTGGCCAGTCTGAACGAGTCTCCCGCTCTTTCATGCTGACAGTATCCCGAGTTACAAAATCCTTTGGCGGCCGCGTTCTTTTTGAGGAGGCGTCCTTGCAGATCAATTCTGGCGACCGGATCGGGCTCATCGGCCCGAACGGTGCCGGCAAGACGACCCTTTTCTCCCTCCTCTTGAAGTCCGATGAGCCGGATGAGGGGACGATCAGCCTCCAGCGCGGCGTGCGGTGCGGATACCTCCCGCAGGAAGCCTCGGCGGCGGCCGACTCCACGGTGCTCGAGCTGGCAGCCGGGGAAGAGGCGGACGGGCGGGCGGAGGCCGCTGCGAAGCGGATCCTCTCCGGGCTCGCCTTCCGCGAGGAAGATTTCCACCGCCCGGTAGGGGAGCTGAGCGGCGGCTGGGTCATGCGCTCGCACCTGGCCCGCCTGCTCGTCGAGGAGCCGGATCTCCTGCTCCTCGACGAGCCGACAAACCACCTCGACCTCGAAACCCTCGGCTGGTTCCAAAACCACCTGCTCGGCTATCCAGGAGCGATCCTCACGATCTCGCACGACCGCGAGTTCCTCAACCGGCTCTGCCGGGGGATCGTCGAAATCCGGCACCGAAAGCTCGTCCGCTACCACGGAAATTTTGACGCGTGCCTCGAGCAGAAGCGCGCCCGCGAAGAGCAGCACGTCGCCGCCTACAGGAACCAGCAGAAAGAGATAGAGCACCTCGAGCAGTTCATCTCGCGCTTCCGCGCAAAGGCGAGCAAGGCAGCGCAGGCGCAGGATCGCATGAAGCAGCTCGCCCGGATGGAGCGGATCGAGCTGCCCGAGTCGGACGAGCCGACCGTGCATTTTAAGTTTCCCCAGCCCGCCCGCAGCGGCCAGCGGGTGATGAGCCTGGAAGGGGTTCGCCAGGCCTACGGCGAGCACGTCGTCTACGACCACCTCCACCTCCGTATCGAGAGGGGGCAGAGGATCGTCCTCGTCGGCCCGAACGGCGCCGGCAAATCCACGCTCCTGAAAATCCTTGCGGAGATGGTGCCGATCGAGGCCGGCGAGCGGACGCCCGGCCACAATGTCACCATCGGATACTTCGCCCAGCACCGCGCGGAGACGCTCGATCTTCAGAAGACGGTCCTGGAAGAGGTGCAAAGCATTTCCCGTCCGGTGCCGGAGCAGGCCGCGCGCAATATTCTCGGGGCCTTTCTGTTCCGGGGCGATGACGTGTTCAAGCGCGTCTCGATTCTGAGCGGCGGGGAAAAAAGCCGCTTGGCCCTTGTGAAGCTGCTCCTCGATCCCCCCAACCTCCTGCTGCTGGATGAGCCGACCACTCACCTCGACATGCCGAGCATCGACGCCCTCATCCGGGCGCTCGGCCCCTACGAAGGCACCATCATTTTTGTGAGCCACGACGTCCATTTTATCCGGGCGGTCGCGACGTCGGTGATCCATGTGCAGGCCGGCCGGCTGATCCCCTACGCTGGCGACTTCGCGTATTACCTCGAGAAGTCGCGCGCCACAGGAGCGCGCGCGGGAACGGTCGCCTCGCTGGGCAACCACCAGCCAGAGGCCGCGCCAGCGGTGCGCCAGGAATCCGGCCGGGGGATCAAGGAGATCCGCGCGCAGCGCAGGGCGGAGGCAGATGCCCGCGCTGCCGCGAATCGTGATCGCCGGGAGCGGGAGAAGCTCGCAGCATCACTTGAGGCCGAGATATCAGCTCTCGAAGCCCGCCAGCGTGAGCTGGCCGCCCTCCTCGAAGCCCCCGCGACGTATGAGAATCCCGCGCTCGCCATGGAAACCAACCGCCAGCTCTCGGGAGTCGCGGAGGCCTTGGAAAAAGCGACCGCAAAATGGGCTGACTCGGCGGCGGACGAATGCGGCGCGGAATCCTCTGGATCATAAAACGAGCGTGCATTTCCGAGGGGATCCCGCAGGATCGCTCCAATGCCTGCGACACTTGTCATCGAAGACAGCCAGCCCCTTCGGGAAAACATCATTCTCCCGGGAATGAAGCATGCCAAATAACTCCATCCTCATTGCGGCTGACGCTCCGGAAATTCTGGAATTTTACCGGAAGATCCTCCCGGCCTCGCCGGCCCCGGAGTTTGATGTTCCTGGCGCCTCCGGATCCGCCCAGGCGCCCCCGCTGACCTGCCACACCTTTTCTGATCCGCTCAAGCTCCTCGAGGAATACGGACGAACCGTGAAGTCCGGCGAGCGCCATCCGCTCTGCCTCATTGACATGCGGATGCCTGTGCTCAGCGGATTGGCGGCCGCCATCCGGCTCAGAGAAATCGACCCGGAGATCAACGTCGTGATCTGCACGGCACTTCCCGACGTCTCGCTCGATGAAATCCGCTCGAAATTGCAGCCGGGAATTTATTTTGTCCGCAAGCCGTTTGTTGCCGAAGAATTTTCCCTGCTGGTCCATTCGCTGGTCGGCCACTGGAACACCCAGCTTCAGCTGAAGCGCACGCAGGCAGCCCTCGCCGCCCAGTGCGAAAAGCTCGGGCAGGTTCTCGAGGCCACCCGGGTGGGGACTTGGGAATGGGATATTCCCACCGGCAAGGTCGAATTCAACGAGCGATGGGCGGAAATTGTGGGGTATGAGCTCCGTGAGCTCGGGCCGGTCGATATCGCAACATGGACCCGGCTGTCGCACCCTGCGGACCTCGCCCAATCAAACGCGATGCTCGATCGGGTGTTCGCCGGCGAGCTGGAATATTACGACTTCGAGTGCCGGATGCGCCACAAGAACGGCTCGTGGATCTGGGTGCGGGACCGGGGGAAGGTGGCGTCATGGTCGCCGGAGGGCAAGCCGCTGCGCATGTCCGGGACCCGCTCCGACATCACGGAAAAACACCGGGCTGGGGAGATTAGAAGCCGCCTGATCTCGATGGCCTCGCACGAGTTCCGGACCCCTCTGTCTTCGATCCGCCTCGCCGCTGACCTTCTCTCCTCCTGCCTGGACAAGATGGATGAAAAGGACATCCAGTGGAACCTGAACACGATCTTGGAAACAACCGACTACCTGACCAGCATCGTCACCGATGTCCTGGACCTCAGCTCCCTTGGCCAAACCTCAAAGGCCATGTCTGAAATTCCCCTGGGGGATTTCCTGCGCCAGATCACGGAGGAGTATCGCTTCGCAATGACCGACCCGTCAGCGCTCACGCTCGAATGGAACGGAGCTCCTGTCTCCTGCATGGGCGTCCCATCCTTGCTGAAGCGCGCAGTGAACAACCTGCTCGACAACGCCGTCAAATACTCCCCGGCCGGAAAGCCCATTGTCCTCAGGCTTCAACAGGAGGAAATGGTCGCGGTTATCCAGGTGGAGGACGAGGGGATAGGAATCCCCAAGGACGATGTCCAGTCGCTCCACGAGGCATTCTTCAGAGCTTCAAACTCGGCCGGCATCCCGGGCGCCGGGCTCGGCCTCGCGATGGCTTCCGAGGCCCTGCACCGCATGGCAGGGGGAATCGAGCACGCAAACCGGGCCGGAGGCGGCAGCATTTTTACGATCCGTCTGCCGCTTGCGCCATGACTCGGAAGCGGCATTGATCCGGACTTTTTGAAATCGCCATCCGAACGGGCAGATCAACAAGCCCGGGGCTCAGGCCGCGCTCGCGGGCTCACCCGGGCTGCTGCAGCGCGCTGGCCAAGGCGAGGACATCGGCTTGCTGGTGAGCTGCTGAGAGGGTGACCCTGAGCCTCGCAGCCGCTTTGGCGACGGTCGGATACCGGATCGCAGGGACGAGGAAACCGGCATCGAGCAGGCGGGCAGAAGCGGACAGGGCGGCGGACTCGCCGCCGATGATGACGGGCACGATCGCGCTGGCGGCCTCGGAGGTATTGCGTGCCGCGCACAGCGTGCGGATGTTGCTCCAGAGCGATTTGACGAGCTCCGATCCTTCCGGGCCGGCCAGGATTTCCAGCGCCTTTTCCGCCGCGGCCGCAACCGAGGCCGGGGGCGAGGTCGTGTAGATGAAGCTTCGTGCGCGGTTGATGAGAAACCCTCTCAGATGCCTGCTGCCGGCGATGTAGGCGCCGTGTGCACCAAGCGCCTTGCCGAGCGTCCCCATCTGGATCTCCACGCGCTCCGACACCCCTTCAGCCTCCGCGAGGCCCCGCCCGTTTGTTCCGAGCACTCCGATCCCGTGCGCCTCATCGAGAAACAGCCAGGCCCCGAACCTGTCCTTGATCTCCACGATTTCACGGAGCGGGGCGCGGTCGCCGTCCATGCTGTAAACCGACTCGGCCAGCACGAGGATCCGCCTGCCCGGGTGGGATTTCTCCGCCCACCTCAGGTGGCTCTCGAGCTTGTTCAGGTCGTTGTGAGGAAAAACCCTCAGCCGGGCACCGCTCAGCCGCGCAGCATCCACCAGACACGCATGGCACAGCTTGTCGAGGATGATGACGTCCTCCTTCGAGCAGACTGCCGGGATCGTCCCCATGGCGGCGGCGTATCCGCTGGAAAATGTGAGGGCGGATTCCGTGCGCTTGAACCCGGCGATCGCAAATTCCAGCCGCTCGTGGGCGGCCAGAGTTCCGCAGACTAGCCTCGAGGCTCCGGTGCCAAACCCGCTGCGCTCCCACTCCTCACAGGCTGCTTCCCGCAGGGCGGGATGGAAGGCAAGCCCGAGATAGTCGTTCGAAGAAAAGTTGAGAAGGCTGCGCCCGTTGAGCGACACGCGGGCGCGCTGCGGAGAATGAACCTCCCTCAGCGACCGGAGCAGCCCTGCAGATTCGATCTCCAGGAGAGTGCTCCTCAGAAAATCTTCCCACCCGGAGGCGCGGTTGTTCATTTTGGATCCAGTCCTTCGACCTCGTCATGGCGCATCGTGCACGGGCTCATCAATCGAAGAGATTCGTCCGGGCCGCCGGTCGGGTCAAGCTGGGATGCGCCGGATGCGATCGGTTGGGGAGCAAGGGCGAGCGCGTGACAAACGCGATTGACACCGCCTGCACGCACCAGCATTTTTCTCCGGTGCATTTGTTTTCCTATATCGGCGGATCTCTCCACTGCGAGGGCGCGGACCTCGAAGAGGTTGCCGCGCAGTTCGGAACCCCCGCCTACGTTTATTCCGCCGGGACGATCCGCGAAAATTTCCGGAGGCTCGACCTCGCCCTCTCGTCGCTCGACCACCTGATCTGCTATGCGGTCAAGGCAAACTCGAACCTCGCGATCCTCGACCTCCTCGCCCGCGAGGGGGCCGGATTTGACATCGTCTCCGCAGGCGAGCTCTTCCGCGTTCTGAAGGCCGGCGGGAGGGCCGACCGCTGCACGTTCGCAGGAGTTGGAAAAACCGCCGGGGAGATCGCCTACGCGCTCCGGGAAGGCGTCTATTGCTTCAATGTCGAGAGCGAGCCGGAACTCGCCCGGATCAACGACGTTGCCGGTTCGCTCGGGCTCATCGCCCCGGTCGCCTTGCGCGTGAATCCGGATGTGGACGCGCGGACGCACAAGTTCATCTCGACGGGAAAAAGCAAAAACAAGTTTGGCATCGGCCTCGATCGCGCGGCGGATGTCTATGCGTTTGCCAGTGAGCTCCCCCACATACGTATCCGCGGGATCCAGACCCACATCGGCTCTCAGATCCTCGAGGCCGCCCCGTTCGCCGAGGCGGCAGAAAAGCTCGCAGCTCTGGCCGCAGATATCCACGCGCGCCACCACATCGAGTTTCTCAGCATCGGCGGAGGAATCGGGATCATTTACGAGGGCGCGCTCGCCAGCGGAACCCCCGCCTGGTGGACATCGCCCGCCCTTCCGCACCGGATGACTCCGGAGGACTACGCGGCGGCGATCGTCCCGGCGCTCGCTCCGCTCGGGCTCAGGATCCTCTTCGAGCCCGGACGCTTTCTCGTCGGCAATGCCGGAGCGCTCCTCTCGACCGTCCAGTATGTCAAGACGACCCCGGCCAAGACGTTCACCATCGTCGATGCCGCCATGAACGACCTCATCCGCCCGGCGCTCTACGACGGGCGTCACGAAATTGTTCCGCTGAAGGAATCTCAGGATCCGGCCACGCGGATGGATGTCGTCGGGCCGGTCTGCGAAAGCGGCGACTTCTTCGCCCAGGATCGCGAGATCCCCCCCCTCGCAGCCGGCGAGCGCATCGCCCTCCTCAGCGCAGGGGCCTACGGGTTCGTCATGTCCTCCAACTACAACTCGCGCCCGCTTCTCCCGGAGATCCTCGTGGACGGGAAGGATGTCCGCCAAATCCGCCGCCGCCAGTCGCTCGACGACCTCATCGCCGGAGAGACCATCCCCTAAGGAGCCGTTACGGCTCCTAACCGCTCGCGAAACAGCTTGTCCCGGCTAGCGAGTGGACGGGGTGGACGGAAATCTTCTCCTGGATGACGGGAGTTTTCCGGATGGGGATTTTGTTTCGGATTCCAGTGCGGGAGCGGCCGGGTCCCAGGCGGCGATTGCCTCCCGGACCGCCTCGGGAAACGGGGTGAACCGGAAGTCGGGAAGCAGGGCCTCAAAGCTGGCGCAATCGACCTCGCAGGCGGATAGGCCGCAATCCCCAGCGTAGGAAATTCTCGGCTGCTTTCCCATTGCCGAAAAGAGCTCCTCGACGGCGGAGAGGCAGGTCAGCCCCCCGGCGGGAGCCAAGCCGTATGAGCCTTCGGCCTCAGGCAAACCCGCGAGCTGGATGGCTGCGCGGGCGATGTCGGCCGAGCAGACAAAATCCAGCCGGGAGTCGGCCTGCGGGCCGCCGGGCCTGAAGCAGGAGGGAAGCACGACCTGCCCCGTCTCATGGATCTGGCTCCACGCGGATCGGATCAGGCACGAGGGGCCGCTCCTGGCGCCAAAAGCGAAGCCGGTTTGCAGGGACAGGGTGTTGTCCATCCGCAGGACCACCCGGTCAACCTCGGAATCCAAACCCGCACGATTCCCCTGCGAAAAATGGAGGAACTTTGCGGAGGGGCAGCCATTCCTGAGCAGACGCGGGAGAAGGATCCCCCGGCTCACCTTCTCGTGCTCCCCGGCGGCCCCCGCTAAATCCACCAGAAAAATGTGCGTGATATCCGCCAGCCACCGCAGGCTGCGCCTCCGCAGCTCAGTAAAAATCGCGTCCCATGAAAACAGGTTTTCCAACGGGATCGCCGCCAGGTTTTTCCAGCGCTCTTCATGGAAGATATCATCGACGAGAACGATCTCCCGGGTTCCTGCGCGGCGGAGCGCCTCAGCCAAAGCGCATCCCAAATCTCCTGTTCCGCCGAGGATGACCGCGGAGCCGATCTCGCCGGATTCCGTGCGGGCCTGCGCAGAACGCAACGATCCCTGCACCTGCATCGCCAAGGTGCCGCGCCCCGGCGCGTTCGGCCGGGGCAGCTCCGCAGGTTGCCGGAAGTCTTCCTTCAGCCGCTGGACCAGAGCATCCTTGGCGGATCTCCCGGCCTCAAGCTTCGGAGCAATCGCCTCCCAACCCCTGGAAATTCCAGCCCTCACGGCCCCCGCCACTTTTTTCCATCCCTGGTCGGGAGGCGACTGCTCCCACCTCTGCTGGATCGTGGCCCATCTGCGCGCAACTCCAGCGCGCGCCTTGCCGGCGGCCGCAAGAAGGGTTCCCAGCCGGCCAGCCGGGCCCGGGCGATCCTCGGATTTTGATGTCTCCTGCATGGGGATGTCTATAATGGCCCCGGAGATCGCGCGCAAGCACAGCGGGGGGATCCGTGGGAACGTATCGTTGGCCGGCCGAAGGGAATGCCCTCAGGACAGTGGAACGAAGTGGTACCATTGGAGCGGGTCGCGCAGGAAGTCGCGCACGAGCGCTGACGCGACGGCGCGCGTGCATTCTTCGAGCGCCTCGGTGCGCGGACGGCTCCTGTCGGCGGTCACTGGCTCGCCGGTATGGAGGGCATACCTTCCCTCCGCAGTCCGCCGCACGCTGACGGGAATTACCGGGCAGCCGGTCACCCAGGAAAGAATGGCCGGAGCCATGGAAAACGAAACCCTGCCGCCGGGCAGCTCAACCTCGAGCAACCGTCCGCCTGGGGTCCGGTCCACAAGCATGGCGGTCATCCTCCCGGCCTTGATCGCCTCGACCGCACGCAGCGAGGAAAATGCGTCGGAGCCGAGCTCGATCGTCTCCGCGCCCCAGCGCCGCCGGTATGCGGCCCTCCACCGGGTGAGCTCGGACGTCGGCTCGGAGTCGGTAACTATGCTCACCGGAAGCCCCAATTGGGAGAGCGCCATCGTACCGAACTCAAAAAATCCGAAGTGTCCGGAGGCCAGCACTGCCCCGGTCTTGAGATCGAGGGCAGAACCCTCGATGTCGGCCAGCGCGAACGCCTCCTCCCTCGACCTGCCGGCCAGCCAAAAATAGTCCGCAAGCGTCGCAGCAAAGTTTTCAAAGACCTGCGGGGCGTCGGCTGGAGGGTGGCCGAGAAGCGAGATGTTGCGCCCGACAACTCGCAACACCCCCGGCTGGGTCGCGCAATACGCCTTGGCCACCATCAGGGAAATCGCCCTGCTCCCCCGACGCCCGACCACCCGTGCCACCCGGCAGAGAACAGAAAATGCCGCGCTCGTATAGCCGAGGCGATAAGCCAGCCGCTCGGTGTGCGGCCTCGAAACCTGCGCCTCCGCTTCTTCAGACGGGCGGCTGGACGCCGGCACCGCATCGTCTCCACGAACCTCCTCGCGCCTCATCCCACATCTTTCCCGCCCGGGATCACGCAGCGGAATCCCCTGAGCGCAAGCCCGCAAAGAAGGAGCTCGAGCACCTTTTCACTGCTCCGGCCCGGCCCCTCGTGCATGAGAAGAATCGCTCCCGGCTTCACCCCTCGCAGGATCCGCCGAGCCGCCACCCCGGGATCCTTCCCGGAAATTCCGTCGAGCCCGGAGGCCGACCACCCTGCAACCCGCAGCCAGGCGCGCGCTGCGGCCGGATGAACGGACTCATTCGTCATCCCGGCGGGGGAGCGGAACCATGACGGGGACACGCCCGAGGCAACCCGAATGGCATGGCTGCACCGCGCGATCTCGCTGCGGATCGCGCAGCATGGCAGCGCCCAAAAAATCGCGGAGGGGTGCGTGTAGGTATGGTTCTCCAACGTGTGGCCCTCGGAAACGATCCTCCGGCAGAGAGGCCGGTTCCGATCCACATTTTTTCCGACAACAAAAAACGATGCGCCCGCGCCGTGGGCTTTCAAAATCTCGAGGAGCCTCGGGGTCTGCACGGGATCCGGCCCGTCGTCAATCGTCAGCCAGACCTCATTTTTTTCGGTGCGGAAATGCCGGGCTACCGGGCCGTTGATCCCGCTGTTTCTTAGCACGGCCGGCCCGATGCGCAGGATTTCATGCGCCGCCCAGGCCGCGGCCCGCGCGCGGCCGCGCAGGAGAACCGCCGCCGCCAGGGCGGCCGCCCGCAGCGTCTGAACCTGTTTTCTTTTTGTCATCGGCGGCATCGCATGGATAGCAAGCCGGGGATACGCGGAAGCATCTCAAAACACAAGCGCGCATGCACCCGGGCGAGAAGCAGGTTGTCCCGCACATACCGGAAGTGCGAGACCCCTCCCTCCGAGCGGGCCGGGTAGCTCACCCGCACCGGAACGTTGATCGCCGGCACTCCGGCCCAGAGAAGGCGCACGGCCATCATCGTGTCAAAATCAAACCGCCGCCCGCCCCGGGTGGACTCGAGCACCTTTAGCGAGGGGGCGAGCGGGTAGAGGCGGAGCCCGAACAGCGAGTCGGATGCTCCCATCCCCCACGTCTCGAGCGAGGCAAAAGCATTCCCGACGAGGCGGCCCTTAACGCGCTCGGCTGGAGCGTCTGGCCCGAAGACCGGCTTGCCTGCAATCAGAGCGCCCGGAGACGCCTGAGATGCCTCAAAAAACTCCGGGATCGCCGCCGCCGGATGCTGCCCGTCGGCATCCATCACGAGGGCGTGGGAGAACCCCGCCGCTGCGGCCTCCCGAAATGCGTGCAGGACGGCGCCGCCCTTCCCTGCGTTTCTCGCGAGAGAAATCACGCGGAACCCATCGCTGCCGATCGACCGGGCGCGCTCCCCGCTGCCATCCGTGCTGCCGTCCACAACAACCCAGACCGCCCCGCAATGCTTTCTGGCCGCCACCATCGTCCTCAGAAGCTGCTCCCCGCTGTTGTAGCTCGGGAGAATGACTAGCCGCATCCCGATCATCCGGACGCCTCCGCCAGCTCTCTGCGAAACCAGCCCTCGATCCTCCGGCTGAAATCGGGGGCGGACTCGCCGGCTTCCAAATGAAAGAGCTCTCCCGGTCGGATCGTGAAGCGGAGCGGAACCGCAGCCGGGGCGAAAAGCGACACTCCTTTCGTCAGGTGGACGCCGGAGTATTCGATCACCACAGCGCGCACGGGGGCGCCAGCACGCGCCGCAACCAGCGCAAAACCGTTTTTGAAGCGGTTGACCGGCCGGGCCAGCGTGCGCGTGCCCTCAGGGAAAACAAGCAGGTTCTGGCCGGCGCGCACCTTTTCGATCCCCTGCCGGACAAACCCCGGTCCGGAATCGTTGGTGACATACCCGGCGGCCAGCGCCCCGCCGGAGAGCAGCGGGTTCCTCAAGATGTCCGCCCGGATCACGCAGGCGGCGGGAGGAAGGTTCGCGCACAAAAATGGCGCGTCGAGCAGGGTGGGGTGGTTCGAGACGATGATGGTTCCCCGCATGTCGCGCAAGGCCTCGAGCCCGCGCACCTCGAGCCGGAGCATCCCGGTGGCGCGCATCCACCACATGTGAATCCAGAAAAGCCTGCCGATCACCCTCTGCCCTGACCGGGCGGAGATCGCGCCCAGCCTCCACGCCGCCCACAAGGGGAAGGATGCCGCCCCAGCTATCGCAAAAAACATTGCGGCCGAAGCCAGCTGGGCGCAGTAAGCCAGAGGGAAAACTGCCCGCCGTGCCACGTAGCATCCGCTCGCCCAGGCCCTCCCGGAGCACGTTCTCGTTGTCGACATCTTTTGCGGTGCAATCAGGGCATCCCCGGTCGGATGCGGCCGGTTTCCTTGAGCGCCGCAACGGCCGCACCAAGCTGGGCAGGAAACAAATTGCTCCACTCGGCCGGTGTCCCTGCGATCCTTGTCGTCCAATTTGCGTCTCCGACCGCGCCGGGAATGTTGAACCGCTCGGACAGCCCGAACAGGTCGGTAATCAGGTGGACGGCCATCCATGAGTTGCACGCGAAAAGCCCGCGGATGAGCGCTGCGTGAACCTCCGGGGTGAACGGTTGAGGAACCGGCCATTCCCCGCATCCGCAGAAATCGAGCAGCTCGGACATCGCGCGCACGGCGGCATCGCGCTGGCCCGCCTCGCCGCAATCCGCAAGCCAGGATTCCCAGAAGCTCCGCATCGGCGGGTGGTCGTGGGTGGCGAAGGTCGCCAGGCTGAGCCTCTGGTATTCCGCGCCGGGAATCAGCTTTCCCTCGCACGTCCTCTCCCATTGCGGAATCTTAAAGCCGGGAATTTCGAGCGCCTGCAGAACCGGACGCACATACGGCGCAACCTCCCCAAGATCCTCCGCAATCAGCCGGTGAGCGCCGGTTTCCTCAAGAAAAATCCGGAAGATCATTTCTCCCTGAAGCCGGTTGTTCTCCCGGTTCTCCTCCGTGCTGTCATCCCGCTCGATAAACCCAGGAAGCCGTCCGCCGGTCAGCGCGCGCGCCTCGTCTGGGGTCAGCCCGGTGAATCGGCCGTTCTCCTCGGGGCGCCACGGAAAGCTGTAGATGCGGAAAAACCCGAGCGCGTGATCCACCCGCAAAAAGTGAAAGACCTCGCAGGCCGCGCCAAGCCGCCGGCGCCACCACGCAAAATTGTCGTGCGACATCGCCTGCCAGTTGCAGAGCGGGAACCCCCAGTTCTGGCCCCATTTTTCGGTGAAGGGATCGCTCTTGAAAACCTTTTCGGGCGGCGCGCCGCTCGACCTTGTCAGATCAAAGATCTCCGGGCGGGCCCACACATCCGCGCTATAGATGCTCACGCCGACAGGAATGTCCCCCACGAGCGACACCCCGAGCTTGTCGCAGGCCGCGCGCACGGTCTTCCACTGCATCCGCGCGACCCACTGCACATAGCGGTAATACCGCACCAGATCGCGGAACCTCTTCCTCTCGGCGGCCGGAAGATCCGCCTCCCATCCCTCCGCGGTCTCGCGCCTCAAATGCTCCTGCGGCCAGCTCGATGTCACCTCGCTTCCGTTCCATGCCACGAGCGCGCGGAACAGGCTGTATGGCTCAAGCCAGTCGGACTCGTCCTGCTCGAACTTCGCGAACGCGCGCACCCGCACGCGGTCGGACTTCCTGCTGCGAAAAACCCGGAAAGCCGTCTCGAGGAGCTCGTTTTTGAGCGCCTTGACCGCCTCGTATTTCACCGGTCCATCGCGGAGTGCGGCCAGGTCGTGGCGCGAGCAGGCTGCCCGAAAAGCTGTCTCGGTGAGCTCGGGCAGCCACCTGGGGTTCGTCGTGATCGTCGAGGGCTCGTAGGCCATCGAGCTGATGATGTTGTACGGGCTGTGGTCGCTTCCTGTCTCGTTCACAGGAAGGATCTGCACCAGCCCGAATCCGGTGGCCGCCGCCCAGCTGGCGAACTCGACCAAGGCAGCCGTGTCGCCCACCCCCAAATCCGACTGGCCGCGCAGAGCGCTCAAAGGGCTCAAAATTCCGGCGATCTTGATGTCGGGAGTAGGTTCCATTGGCGGGATGTTTATCGCTTCCGGCTCATGGATTGTCGAGAAATCTCAGCCCGTCGGATGGCAAATTCTCCGATGTCTTCCTGCCGAGGTCTCCCTGGGCATCCATCGGGCAGTGGAGGAATCGCTTGCTCGGTCGCTATTCTTTTCGCAGGGCGGGAAGAAGCGATCCCCTGAGCGCCAGCCATGCTGCGATCCAGCACCAGCCGATGGCGCTGGCCACCAGTCCGGCCAAGGCCGCCGCCAGCCGGGCGGGCGGCAGCACCCCTCCGGCCGGCAGCGCCGCCACGAGCGCCGCCCCAGCTCCGATGAGAACCCCGAGAGCGATGAGCCGCCCGTGCTCGCCCAGCACAAGCCGCTGCAGGGCGGAGCGCTCGAACCCGACGGCCTGCAGCAGGGCCAGCTCGCCGCGCCGCTCGAGAATGTTTCTCGTGACCGCGATCCCCAGCCCGGCGCTCCCTAGCAAAAGCCCCAGTCCGCCGAGCGCCTGAAAAATGCCGAGGTATGTGTTCTCGACCTCCTGAAACTCCGCCAGCCGCCGCCACGCCGGCGCAACTTCCAGCCCGCAGTCCTGCAGTCCGCGCGACAGCTCCAACCCCACCGGACTGCCGCGCGGAGCCTCGACCAAAAAAACCCTGAAGCCGCCTGAGGAAGGAAATTTAGCGACAAAATTCTTTTCTGACATGACCAGGCTGCCCTGGAGGATCGAGCTCGGCAGAATGCCGACAATCCGAAGCTGGAAGGCTTGCCCGCGCTCATCCACTGCCGCCAGGCTCTCGCCGGATTTTTTCCCGAGCGCCCACGTCACGGTCTGCTCGTCGCCAATCACCGGCACGGCGCCGTCTGGCATTTCCCGGTTCAGCAGCGGCCATTGGCCGCCGAAAGCGGCCCGCCTCTCGAGCTCCTCGGGGGCGACGCCGAGCAGGCGGGGCTGCTGCGCGCGGTTCAGGTTCAGGCAGCTTGCCTCGTCGCCGTCGCGCAGGCGCAGCGGCACGACCCGCACGTCCTTCATGGCCTCCTCCTGGAGCCCGAACTGCTCCCGTCCGGCCGCGCTGTTCAAGTCGACATAGACAGGAAGGGCCGCCTGGGCATAGAGCTCAAACCCGCCCGTTCCAGGCGCATCCGGCGGCGATTCCAGGTGGAACGCGTTTACGGCCACCAGCAGAAATACGCTGCTGGCCAGCACGCTGATGGTTGTCAGGCTCCGCCCGGGCCTTCGCCCCGCATCGCTTCGCGCGAGCTCCTGCAGGCTTGCCGCCGGCGCCCTCCGCCGGGTCAGCCACCATTGGCTCCATCCGATTCCGGCAACCAGCACGCACGCGCCAGCGCCGAAGAATGCCTCCGCAGTTCGCGACGGCAGCAGCGCGAGCGCGAGCGCGGCGGCACCGGCGGCTGCGGCGAGCCACAGCCCCCACCGGCTGGAGCTCGGAAGCTCGCCCGCCCCGGCCATCAGCTCCGCCGGGGCGCGCCGCAGCTGCAGGCGCTGCACGAGCCACATCGCCAGGAGGGCCGCCGCCAGGCTTGCTCCCGCGCCTGAGACGAGGGTCCCAGCCCCGGCATGGTACCGGAGCTGCGCCCCGCCCGCCGCACCGCGCCAAACGGTCGCCAGACCGAGAAGCGCCAGCTTCGTATAGGCGGCTCCGCCGAGCACCCCGATCGCCGTTCCGGGCACCGCGATGGCGGCCCCTTCGCCTAGAGCGACCAGCCAGATGCGGGCAGGGCCGAAGCCCATGGCTCGGAGCAAGCCGATTTCCTCGGTCCGCTGCCCGAGGAGGAACAGCATCGCCGTCAGCAGGAGCGCGGCCACAACCAGAAACAGGCTGAACCCGAGGAATAGCTGACCGAAATCCATCGAGTTCCGGCTCGCTGCCAGCGCCTGCTCGCGCACCGGAACAAAGAAGAGCCCAAGCGTGGAGGGATCGAGCCTGGCATGGACCTCCGCTGCGATATCTGTGCCGGCGGGAAACCGGATGGCCGTCAGGTTTCCCAGCCGGTTCGCCCACAATCTCTGGCCTGCGGCAAGCGAGACAAATGCCTTTGGCGTGCCTCCGTATCTGTTCCAGTAATCCTCGTCTTTCGGCCGGATGCGGCCGGTGTCGATCGGGATCCCGGGATCCCAATCGCGGCAGCTTTCGGCGCCGGAAAGCCCCGGGAATGCCGGCATCCACGAATCGTCTTTCTCCGCCGGAGAGATCGCGCGCACCCGGAACTCCGCGGTCTTCTCGGCCAGCTCGCGCCGGTCTCCGAGCGCGTAGTAGCGCAGCGACAGCACCTCGCCAGGCTTCGCGCCGAGATCGTCCGCGAGCCATGAGCTGATCGTGATCTCGTCGTCCTGCCCGGCTCCGGCTGCGGCGACGAACGAGTAGGGAACCGTCTTCCCGCCAAGCCGGAATTCGTTGACAAAATATGTCAGCACCCCGGAGGCATTGGCGGGAAGCGCCTGCATGACAGCAGGGTCGAGAAACACGCGGTCGGTCCGCAGCTCCGGCGGGTTGTCTCGCACCTCCAGGCCCCCGTCCGCCAGCGTCCAGACTTTGCGAAGCGCAAGGTTGGCATCGGCGGCAGCTCCGGTGAGCAACGTGTTTGCCTGGCCGTTGCGCTTGAGCCGCTCCTGCAGCTCCGCCAGCGGCACAAATACGGTGAGCGGGGAAACCTGGTTTGCGCGGAGGCTGAACCGTCCGAACTCCTCGTCGCCCGCGATGGCCGAGATGCGGAGCCGCAGCGCCGCAGGCGCATCGCCGGCCCCCGACAGGGGGAGGTCGCGCGAGATGGGTGCCGGCTGCTCCACTCGCACCACGATCGTGTCGCCGACGCGCGCGCCGAGGTGTTCCGCCAGCCGGGAGTTGATGGCGACGCCGTTGTCGTGCGCCCCTCCGAGCTCCCAAAACCTCCCGTCCACGCCCAGCACCTGCACGTCGTTGGCCCGGGCCCGTCCGTCCGGCAGCGCCGCCGACCCCCGCACAATCAATGCCGGAGCTACGGGCGATGAAATCTCTGCGGCGAGGTCGTCCGCCAGCCGGTCGCGAAAAAAATGTTCTGGCAGTGCCATCGCCTGGGTCACTCGGCCGAGCCTGGCCATGGCGAGCTGCCCGAGCGAGAACCTCACGGAGTCGCCGACCGCAAGCGAGCCGGTGAGGATTGCGCCGGTGACCGCCACCCCGGCAAGCACGCTCAGGTGCGTCCTCCAGTAGAAACGCAGGCTCCGGCGGATGAGCGTGACGAGCGTCATGCCAGCACCCCGTCTCGAAGCTCCATCGCGCGCGGCAGGCGCGCGGCCAGCTCAAGCGAGTGGGTGACGAGCACCATGGCGAAGCCTTCTTCCCGGTTCAGCTCGAGCAGCAGCTCGCCGAGGGCAGCCGCAGCGGCATGGTCGAGCGAGCCGGTCGGCTCGTCGGCGAGCAATAGCTTCGGGCGGTTGATCAGCGCGCGCACGACGGCGACGCGCTGGCATTCGCCGCCGGAAAGCTGGCCGGGGCGGTGGCTGAGCCGGCGGGCGAGGCCGACGCGCTCGAGCAGCCTCCGGGCGCGAAGGCAATCCTCCCCGGTGGCACGGGTCGCCAGGGTCGGGATCAGCACGTTTTCAAGCGCCGTGCATTGCGGGAGCAGGTGGTGGAGCTGAAAGATGAACCCGATCTGCCGGTTGCGGATCCGTGCCAGATCCTTATCGGCCAGCCCGCCGAGGAGCCGTCCGTCGAGGCTGACGGTTCCGGATGTCGGACGGTCGAGCGCTCCCATGAGGTTGAGCAGCGTGCTCTTGCCCGAGCCGCTCGGGCCGATAACGGCTGCCGGCTCGCCGGCAGCGAGCTGGAGGCTGACATCGCGGAGCACTTCGACTGCCGTGCCTCCATCGCGTGCGGCGTAGGATTTCGAGACGTGGGCGAGCTCAATCAGCATAGGTCAGGGGTCTTTCTTTGGGCCGAAAGCATAGACGCTTCCGCCCTCGGAGCCAATCACGACGATGCCTCCGGCGATCGCGGGCGAGGAGGTCAGCTCCTCGCCGATCTCGTGCGACCACGCGAGCCCGCCGGTTGTGAGATCGACCAGGTAGAGCCGTCCGTCGCTGGAGCCGAACGCCACGCGGCCGCCGCAAACCACCGGCGAGCTGTCCACCTTGCCTTGCGTGGGAAACGCCCACTCCAGCTTCCCGGTCTCCCGATCCAGGCAGTAGAGCTTGCGATCCCGCCCGCCGATCAGCACCCGCGTCGCCGTGATGGCAGGCGTGGAAAAAATTGGTCCGCCGGCCTGAAACCTCCAGGCGATCGCACCGCCGGCGAGGTCGGCGCAGACGACTTCGTTGCCGTAATGTCCGGCGTATGCCATGCGGCCTTTTGCCGCGCACGATCCGGCGATATACCCGCCGGCCTCGATCTCTTGCAGCCGCCTGCCATCCGCCACGTCGAGCGCATGGATCCTGGCGTTGCACCCGCCGAACACGACCCGCCCCTCCGCGACCGCCGGGCTGCCATTGATAAAGTTGCCGGAATCGAAAGCCCAAACCCTCTGGCCTGCCGCCGCGTCCACGCAGTGCATCTTGCCGTCGTAGCTGCCGACGAGAATGCGGCCGCCCCCCGCGCTGGCGGCCCAATTTGGCGCGCCGAGAATCTTGTCTCCGCACGGATACTTCCACCGGAGCGCGCCGGTGTCGGCATCCAGCGCGTAGAGCTGCCCGTCGCCGGATCCGGCATAGACCGTTCCATTGCGCACGAGCGGAGACGACTCCACTTCCGCCCCGGTCTTGAAGCTCCAGAGCATCCGGCCTGTGGCAAGGTCGAGCGCATAGATCGCCCCGTCATCCGAGCCGAAAAACACCTTCTGTGCGTCAATGGCCGCAGAGGATTTCACCGGGCCTCCCGCCTGAAAGCTCCAGCGCAGATGGAGAGGCAGAACCAAGGCCCCCTGCGCTTCCCCGGACAGATCCTGCTGCCCGCGGAACATCGGCCAGCTTCCGTCGTCCGCCATCGCGAAGGGACAAAATCCCATCGCCGCCCAAAGGGCTGTCACCGCGCCTCGACGCAAAAAAACTGATGGCACGGGTCCCTAATAAACCCGGCCTGCTGAGCCTGCAATGAACTTTCGATCCGAAGTGGACAATGCTCCGCTTTGCGAAGATGCTGCGCGACCATGCAGGAGAAAATCATCAGGTGGGGAATCGTGGGTCCGGGTGGAATTGCACAGAAGTTTGCGCGCGATCTTCGTGTCGCGCATGGGGGACTCCTGCAGGCGGTGGCCGGACGGGATCTCTCACGAGCGAAAGCATTTGCTGACGGGCTTGGAGCAGGCCTCGCCTTCGATAACATTCAGGCGCTTGCGGCCGAGCCCTCGGTGGACATCGTCTATATCGCAACGCCGCATAGCGCGCACTTCGATGCCGCGAAGGTTCTTCTCCAGCATGGCAAGCCCGTGCTGGTCGAAAAGTCCATGACGGTCAATGCCGCCCAGGCGCGGGAGCTCATCTCCATCGCCCGGGCAAACCGCGTTTTCCTTATGGAGGCGATGTGGACGCGGTTTCTGCCGATTTACCGGAGGGTGCGGCAGTGGATCGATGATGGCCGCATCGGAAAATGCTGCTGGGTGGCATCCAGCTTTTGCGTGCGGGGGGTTCAGGATCCGTCGAGGCGGTGGCTGAACTTGGACCTTGCGGGAGGCGGGCTCCTTGATCTCGGAGTTTACAACCTTGCCATGACCCAGTTTGTTTTTCGCACGAGGCCCGACCGGATCCATGCGGTCGCCAACTTTGCGGAGACGGGCGCCGATGAGATGCTTTCGGTTTCACTTGGCTATGGGGATGCGCTCGCTCAATTCGCATGCGGGTTTGCCGCGCAGGGCGACAACTCGCTGCTTATTGCCGGTGAGGAGGGGAGGATTCTCGTTCCCCCGACGTTCCTTTCGGCGCAGGAAGCGACGTTGACGGTCGGAAGCGACGCCGAAACAATTCGCGAGCCATTCCGGGGAGAAGGGTTTGAATACGAAATCGAGGAGGTGCATGCCTGCCTGCGCTCGGGCGCAATCGAGAGCCCGCTCATGCCGCATTCCGACACGCTGGAAACCGTGGAGATCATGGACGAGATCCGCTCCCAAATCGGCCTGCGATACCCGTTCGAGCTGGCGCCCCCACGGTAGCCGGGCGCGGCGATTTTTCCGGAACTAGCGAGGTGGACATCTTCCCGCCGGCCTCGGCCGGGCCCGCATGCGGAAGGAACTTCCCCCCCTTGGAACGCTGATCGAAGTCAGGATGGCTTCGCTGTCAGCAATTTAAAATCGCCGTTTTTGTCGCGGTAGAACCCTCGGAGAAGGATCTTCTTATCGCCATGAAGCGGCTTGAGGCGGTCGGTTTCTTTGAGGTCGTTGCTGCTCCACTCTTTTGTGATGATGCGGCCATCGCGGGCGACGACCTCGCCGGGCGGCTTCGTGAGCGCTTCGTATTTCGCTTTCGGGAGGCGCACGGCGTCGAGGGTTTTCAAGTTGTAGAGCGAGACCCACCAGGCGCCCTCCGAGTCCGGCGCAGTCGGCGGGGTGACCTCGAAGGTGAGGCTTCCCGCTTGGGCCTTTCCCGCCTTGAGCCCGATCTTGTAAAGCGCGGCGACTTCCTCCCTGCTCCCGAGAAAACCCGCGAAATACGCGCGGAGGGTTTCCTGGAGCTTCAGGTTGTTTTTCCTGCGTCCGTAAATCCCGAGCTCAACCCCGGCCGGGCGGTTCGGGTCACCGTAGATGTTGAGCTCGACATCCCGGTTCACCAAAAACGAGAGGTAGGGGACATTGCGAAAATTTCCGATGGCGACCGTGGTTGCCGGGATCTGGACAAGCGATTTGATCTGGTCGTGCGTTCGGAGGTCGTTGGCGATCACCCGCCAGGAAGGCAGGGTTCCTTTGCTGATCAGCTCGGTGAAGTATGTCGTGGTGTCCGGCTCGTCAAGGACGCGAACGATCTCGCTCTTCGGGTAGGACTGCTCGCCAAATTCCTCCTGCACGAGGATCGTTTCCACCGAGTTCTTGATGATCAGGCCCCGGACCGTGCGCCCGTCCTTGAGGACGATGCTGTCCGGCGCGCGGAAGGAATCGTTAGCCGCGCGGGCTGCGGTGGAAAGAATCGCGACGGATGCAAAAATGGCAAAGGCCCGGGAGTTCATGGTTGAAGTATGTTTGCGCGGCATATAAAAGGCAAGGATGCGTTCATCTGAATTTGCCATGAAAACCGCGCTGATCTTTCCCGCCCTTGCCGCCCTGCTCCTCGCCGGATGCGTCCTGCCCCCGAAGCCGTATCAGAAACCCGCGGCGCCTGCAAAAAGCCCCCAGACCGGGAAGTTCTGGTGGGGGACATCGACGGCAAGCTTCCAGAACGAGGACCTCGGCGTCGCCCCCGGATCGCCCAATGCTTTCAAAACCGATTGGGATATTTTCTCGGAGGAGGGCCATATCCCGCCGCGCGGGGATGACGCCACATTTTCCTGGACGCATTTTGACAAGGATGTCGAGGCCTTGAAAAGGCTCGGCGTGAACCACTACCGGTTCGGGATCGAGTGGGGGCGCGTCGAGCCCAAGCCAGGAACCTTCAACGAGGCCGCCATCGCCCAATACGTGCGGATGGCTAAAACCCTCCGCGCGGCCGGCATCGAGCCGATCGTCACGCTCTGGCACTTCACGTTCCCGGCCTGGCTCTACGACTCGAAGAACAAGGCGAAATCGAATTTTCTCAACCCGGATGTCCAGCCGGCCTGGAAGGGCTACGTGACCCGCATGTCCACGGCGCTCGCCCCGTATGTCCGGGTCTATGTCCCTCAGAACGAGCCCAACGGCGCCCTCTACATCGGGTATTTCGGAGGGGTCTGGCCTCCGGGGCTTCTGGCCACTCCGGGCGCTCTAAAGAAGGCAACGAACGTCGCGGTCACCATGTTTCGCGATGCGGTCGGGATCATCCGCAGCAAGCGCCCGGATGCCCTCATCATCGGGATCTATTCGATTCCGAACTGGAGGCGCAACTACGTCCAGGATCCCACCCAGTTTGTCTATAACATGATGATGCACCAGAATTGGGACCACCTCGACAGGGTCGTTGACACGGTGGATCTCATCGGTGTGAATTACTACTACTCGCAGGATACGTCGGCCAGCCGGTTCATCGTCCGCCCGCACGGCGAGCTCTCTTCGAACTATACGCAGAATGGCTGGGAGATCGCCCCCGAAGGGTTCCATGCCGTGCTCACCAACGTGTATCGCCGCTACGGCAAGCCGATCGTCATCTCGGAGAACGGGATCGGCACGCAGAGCGAGCAGAAAAAAATCCGATACTTCCGCGAGCATGTGAACCAGATGCGCCGGGCGATGAACGACGGGGTGGACATCCGCGGGTATTTCCCCTGGACCCTCATCGACAACTACGAATGGGCCGAGGGCTATGCCGCTAACTTCGGGCTCGCTTCCTTAGATAAGAAAACCATGCGGCTCGTCATCCAGCCCTCGGGAGAGTGGTTCAAAAATTTCGTCAAGGCCAACCCTGAGCCCTGATCGTTCGGGCGAACCGCTCGCCTGGCACGTCGCCCCCAACTCACTTTACTCCCTTTGGGGCTGGATTCGCAGACGCGCCCTGTTCTGGCGAAGAATTCTGACAAAGTGCTTGTCCTAGGCGCATCGCATTCCGTAAAACCCCAAGGCTCATGCAACAGCCAACACCTGCCCCGCTCGTCACAGAAACCAAGATTGTTCTCTCAGATCCTACCGCTTTGGGCGTATTTGGGCTTTCGATGGTGACCTTTGTTGCCGCTTCCCAGAAGATGGGGTGGACCACTGGATTTACGTATCTGATCCCTTGGGCGCTCTTTCTGGGCTCCATCGCGCAGGTTTGGGCCTCCACGATTGATTTTCGGAAGAACAACTACTTTGGGGCGATCGTGCTTGGCGCTTACGGGCTGTTCTGGGTGGCTGTGGCCATGCATTGGGCGACGAGCCTGGGGTGGTTTGGAAAAGTTGCGGACAATGCCGACCCGCGGCAGCTCGCCTTCGCGTGCATCGGCTACGGGATCTTTTCGCTTTTCATCATGGTGGCATCGTTCGAGGCCAACAAGGTCTTTGCCGTCATCCTGGTGCTGATTAATTTCCTGCTTCCGGCTCTTGCTCTGAGCATCCTGAAGAAAGGCACGCCAGTGGGCGAGATCGCCCATGTGGTCGCCGCCTGGTCGGAGCTGCTGATTTCGCTGTTCGGGTTTTACGCGGCGGGAGCGGTTTTCCTCAACAGCTATTTCGGGCGCACGCTGCTGCCGCTCGGAAAGCCGATGGGATGGATCCGCAAAGGCCCGAGCAAGGTTGCGGTCGGCTGATACCGAATTTCGTCAAGGAGCTCTGCGCTCGCATTCCTGCAGGATCGCCAGCACCCACCCGGTTTTTCCGTCATTCCAGACCGTGGCCACGCGCCTGTCGCGAAGGCCGAGAAGCCCGCGCGGCTGGCACGGCTTGCCGGCGGGCGCGAGCGGAATTTCCTTCCAGCTCCCATTTTAGAAACCTCACCAGGAATAGTGAGCCGTGTAGGTGATCTTGCGTTCCTCGTCCGGTTTCAGCTCGACGCGGAACTCGATCTCATCGGATTTGAGCTTGAGAAATGTGGCGCTTTTTTCGGTGATCTCCCAATTGACACAGCGGTAGAGGTGCTCGACGACACGGATCGTGGCTGGCTCCTTCTTCCGGTTTCGCAGGGTGATCTCAAAGCCCTCGTCCGCGGAGTGGTTTGAGCTATCCACTCTGAAGCTCGTGCGCTTCCGCCCGCCGACGAGGTCGAACGCATCTCCGGTGTAGATCTTGACCAGCTCATCCGACGGCGTGTGGTCGATCTGATTTTCTCCGATGAACTCGATCTGCTGCGCGTCGCTCCGGTAGAACCGGACCCGGCCTTTGGGCAGCGGAATGCCGAGGCCGTTGGATTTCGTGTTCTTGAACTCGCGCATCACCGCGATCTTCGTGACGCTCTGCGAGCCGAATTCCTCGCTCGTCCGGCGGTTGCCGATGTCGTATCCGCGCCAGCGGTTCCAATCAATCGAGACGCCGTCATAAACATAGACCACCTCGGACTTCACTCCCGCCGCCCGCACGAACTCGACCTGCTTCGTCTCGCGGTCGCGCAGCGTGGTCGCGCGCTCTAGCGAGTAGAGGTGGTATTCGTCAAAAGATTTTTCGGTGACTGCGGGTTCGGCTGGTGCCGACATCCCCCTGGCGACGCCCCGATCCATCCTCGCCCAACTGTCCTGCATCCCCGGAGGCGCGAGCTTGTTCACGTCGCCCGCCATGAGCTTGATCCTGGCGTCCGCAAAATCGCGCCCGCTCTGGTTGTCCATCGTGACCCAGCCGACGATGTCGAGGGCATCGCCCTTCTCGGGGGCGACGATGTTGTAGCTCGCCTCCCACGACATCCCTCCCGTGATGTAGCCGAGCTCGGCCTGCGTCTTCAGCGGCTTCGGCGACAGGATTTTCCATGCCAGCTGCGGCTTGAGGATCGTGTCGTCGCCAAGCGAGGGGAACACCGGCTCGCCGGGAAGCCCGAACCGGATTTTTCCCTCCACCTCGATGATCGGCTGCCCTGCCCCGCCGGCATTTGCCATCGCCATCTGGCTCATCGCGTATTGGTTCCCGTAGCGGTTCATCGCCGCGCCTCCGTGCGGGACGTAGCCCGAGCGGATGATCTTCCCCTTCACGACACGATCCGGCTTGTTCGCCTCCCGGACATAAAAATCGATCTCCTTCCCCTCGAAGATCGAGAGCAGGAGCTGCTGGGTGACCGGATCGTTCCGGTAGTTTTGCTCGAGGATTTGGAGGGGGTTGCCGGCCGGATCGCGCAGGATCACCGAGTCCGCCTCGAGATGCACGGTCGCCCCGTCGAACACCACATCGTTGACCCCAGCCTTCAGCTCCAGCGGGATCTGATCGCGCACGACCGCAAAGTTCTTGTTGTAAATCGTCAGCCCCGGCGCAGCCAGCAGCAGGCCCGGTGAAATCACAAGAAGCAGATAGGGAAGGATTCGCATAGGTTCGATAAGTTGAATCAGCAGGCTATCGGAAAGCGGCCATCTATTACAACGTTAAATAGATCGCTCTGGCGTACGGTTGATTCAATAACGCACAAGCCCGACAAAGGCTCGTCTGCCCGAGTGACTGAACATGGGAGCCGCCACCCCGGTGATCTGGAATTGCGGGCACGCCGGAGGGCGTCGAGATGTGCAAAAGCTTATCTGACTGATCGAGAGGTCAACAGAGAAGCCCCCCTTTATTTATGCAAGACCACCCTCACACATGCCCGATAGCCTGCAAAATCCTTCCAGACTCTTCATGGGTGAAGCTGGATCCACGGCGGAGTTTGCTGGCGAGAGTGTATTTGTTGATCCCTGCGAGGCGTGCGAGCTTGGACACGTTGAGGAGCGGAGCAAGGTGATGAATTTCCTCTGCGGCAAGATCGGGGGCCGGTATGGGGTCCTTGTGTTTCCGTGCGCTCGCGAGCCAAAGAGCCGCGGCGTCGTTGATGTTGCTGGCCGCTTTTGCGTAGGATTCTCCGTGGGAGATACATCCGCGCAACGCGGGCACGGTCGCGATATAAGCGGCGTCTTCATCGGACCAGTGGATTTTGATGAGGTATTTCATAATTCAGGTGAGGAGTTCACGGATTTGTTTGACGTAAGCGGGTTTGATTTCGGTTCCGTGGCACGGGAGGCAAATCCGTCGCCCGTCATTGTGGCGATAGACTTGGTGACTGCCGGATCCCAAATCCCAGACAAACCCGGCACGCACGAGCGCTAAGGTCGCCTCGTCAAATCTCACATTCCGGGTTTTCGCCGGATCCATGACTTTTGCGAGGGCTTTGTCTGCTTTGCTCACAAAGAGAGAGATGCACTAAAAATAGTGCAATTGCAAGAAGTATGATGCCCTACATAAAGCAGAACGCCCTGTTTTCGCTTGGTGCGCACGGGATAACACGCTAATGCGATCCGCTCAGTTGAGGATCTCATCTTTCATTTTGTTCGCATGGCTCGTTGCAGGGCTGAAATCCCCGGCTCTTGATGTCAGCGTCATCCTGACTGATGGGTCTCCTGCGGCTGGTGCCACGGCAGTTTCGGTGACGAAGGCCCGGTTTCTGGACGTCCGGGACGGTCGCATCGTGAGCAACTACGGCGACAAGCCGGCGACCGTTGGCGCGGACGGATGGCTCTCCGTCCCGGATGGCGAGCGCGGACGCTGGGTCTTCCTGCATGATGGCGGATGGGCGGACGTGGTGCTTACCCCGGAGGATAAAGAAATCCCACTCAAGCCATGGCAGCAGATCCAGGGGACAGTGGAGGAAAGCATCCGTCCCAAAGGGGCGGTGCGGATCGCCCTGTCCTTGGCTGATCCGCTGGTTTCCCGAAGCAGCGAACTCGGAACCGTGTATTGGACCTGCGAGGCGGCAGCCGGGGATGACGGTAGCTTTGTGCTGAAAAATGTTCCCTCCGGCACCGGTCTTCTCGGGCTGGTGCATGAGGAAAAAACCGGGAGCCAAACTCAGCGTTGGAAAGATTATCCCACAAGAATCTCGGTTCCCGACGGAAGCCCGGTGCGGATTGGCGCGAGTGGAATCAAGGTTCGCGGACGGCTGGCTGGCCAGGCAGCGCCCGCTCTTGTGGCTCTCTTCGACCGCAGCGGCAACGGGCCGCCGCGCTTCGGGCTCACCGCCGCCGATGGGGCGTTCGAGATTCCCGGCATGCCTGCTGGCGATTTCCGCATCGTGATCCGGCCGGCCGAAAGGTTCGACAGCAAGTTTCATATCCAGAGGGATTTTCAAGTTCCAGCGGGCGGCCAACCGCTCGACCTAGGCGATTTCCCGGCCGTGGAATCATCGCCGAAGGTCGAGATCTACGAGCAGGTGGAATACCCGGAAGGATTGGTCGAGCGCGTGCGGGAAGCGGCATCAAAACAGTGCGGCCGCCCGATCCACAAAATCTGGCTCGGGCAGTTGGGCCATCCGATGAGCGTCTGGGGGGCCAGAGTGACTTTCGAACCCGAGCCGATCGATGGCACCCACGCGGTCGCCCGCACATTCATCGTCCAAATTCCCAGCGAAATGATCAGGAAGTTCTACCCGAACTTCGACACGGAGGGCTACGGATGCCGGTTCACCGAAGGAGAGTTTTTCCAGCCGAGGCTGCTCGAGGAAAACGTGCGCGCCTTCCCCCTGGCCACGCAGACGCTCCATCTCAAAATTGAAGAGCCGATGGATTACGACACGGCCTTCGCGCTCCTGAAAGCCATCGAAGCAGGCACATGGAAACCCAAGCGAACAGCATCGACCACGCGAAAAAACAAGGATGGCAGCATCTCCTGGGGCTTCTCGGCAGGTTCGGGAGGCAGTACCTCCCCGGATGACCTGCCGAGGATCGATTCGATCCGCCGCGAAAAATCCGATGGCCCGATCGAAGTTCAGACCCGCGAACGGGATTTCGGCGGAAAATTGATAGAGTTCGAGAGCCGGAACGGCGAGTTCATTTTGATGAGTTGCGGACACTGGGTCGCGTAGCTCCCGCACCGCACGAAGCGCGCTCGCCCGACCTTCTGAAGTTCGTGGCTTATCGGGCATGCGCGTCGAGAGCTGGACGCAGGGCGTGCGGCGCGACAAACGGTAGATCAAGGGAGGCAGCCCGCCCTCGGGCTGCTCAGCAAGGCGGCCGGGGGCGACCGCCCTCCATTCATTGCGCTGACGCGCGGATCAGGGAACCATGTAGCTCATTGACTGGGAAGCGGGTTTCTGAGCCAATCCTTCCTGATGAAACTATTGCGTCTCCTCGCGTGCTGCTCCTTCGGAATCCTTTCGGCCCTAGCGAAGGATAGCCCGCCGGCAGACACCGGCAGGCCAGTTCCCTATCGTGTTGGGGAATGGTTGCCATCCGACCAGAAAGCGACCGACCAATGGGCCAAGAAACTTGTCGATGAGACAGGCGGCCAACCTGCGCCGCTGCTGCCGGCTGTCCAGGAGCTCAAGGAACTGATTGAGGGGGACCCTGAGCTATTCATGCTCTTCACTCAGATGTTTGCGCAGGTTCCGAGCAAGCGCCCCTACCTGAACGACCCGACCGGCAAGCCGGGGGTTCGCGATTATGTCCACATGCTGCATCTCCTCAACAGCATCCTGACCAAGGCGCCTGCTTTCGACCAAACGGGCCTTGTCGGGTTTCCCATCAACGCCATCCTGGACTGGCCCATGGGCACGCCGGCTGGCTCTGCCGCTTTCCTCAACGAAAAGGTGAACCGCCAGCTAAAGAAGATTCTCAATCAATGGGCCTTATTCTTGTCCTCCAAAGAATCTCTTTCCGCGCTCAGCACTGACCCGAAAACCGGTTGGCTGGGGAGGGATGCCTTGAAGGCGATGCCGACGCTTGCTGAGGATTTTCAATGCGACCCCACTGCGCCGTTCTACGGATTCTCGTCATGGGACGACTTCTTCACCCGCCAGTTCAAGGAAGGGAAGCGCCCTGTGGCCAGCCCGGAGGACGATTCCGTCATCGCCAATGCCTGCGAGTCCGCCCCCTACCGGCTTGTCAAAGGGGTGAAGCAGCAAGATCTTTTCTGGATCAAAGCTCAGCCCTACTCGCTAAAATACATGCTCGCAGGCGACCCTCTGGCCGGGCAGTTCGACGGGGGGACCATCTACCAGGCTTTCCTGAGCGCGCTCAGCTACCACCGGTGGCACAGCCCGGTTTCCGGGACGATCGTGAAAACGCGCGTCGTGGATGGATCCTACTACGCGGCGGCGCTATCTGCAGGATTTGATCCCGCCAGCCCGAACGAATCCCAGGCCTACATCACGAATGTCGCAACCCGCGCAATTGTCTTTATTCAGGCCGACAATCCAGCCATCGGCCTGATGGGCCTGGTCTTTGTCGGCATGGCCGAGGTGTCGTCCAACGAGGTTACCGTCAAAGAGGGGCAGCATGTCGCCAAGGGCGAGCAGCTGGGGATGTTCCATTTCGGTGGCTCCACCCACTGCTTGCTTTTCCGGCCGCAGACAAAATTGAAATTTGACCTCCACGGGCAGCAGCCTAGCCTCAACTCGGAGAATATCAAAATCAAGGAGCGGATTGCCACGGTTGAGGAACGCTAGACAGAAGTTCCCAAGGCGAAAATGCAATGACACCCCGGGTGCAGGACAAATTTCTGATGAATCAGGAGAGGTGATTGCTCGGAAAACTGTTTGAAAGAACGCAGGGCATGGAGCCACAACGTGGCTGGATCTTGGAGCCCAGGGTTGCGAAGCTACCCTGGGTATATGGCAGCCCATATATCAACCCTGAAGGGGTTGCCTCAGTATTTCTTTCACCAGATCGGCTTGAGAAACGTTGCGATCCAACTGGATCAAAATGTGGACATGGTCATCGGCTGCTGGAAAAGGCAAAGAGCATTCCCAGAGTTGCGCCGTAGATCGCCCCTCGCCACCAGGTCGAGAGCAGCGGGCACGCTCCAGAAGCGCACCGGCCGAAATGCCCAACCGACGCTCCAACCGCCCCGCCAATCAGTATGGGAGCAAGAAAAAGGCTCATCTCGCGGCCTCCTGCGGGGAGAGGGTCGGGCCGGCGAAGAGCCGCTTGGCGATAAACAGGGCGGCGACGATGGCGGCGAGGATGATCAGCGCTTTCATAGGCGGGGGCCGTTGGTTTTGCGGTAGGCGGCGTAGTAGAGGACCGGCACGGCCATCCGGCTGATGAGCAGCGAGGCGATTTCACCGGCCATGAGCGAGATCGCGAGGCCTTGGAAGATCGGGTCGAAGAGGATCACCCCTGCGCCGACAACGACCGCCATCGCTGTCAGAAGCATCGGGCGGAACCTCACGGCGCCCGCATCGACGACGGCCTCGGCGAGAGGCATCCCCTCGCGAAGCCGAAGCTCGATGAAGTCGACCAGGATGATCGAGTTGCGAACGACGATTCCTGCGCCGGCCATGAACCCGATCATCGAGGTCGCGGTGAAGAACGCCCCAAGAAGCCCGTGGGCGGGCAGGATGCCAACAAGCGAGAACGGGATCGCAGCCATCACGATCAGCGGAGTCAGGAACGAGCGGAACCAGCCGACCATCAGCACGTAAATGAGGACGAGCACGGCGGCAAAGGCGGTCCCGAGATCGCGGAAGACCTCGATCGTGATGTGCCACTCGCCATCCCATTTCATCGAGGGCTGGTCGCCGGTGAAGGGCAGCGTGGAATTGTAGATCTGGAATTCCTCACCGTTGCCGCCGAACTCGCGGGTGTCGATCTTCGCGAGCGCGGCGTTCATTTTCAGGATCGCGTAAACCGGGCTTTCAATCGTCCCTGCCACATCTCCGATGACGTATGTCACGGGCATCAGGTTTTTGTGGTAGATGCTCTTGTCTGCGATCGTTTTTTCGATGCTCACCAGCTCGCGCAGGGGGATGAGCGGGGTTTCTCCGGAGGCTCCGGGCTCGGGGAGGGCGTTCGCATCGCCTGACCGCACGCGGAGCGCAAGAAGCTCCTCAGGGGTGACGCGGGAGGAGCGCGGCAGCTCGAGCGTGATGTTCACGTCGTCCTTCTCCCTCGGGAGGTGGAGCAGGTCGATGGACCGGCCGCCGACGGCGATCTGGAGCGTCTGAGAGATTGTCTCGGCGCTGATGCCGTTGAGCGAGGCCTTCTCCTTGTCGATGACGAACTTCGCTTTCGGCTGGTCGGCTTCAACATACCAATCGATATCGACCACGCCGTCCACGCCTTTGAATATCCCGCGCACCTTATCCGCCAGCTTCAGGCGGGCTTCTTCGGTCGGCCCGTAGATTTCGGCGACCAGGGTTTGCAGGACCGGCGGCCCGGGCGGCACTTCGGCCACGGCGACCCGCGCGCCGAATTTCTCCGCAATCGCCGCGATCCGCGGGCGGATCCGCTTGGCGATGTCGTGGCTTTTCGCTTTCCGCTCGCCCTTCCCGACAAGGTTCACCTGGATGTCGGCGACATTCGCGCCGCCGCGCATGAAGTAGTGGCGCACGAGCCCGTTGAAGTTGAACGGGGAAGAGACCCCGGCATAGACTTGGTAGTCTCTGACTTCGGGCTCGTCGCGCACCGCTGCTGCCATCTCCAGGGCGGCCTGGGCGGTGCGCTCCAGGGCGCTGCCCTCCGGCATGTTCAGGATGATCTGAAACTCGCTCTTGTTATCGAACGGCAGCATCTTCACCTTCACGAACCCGATGCCGACCAGCGCCATCGCGGCGAGCAGAAGCCCGACGATCGCCGCGAGAAATGTCCAGCGCCAGCGGGCATGCGAAAGCAGCGGCCCCATGATCCGGCGGTAAAGCCGCGTAAAAAAATCCTCTTCATGCTCGAAGTGCGAGCGGGCGGAGTCATCTCCCTGAGCTGCGGGTGCCGCGCCACCTTTCGCCCGCTTGAGAATCCGGATCGCGGCCCACGGGGTCACGATGAATGCGATGGCCAGAGAAAATAGCATCGCCGCGCTCGACCCAATCGGGATCGGGCGCATGTAAGGCCCCATGAGCCCGCCGACGAATGCCATGGGCAGGACGGCCGCGATCACCGCGAACGTGGCAAGGATGGTCGGGTTGCCGACCTCATTGACCGCTTCGATGGCAATCTCCGCTCCGCTGCGGCACCTGTTGTGGGGCAGATGATAATGCCGGACAATATTTTCGACCACGACGATGGCGTCATCAACAAGGATGCCGATCGAGAAGATCAGCGCAAAGAGCGTGATCCGGTTCAGCGTGTAGCCATAAAGATAGAAAACCAGCAGCGTCAGGGCGAGCGTGCAGGGGATCGCAATCCCGACGATGATTGACTCCCGCCAGCCGAGCGTCAGCAGGACCAGCACCGATACGCCGACGATGGCGATCAGCATGTGGAAAAGAAGCTCGTTCGATTTCTCCGCAGCCGTCTCCGCGTAGTCGCGGGTGACGGACGCCGTCACGTCCAGCGGGATCAGCGTGCCTTTCAGCAAGTCCACTTTTTTTAAGACGCTGTCCGCGACGTCGATCGCATTCACGCCCGGACGCTTCGCGACGGTGATCGTGACGGCTGGTTCTTCGGGGTTCGACTTGTCGCCGTAGAAGACGTAGTTGGAGGCCTCCTCCGCTCCGTCCACGATGTCCGCCACATCGCGAAGGTAGATCGGTGTTCCCTCGAATACGCCAGCGACCACATTGCCCACATCTTCCGCGCTCTGGAGGAATGCGCCGGTTTCGATGACGAGCTCGCGGTTTTCTGTCGTGAGCCCCCCAGAGGTGAATTGCCGGTTGGCCTGACGCAAAATGGGGATGAGCCCGGCCGGTGTCAGGCCGCGCGAGGCGAGCCGTGTCGGATCGAGCAGGATTCGCAATTCGCGGCGGGCTCCGCCGAGGATCTTTGTCTCGGCGACCATCGGGACCTGCTTGATGGCGTCATCGACCTCTGCGGCAAGGCGCCTCAGAGTCAGATGGTCATAGTTTTTGCTGTGCAGCGTCAGCGCCAGGATCGGGACGTCGTCGATCGACCTCACCTTGATCAGCGGCTGCGTCACGCCGTGCGGCAGGATATCAAAATTCGCCTGCAGCTTCTGGTTGAGCCGGACGATGCTCTGCTCGGCATCCGACCCGACGATGAACCGGACGATGACGAGGCTCTGTCCCGGGCTGGATGTCGAGTAGATGTATTCCACGCCCGGGATCTCCCAGAGAAGCTTTTCCATCGGGCGTGTGACGCGCTCCTCGATTTCCTTCGAGCCGGTTCCCGGCATGGAGACGAGCACGTCAATCATCGGCACCTTGATCTGCGGCTCCTCCTCGCGCGGCAGGAGCGCGACCGCCGCCACGCCGAGCAGCACGGACGTGACCATGATCAGCGGCGTCAGCTTGGAGCTGATGAACGCCCGGGCGATCCTCCCCGCGATGCCGAGGGGCTCGCTCATGGCCGGACCTCGATGGGTTGCCCGTCCGCGAGGTCGGCGGCGCCTTCCGTGATGACCTGCTCGCCGGCGTTGACGCCCGAGACAATTTCGATCTCCTCCGCGATCGGCTTCCCGGTTTTTACGATCCGCAGCTGGGCATTCTTCCCGTTGCGGATGAAGACCAGCTCCATCTGCCCGCGCCGGAAAATGGCGGAGGCCGGGACGCGGAGGACGGATGTTTCGGATACCGGAATGGCGACGCGTCCAAACTGTCCGGTTCGCAATCCCGGAGTGGCTGGAAGATCGAGTTTGACCAGAAGCGTGCGGCTGTTCGGATCGGCGGTGGGAGACATTTCCCGCACGACGCCTTCCAGCTCGTTGGGCCCGATGCGAACCATGAGCTTCGAGCCCAGGGCAACCCTGTCGATGATGGCCTCTGGCACGGCCGCTTCGAGGCGCAGGGCGGCAGGGTCCTCCATCTCGACAAGCGGCTTTCCGGGGGTGGCGAGGTCGCCGACGTCGGCGAGCTTGCGGGTGATGATGCCGTCGAATGGAGCGGTCACTTTTGCGTAGCCAAGCATCGTCTCGGCTTCGATCACCGCAGCCCGGGCGACCCGCGCTTTCGATTCGGCGCCCTCAAACTCCTGCTGGGTGATCACCCGCTTGGCAAGCAGGTCTGTGAAGCGCTTCAAATCCTTTTCGGCCTGATCCCGGACCGGGGTTGCCTGGTCGAGCCTGGCCCGGATCTCCCGGACATCGAGCTGGGCGAGGAGCTCGCCCGCTTGGACCTGCTGGCCGGGCGTCACGAGCATCTTGTCAATCCGCCCGCTCACCTTCGATTCGATGGCCGACCGCAGCTTCGGTTTCACAGTGGCCACAACCTCCTCGCTGGCAAGATGCGGCTTTTTCTCAATCGTCTGAATGCGGACTGCAACCGGCGGCATCGCCTCGCGGGCCGGCTCATGCTTCTTTCCGCAGCCAGCCGCCGCGACGGCGAGGGCAACGATGAGGGGGGCGGCTGCCTTGTAGGATGTGTTCATGATCGGATGTTTGATGCGGCTTCGATGAGGTCGTGGGTGAGGTATCCTCCGGGGAGGTTTTTGACCTGAAACCCATGCTGCATGAGCAGGCGGGCCGCGTAATACCCGCGCTGTCCGACGCGGCAGTAGAGCCAGAGCTCCCGGTCGCGCGGAAGCTCGCCGAGACGTGCCCGCAGCTCGTTGAGCGGAAGGTTGATGGCTCCGGCAATGTGCCCCTCCTCGAATTCGTCGGGGTCACGCACATCCACGAGCATCGCGGAGCCGGGGAGGAGCTCCTTCCAGTCTGCCAGCCGGAGATCTCCCCGCAGGGAATTCGCTGCGATCATGCCGGCAAAGTTCACTGGATCTTTTGCGGCGCCGAATTGCGGCGCGTAGCAAAGCTCCGACTCTTCGAGGTCGTAGACCGTCCCCCCGAACTGGATGGCGGTCGCGATGACGTCGATCCGCCTGTCAACCCCCTCCTCGCCGACGGCTTGGGCTCCAAGGATTCGCCCATCGGATTTGCGGAAGATGAGCTTCAAGTTGATCGGCTTCGCGCCGGGGTAATAGCCCACGTGGTTCGAGGGGTGGAGATAGACTTTTTCGTAGTCCGTGATTCCCGCCCGCAGGAGGCTTTTCTCGCTTGCGCCGGTGCTGGCGACAGCGAGCCCAAAGACCCCGCAGATCGCCGTCCCCTGGACGCCGCGGAACTTGGAATCGCGCCCGCAAATCACATCGGCGGCGGTGCGCCCCTGCCGGTTCGCAGGTCCGGCGAGCGGGATCAAACACGATTCCCCGGTGACCGCATCCTTGACTTCGACCGCATCTCCGACCGCCCAGATGTGCGCGTCGCTCGTGCGCATCTGATCATCCACCCGGATCCCGCCGCGCGCGCCGATCTCAAGCCCGGCGGCCTTCGCCAGCGCATTTTCCGGCCGGACCCCGATCGCCAGGATGACGAGGTCGCCGGCGTGGCGCGCGCCGGATTTCGTCTCCACGACAAGCTGTCCGCCTTGCTGCTCAAACCCGGCGACCCCGTCGCCGAGCGCCACCTTGATCCCATGCTTTTCAAGATGTTGCTGGACCGGTTTGGCCATCTCGGGATCGAGCGGGGGCATCACCTGGTCCAGCATTTCGACGACCGTTACGGAGAGCCCCCGATGCACAAGGTTCTCCGCCATTTCCAGCCCGATGAATCCCCCGCCGACAACGACAGCGCTCTTTGCCGACTTCCCGTCGATCCACGCACGAATGTGCCGGCTGTCCGGAACCGTCCGCACCACAAAAATTCCCGGAAGATCAATGCCGGGGAGGGGAGGGCGCACCGCTGCGGCTCCCGGCGAGAGGACCAGCGCGTCGTAGGTTTCGCGATAGGTCCTGCCGGTGGAGAGTTCCTTCACCTCGATCTCCCTTGCCTCGCGATCAATCGCGATGGCTTCGTGCTCCGTGCGAACTTCGATGGCGAAGCGATCCCGGAACAGTGCCGGATTGGCGACGAGGAGCTTGGCCTCGTCCGTAATCACGCCGCCCACGTGGTAGGGCAGGCCGCAGTTCGCGAACGAAACATAGGGGCCGCGGTCGAGTATGAGAATCTCCGCCGCCTCATCCATTCTCCGGCACCGGGCCGCGCAGGAAGCCCCGCCCGCGACACCGCCGACAATCACAATCCGTTTTTTTCTCATCGAATGCGTTTCCCAATCAGGCTGCGCAGCACGATTTCTTTGCGTCCGACTGGCTCTGGTTCCACGGCATTTTTGCGATGACCGACCGCATGGGACAAATCCCGCTGAGGCCCGCAAAGATGAGCCCGCACCCTGCGAACGCCGACAGCCAAATCCATGCCGGGTTGAGGAAGAAGGAAAGCAGAACGCCTGTCAGGACGATCAATCCGATGGTCAGCTGCAGCTGGCGGTCGAGGGGGAGCACGGCACGTTTCCCGCGCTCAACCGGAAATCCAGCGTCCGCCCAAGCCTGGGTGCCACCCTCGACAACCAGGCAGTCCTTCATCCCGACCGCTGCAAATTTCTCCGCCGCCTTTTTCGCGCGGACTCCGCTGTGGCAAAGAATATGGATCGTGGTGGCCTCGCCGGATTTGTCGCGGCCGGCAAGAACCCCTGCGCAATCCAGGGTGTCCAGAGGCATCGAACGTGCTCCCGGCACATGGATGGCTTCGAATTCTGCCGGGGTCCGGACATCGATCAGGGTGAGCGGGTTCCCGGCTGACATGAGGCTTTTCAGTTCGTTGATGGAGATGGCTTTCATAGGTGTGGTGTGGTTTGTTGATGGAAGGAAATGCGAAACGGAGAGAGCTGTTCAGCGAAGGGATTCCCGCGCCTCGCGGATCTCTTCGAGGCAGTGAAAGACCTTGGTCACGCACGGCGCACCCAGGCGGTAAAAGACCTGCTGCCCACGCTTCTCATCGACGACCAGCCCGACGTTCCGAAGCACGGAAAGATGGTTCGATACCGTCGAAGAGTCGCTGCCGACCATCCGTGTCAAATCCGAAACGCACTGCTCCCCTCCAGATAGAACATCGACAATCAGCAGCCGGCTCGAATGCCCGAGCGCCTTGAATACATCCGCTCCGCTGCGATATTCGCGTGGAGAATGGCGGGAAATGCCGGAGGACGTTTTCATATTTTGCAATATGGCAATACATCGAATTCTTTGTCAAGGGGGATTTTTGTTCACGGCAATTTTTCCCCAGGGCGAAACCTTTGACGGGCGAGGCGAGGATGAGAATACCTATTGGATGTGGATACTTCTTATCCGGCAGATGCGGATACGGCACCTTCGCCGCCGATTGAATTTTCTGCCTCCGCAATGATCTCTGGGAGAAGGGGATCAACAAAGTCCGGCACGTAGCCTTCTTCTGCCAAGAGATCTTCGTCGAGTTCCTTTTGAAAGCCGTCGTCCCCGACGCCAAACCGAACGTCGCATGCGATTTTTTTGGCTGCATGCACAAGCACGATGAGCGGACGATTCGGCCCCTGGACGGAGCGCGGTTTGGGATAATACGCAACGACCTGAACCAAGGGAATCGGAAAGTTCCACTTGCGGAGGAGGGCTGCCGCCACTTCGGTATGGTCAAAACCAAACACCTCGCGCTCGAGCACTCTCCAGCTGCGGCCGGACTCCTCCTGAAGCTTCCGAACCTTATCGAAGTGCTGCCCGCAGGCGTGGGCCATCCCCAGCTTGCCGATGTCGTGCAGGAGCCCGGCAGTATAGACATCCTTTGGATCCATCCCTCCGCGCTTCCTGGCGAGGGTTTCGGCGGCGATGGCGACGATGAAGGAATGGGTGCATAAATCACCGGGAGCCCAGCCGTAGCCTTCGACTGGAGCGGACATCCACCTTCCGACTAGGCCACGGGCCATCAGTTTGTAAATCTCGTTGCTGCCGAGGCGCAGGAAAGCTTCGTCGAGCGAGTTGCACTTGGTTCCCCGGAAGTAGGCAGAATTGGCTAGGCGGAGAATCGCGGCAGTCGACCCAGGATCCCTCGAAACCAGGGCGATCAGCGAGGAAGAAACAACTTCCGGCTGATTCATGAGGGATATGATCTGCGGGAGCAAATCCGGCGCGCAGGGAAGGGAAGCCGTTTTTTCGCAGACAAATTCGAGTGAAAGATTGGAGATCATGAAAAGAAAAATGAGGTGCCAAGGGTTGGGGCTTGCCAGTTTTTTTTGCGTTTTGCTTGAAAAGATCCTCCCCGGGAAACACTGTTTTCAAACCGGCAGAAGCTGGAAATATCGCATGCAATGCGAGTGTGATCTAAACTCTACGTGTTGGTTGTGGAGGTTTCAACTTCGAAGTGGAGAGGGTTCCCGCTTTTTCCCCCTGGATCGCATGGCCTGCCCGGCTTGTAGCGGAAGAGAAAACCAGATGGCGATGGAATAATACAGGAATGCGGGCGTTTCTGTGGTCCTTCGGATTGCCTGGCGCGAATAAGTGGATATTTTTGGATCAAATTCAAAAATCAGATCGTGAAACAGAAGATTCTTATCGTCGATGGACACAGCATGATCTTCCAGTGGCCGAAGCTCGCTGGAAGATATGGCGCGCATGGCGCGGCGGTGCGGGAATCTCTCGTCCGCATGCTGACCCTGCTGCAGGACTGTTCGGATTGGACGGTTGCGGTCGTCTTCGACGGCGCGGGCGAGAAGCCATCCGCCGGAGACGAGTCGACCGCGATCAAGGTCTTCTATTCGAAATCCGGCCAGACCGCCGACTCGATCATCGAGCGGCTTGCCGCAAAGTATGCGCAAGATTTTGATGTGACCGTCGCCACCGACGACCGCCTCGAACGCCTGACTGCCGAATCGTTTGGTGCGGTCTCGATCTCCTCTCGACAGTTGGAATCGGAGATCCAAGCTGCGGAGCGGGCGGTCCAGCAGGAAATCCTGCAGATCAATCGGCGTCCGCTGGGGCATTAAAACCAATCCCGGCCAGTGACGGCGGGGTTTGCTGCTGCGATTCGCGGCTTGCCAAAGCCAGCAGGCGAGCTTATGAAGGATCTCCAATGGCAGCAGCAAACGACCTCCGCAAGGGCATGGCGATCCGGTACAACGGAAACCCTGCCATCGTCCTCGACGTTCAACACCGCACGCCCGGAAACCTCCGCGCGTTCGTGCAATGCATCATCCGCTACATCGGCACAGGGAAATCCGCAGATATCCGGTACTCCTCGACGGAGAAGGTGGATCTGGTCGACGTCAACCGGCAGCAGCTGGAATTCAGCTACGCCGACCACCAGGGGTTCCATTTTATGGATCCGGAAAACTTTGAGACGATCACCCTGCAGGGCGAGCTTGTTGCGGATGCGAAGGGATACCTTGTGGAGAACCTGAAGGTGGAAGTCCTCAGCATCGAAGGCCGGCCGGCCCAGGTCATCCTGCCCTCCTCGGTGACGCTCAAAGTGACGGAATCCGCCGATGGGATCCGCGGGGATTCCGCAAACAACGTCCAGAAGCCGGCGACGCTTGAGACCGGAAAAATCATCAATGTTCCGCTCTTTATCAAGGAAGGTGAGATGATTAAAATCAGCACCGCCGACGGGTCCTACCTGGGGCGGGCCTGAGAAGCCGTGGCCGGAAGTCGCCGCTCCAAGCGCAAGCCTGCCGGGCTTCACGCCTCGATCGCCGGAGCGATCCCGGAGCGAGTCCCCACCCGATGGGTGAAATTTTTTGTCGGGCTTTTCCTTCTTCCTGCGGCCGGGATCCTGACCCAGACGTTTTTTACCGCGTTCGCTCGCGCGACCGTCCACGATGCGTTCTGGATCACCGAGGAATTCTGGTTCTTTTTCCTGGGTGCGGACCTCTGGCTGGTCACATTTTTTTGCCTGCCGCGCCCGTTGTGGATTTATGTCTTCGGCCACGAGCTGACCCACGCGCTCTGGGTCTACCTGATGGGCGGGCGGGTCCACCGGTTCCAGGTGACGAAGTCGGGCGGGCACATCCTCACCGATAAGACGAATACCTGGATCGCGCTCGCCCCGTATTTTTTTCCGATCTACAGCTTGCTCGTGATCCTGGCCTATGGTTGCGCTGGGATCTTCACCGATGTCGCACCCTACTCCAGGTGGCTGTACGGGGGGATCGGCTTCACCTGGGCCTTCCACCTTTCGTTTACGTTTTGGATGATCCCCAAAGGCCAGCCCGACCTCGCGTATGGCGGAACGTTCTTCTCTCTGGTTCTCATCTACCTTCTCAACCTCTCCCTCCTCGCGGTTCTTCTCATCATCGCCGCTCCAGGGGTTTCGTGGAGGGGGTTTGGCTGCGAGCTCCTCGCGAACGCCTCCGGCTTTTCCTGCCTCCTCATCCGCCTCGTTGCAAAGCTCTGATCATGCCGACACTTGCCACCACCGTTGACGGGCTCAAGCTCCCGAACCCTTTCCTGGTTGCCTCCGGGCCGCCCGGGACAAATCTGAATGTCATCTCACGCGCGCTCCGCGAAGGTTGGGGAGGGGTTGTGGCCAAGACCGTCAGCCTCGATGCGTCGAAGGTTGTCAACGTCTCCCCGCGCTACGCAAAGCTCCATGCCTCCGATGGCAAAGAGGTGATCGGGTGGGAAAATATCGAGCTCATCAGCGACCGCCCGCTCCCGCTCTGGCTCGAGGATTTCAAAAAATGCAAGGACGAGCACCCGGACGGCGTGCTGATCGCCTCGATCATGGAAGAGCTCCGGAAGGATGCGTGGGCGGAGCTTGTCGAGCGGTGCCAGGATGCGGGGGTAGACGGGTTCGAGCTGAACTTCTCATGCCCGCACGGGCTGCCCGAGCGGAAAATGGGGTCGGCGATGGGGCAGGATCCCGGGATTCTTGAAGAGGTTTGCGGGTGGGTGATGGCGTCTGCAAAAAAGCCGGTATGGGCGAAGATGACCCCGAACATCACGCGCATCGAGGATCCCTCGCGCGCCGCCCTGAAGGCCGGCTGCCACGGGATCAGCGCGATCAATACGATCCGCAGCGTCATGGGGGTGAACCTCGAAACGCTTCGCCCGGAGCCCACCGTCGAGGGCTTCTCAACTCCCGGGGGATACTCCTCCATCGCGATCCGGCCGATCGCCCTGCGGATGTGCATGGAAATCGCAGCCCTCATCAAAAGCGAATTTCCCGGGCGCTCGCTCTCGGGGATCGGCGGGATCGAGCGAGGATCGCACGCGGCGGAATTTCTCCTCCTCGGCGCGGATACCGTGCAGGTTTGCACCGGAGTGATGAAATTCGGCTGCGGCATGATCAGGCACCTCCAGGACGATCTGCTGGCTTTCATGGAGAAGCACGGGTTTGAAACGCTCGAGGATTTCAAGGGCCACAGCCTCCAGTATTTTACCACCCACGCGGACCTGGTCGAGAAGCAGCGCGCCCGCAATGGGGTTCAAAAAATGGCAGCACATGCCGATGGTGACTGGGCTGGCGACCGGCTCGTCGAGCAGTCGCGTGCGCTGGCGGAGCACCAATGAGATGATTGTCCCTGTCCCACTTCCTCGCGCGCCTTACGACGTCCATGTCGGCGCTGGCCTGCTCTCCATGGCGGGCGGGCTGGCGGCCTCGGTGCTGAAGCCCTGCCGCTGCGCCATCATCACGGATTCCCATGTCGGACCGCTCTACGCACAACGCGTCGAGAGCTCGCTGCGGGAGGCCGGATTCGAAGCCGTGACGCTCGTCTCCCCGGCCGGAGAAAGCTCGAAGTGCATGGTCGAGGCCGCATCGCTGTGCGACCGCATGATCTCCGCCGGCCTCGACCGAAGCTCGTGCCTCGTCGCTCTGGGCGGCGGAGTGGTGGGCGACCTCGCGGGGTTCGTTGCCTCGATCTATTTCCGAGGCATCCCGTTCCTGCAGATCCCGACGACGGTGGTCGCGCAGGTGGACAGCTCGGTCGGCGGAAAGACCGGAGTCAATGCGGCGGGAGGAAAAAATCTGATCGGTGCATTCCACCAGCCCAGGGCGGTCCTCGCCGATACCGACACGCTTGCGACCCTCCCCGAGCGCGAGTTCAACGAGGGGTTCGCGGAAATTATCAAGCATGCCGCCATCCGGGATTTTTCCATGCTCGACGCGCTCGATGACCTGCCGGCCCTCGTGGCGCGAAATGTTGCGATCAAGGCAAAGATCGTTGCGGAGGACGAATTTGAAACCTGCGGAACCCGCGCCCTGCTCAACTTTGGCCATACGATCGGGCACGGGATCGAGAACGCCGCCGGCTACGGACGCTTCCTCCATGGGGAAGCGATCTCGCTCGGGCTCGTCGCCGCGTGCCGGCTCTCCGTCGAGAAAGCCGGCCTCTCCCAGGCGGACTCGGACAGGATCCTCTCCGCGCTCGCCCGCTATAAGCTCCCGCTCACCCTGCCCGATGACATCCCGGCGGAATCCATCTTTTCTGCCATGCAGAAGGATAAAAAGTTCCATCGGGGGGCCGTCCGGTTTGTCCTGCTCCACGGTCCGGGCGAAGCCTTTGTCTCCGAGGCCGTGACCGGAGAGGACATCCTTCGCCAGATCCTGGCGCTCCGGAGCCCGGTGGGCGCCGCGGTTTCCGCCGCCTGACGCGCGCCTAATTTTCCATTGCCCTGGCGTTGCGGCCTTCCCTGCCACGGAGCCGGAGGAGGATCGGGAGGCCTGGGTATTCCCATTTCTCTCGGATCCGAGCGCAGAGGTAGTTGACGTAGCTGTCCGGCAGGAGGCTGGGATCGTTGACGAAGAGGATGAACTGCGGGGGCTTGATTGCGGCGCGGCCGGTCTCGTTCACCTGCGTGATGTAGAGAAGCTTGAACCGGCGGTTCCCCTTGATTGCCGGAGCCTGCCGCTCGATCGCGGCGCGGAGGACGCGGTTGAGCTCCCCGGTCCCTGCCCGGCGGGTCGAGTGCTGGCGGACCTTTTCGACCGTCGTAAATAGCCTGCGGACGTTTTCTCCGGTGAGCGCGGAAAGGACGACCACCGGGGCGTAATCTAAAAAGAAGAGCTCCCGCCGGACCCGGGAGACATGCTCCCGGACAAGCTCCGCATCCGGCTCCCCGGCCGGTGCCACAAGATCCCACTTGTTCAGCGCAATGACCGCCGGCTTGTTCGCCTGCTGGATCAGGCCAGCAATCTTTTTGTCCTGCGATGTGACTCCGCATGTCGCATCAATCACCAGAATGTTCAAATCTGCGCGCCGGATGGTTTTTTCCGAACGCATGACGCTGAAGACCTCGACCGAGGTGTTGTGCCTCGACCGGTGGCGGATCCCTGCCGTGTCGCAGAGGATGTAGGGCTTGCCATCGCGCTCGGTGGCGACGTCCACAGAGTCGCGCGTCGTGCCAGGGATATCGCTGACAATCGTGCGCTTGTCCTCCAGAATCGCATTCACCAGCGAAGATTTTCCGACGTTCGGGCGTCCGACCAGCGCGAGCTTCGGAGCGTCATCCGGCTCCTCCTGCCCGCCCTCGCCCTCTGGAAGAATCGACTCGATCGTCGAGACAAGATCCGCGATCCCCCGCCCGTGCGCGGCGCTGACGGATAGGCTATGAGCAAACCCGAGCCGCGCGAACTCATCCGCCCGCCCCTCGTGCTCCTCGATATCCACCTTGTTCACCACGAGCACGACCGGGCGGCCGGATGTGCGGATCATCGCCGCCAGATCCGCATCGAGCGGGGTGACCCCGTCGTGGGCATCTGTGACGAAGAGGATGACATCCGACGACTCGATCGCGATGTGCGCGCCCTCCCGGGTGCTCTCGGAGAAGTCGGGATCCGGGTCGTCCCCGATCCCTCCGGTATCAACAATCTCGAACGGGGCGGATCCGAGCCGGCAGACCGAGGCGATTCGATCGCGCGTCACCCCCGGCTGGTCATGGACGATGGAGATCATCCGCCCGGCAAGGCGGTTAAAAAGGGCGGATTTGCCGACATTTGGCCGGCCGACAATGGCTGCGTTACGCATAAATAATCAGTGTGGATGGTCGTGGAGGCGGAGCTGGCAGACACCTCGTGAGACATAGACCGCCCCACTTGCCAGGGTGAAGAATCCGGCAACATAAACAGAAAAGAGGGAGTGAGGCAACTGCAGCATCACCCAGGTCAGGGTTACCATCTGCGCGGCCGTGGCCGTCTTGCCAAGCCAGCTGACTCGGACCTCGAGCTTCTGATCCAAATGGTAAAGCAACGCGCAGCCGAGCAGGATCACCGCCTCGCGGGCGATGACGAGCACCGGGAACCATACGGGAAACGCATACGTCCATTTGCTCAGGCTCAGCGTGATGATGGCCGCCAGGAGGAGCCCCTTGTCGGCAATCGGGTCGAGGATCGTTCCCAGCCGGCTTCTCTGGTTCCAATGCCTCGCCACCCAGCCGTCGAGCCCGTCGCTCACCGATGCGGCGAGAAACGTGATGATCGCGGCCCAGTGGAGCCAAGCCTGCGGCTGGCCCGCCTCGACCCCCTGGCCGTAGTAGATGCAGAAAAGCACAAAGACCGGGATGAGCAAGATCCTGCCGATCGTGATCTGGTTCGCAAGCGTCATGGCCGGTCTGCGGTTCATGAAAAATACCTGGCCGTCCCCTGACGCCTTCAGGGCGCAGAGGAGAGCGACTTCACTGCGGCCCAGGCGATCGAGGCGGACTCTTGGGCGTCGTCCCATTTTCCCTCGTCCGCCAGCTTGGCGACCTGAGCGAAGAGTTTTGCCGTCGGGATGGCATCGGCGGCCGGGCGCCCGTAGAGGAGCCCGATGAGGTCGGCCCAGGCCGAGGCGAGCTGCCCCCGATTGGCATGGTCGGCGCGGAGCGTCCAGATCATGAGCGCAAGGCGCGCGGCCGCATGGGCGCTATACTTCGATTCCGTTGCGTTCTGAAGCCTGGAAAAAACCGCCTCCAGGGGGACGAGGGCTTTTTCCTGATCTGCGGCGTCCGGCGCAGCGTAAAAAATGGTGAGAGCCCGAGAGGTTTCGAATGCCATCGCCAGCGACGCGACTGGCGGAATACGGAATTGGCCCTCAAAAATCTTGTGGAGCGACAGGATCACTCCCCGCCGGTTTTTTCCGGCCGCATCTTTCCAAACGGCCATCTGAAGCTGCGCCATCTTTTTTGGATCGAAGGCGGAGAGGGAAGGGGATCTTGGCCACAGGCAATAGCCAGCGACCAGAACCAGGAGCATGATCAGCAGGCGTTTGAAGGCGGGCAGCACAAAAAAGAAAAAAGGCCGGGCAGGAATTGCTCCCTGCCCGGCGCAAACGGGTTATTTGGACAGATGCACGCTGCTTGGAGCCGGAGCCGGCTTGGGCTTGCTGGCGCAAGCGGCGAGGCTAAGTGCTGCTGCGGCGATGGCTGCTACTGCTACGATTTTGACGATGTTCACGTTGGATTTCCCCTCCTTTCCTGGCATGTTGCCGAGGGCGACTCTGTCAGAATCAGGGGGACTGACAACATTTTTCCATGAGATTTTTCTGCGCGATCCTCACGCGATCTCGACGGTTGCGCCTTGCGGGACGAGGTCGAAAAGCTCGATGACATCGGCATTCCGGAGACGGATGCACCCGTGGCTGGCCGGGCACCCGATCAGGTGCTCCTGGTTCGTGCCATGGAGGTAGATGTAGCGGTCGCGCGTGTTTCTATTTTCCTCATCGAGCCCTTCGAGCCAGAGGATGCGCGAGAGGATGCCGTCGTCCGAACCTCCGGGCGCTCCGATCTCGCCGGTTGGCAGCCGCGCCCGAAACACGGCCCACGCGGGCGCGTCCGCCCCGAATTTTTCGCAGACACGGAATCTTCCGAGCGGAGTTTTCATGCTGCCCGGCTCGCTGCCGACCCCGAATTTTGAGGTGGAAACCGGCCAAGACTTGACCGCAGCGCCATTCGATAGAAGATGTAGTTTCTGGCGATCCACATCAACCCGCAGGCTGAGGATCGGAAGGGAGCCGGCTTTCATTTTTTTATTATGTCTAAATCATTCAGAATCGCAATCGTTGGCGCATCGGGCGCGGTGGGGGTCGAAATGCTCCGCGTGATGGAACGCCGAAACTTCCCGGTCTCCGCCCTCCGCCTGTTGGCGTCCCCGCGCTCCGCCGGACGGACCTTGGAATTTCGCGGCGAGCAGGTTGTCATCGAGCCCTTGGGAATGAATTCCTTCGAGGGCATGGATATCGCCCTTTTCAGCGCGGGCTCCGGAATCTCCAAGGAGTTCGGCCCGGTGGCCGTGGACTCGGGCGCCGTGGTGGTGGACAACTCGTCGGCGTTCCGCATGTCCGAAAATGTCCCGCTCGTCGTGCCGGAGGTCAATGCCGGAGACATCAATGCCCACCAGGGCATCATCGCCAACCCAAACTGCACGACCGCCATCACCCTCATGGCCCTCCACCCGCTCCATAAAAAATTTCGCGTCAAAAGGATTTTTGCGTCCAGCTACCAGGCGGTGTCGGGCGCCGGGGCTCGTGCGATCGAGGAGCTGCGGTCCCAGGTGGACGCCCTTGCGCGCGGGAAAAGTATTTCTCCCGAAATCTTTCCTCACCAGATCGCGTTCAATGTGATCCCTCAAGTCGATTCGTTTCTTGAGACCGGCTATACGAAGGAGGAGATGAAGATGCAGAACGAAGGGCGTCGGATCATGCACCTGCCGGGGTTCATGGCTTCGGTGACCTGCGTGCGCGTGCCGGTTTTCCGCGCCCACTCGGTGGCGGTGAGCGCCGAGTTCGAGCGGCCGGTGGTCTTCGGCGAGGCGGTTGAGGCGATCCGCCAATCTCCGGGGGTTCAGATGGTTGAAGACGGCTACCCGATGCCGCTGCAGTGCGCCGGGCAGGACGACTGCTTCGTTGGCCGGATGCGCCTCGACTGCGCGATGGAAAACGGGCTGGCCTTCTGGGTCTGCGGCGACCAGCTCCTCAAGGGGGCCGCCCTCAATGCGGTGCAGATCGCAGAGCTTCTCTGACCGCCTCGGGCTGAGACGGTGTTGTGGATTTCGGCGGTTGCAACGCAGCGGAGATTTGCTTGCTCGACAGAAGTTGTTGAACAGCGCCCTCAGGAGCTTCAATGCTGGCGCGTCCTTTGGGTTTCGCTTTCATTTTTCTCGCAACTTTTTCCGTTTTTCTGTTTTCCATTAAATGTCATGAAAATCCGCACAATCATTCTACCGATGCTTTTCGCCGCCTTGCCCCTGATGCTCCGTGCATCCGATTCGAAGCGGACAGCAGAATACTTGCTGAGCACGCCATTTCAATTCGAGGGCAAAGAGGTGACCTTGGATGTCGCCTTTGTCAAACCGGTCCATTGGAAAAGCCCGATTTCAGAGATCGCCTTCTTCCATGCCATCACTCTGGATCGGCTAGATCACAAGCCAGGCGGGGAGATCATGGTCGTGATTCCCTCGGAAGATGCTGCAAAATTCTCCAAGAAATTTGGAGCCAGCTTCGAAGGTCGCAACGAATCCAATTCGCTGAAAGGAATCTTTACCACCGCCCCCGGCGGAAGAGATGGCAGGAAGGTCTGGCTTTTGGATACCACCGGCAAGATCGGGGATCTGGTTAAACAGAACAAGCTCGTTATCGAGGATGGCGAGCGCTCTGAAGGCGGCCCTGGCGGCCCTGGCGGCCCTGGCGGCCCTGGCGGCCCTGGCCCGTGGCATCCGCACGGGCCGCGCTAACCCGAAGCTCTCGCACCATGGGGAGGGGAAGTGGTTGTTTCCCGCTATTCCGAGTGCGCGCACGTTGGAGCGGCATGATGCCCTGCAGCTTTGGAGAAGAGTTTTTTGTTGCGGAAAAGAATTCATTGACGGGAATCTGCCGGATGGCGCATGCTCCATCCTCTCGCGCGGGTGTAACTCAGTTGGTAGAGTGCAACCTTGCCAAGGTTGATGTCGCGAGTTCGAGTCTCGTCACCCGCTCTCCCCCTTGATTCTCAAGGGGTTAGGACTGAAAGCAGAAAGCTACCCCTAACGAGTTCTGGCTTTCACCCCTAACGGCTCTTGCTTTGCTCCGCATTGTCCCGCATTGTCAGAAAATCTGAAAAGCAGGCGATTCTCGGACTCGCGGGGGCAGCAAGCCCGGCTGATTCCGGGTCGCCGAGGTCGGCAGGGTGTCCAGCCGGAGCGGACGGCCTGCCGGGGCGGTGCGCGATGCTGTCGGCTTCATCTACGCCATCCCGGTCGATCTGGTGTCTGCCGGAATGATGGCAGATCGTTCGCGCCGCGAGAGGGAGGGTCTGAAACGGACTCCCCTTCATGGTGTCCTGAAACGGTGCGTCCCCGGCAGGGGGTCGGTAAAACACCGACTCCCTTCCGTCCTGCTCAAAGGGTGTCACTTGAAACGACCCCTTGATGCTCATGGGGTCGGGGGGCTTTCGATACATCTTGAATTCCCGATTAAAAATCGGATTGGCTCAAGGGCTCGATTTTGAATCGCGTCCCTTTGACCGCGATCTCAAATCGCAGTCAATTTCCCGCCGTCATTCGCCCGGTCTGGAAATCAGAGGGGCCATGGCGGGGCGTGTAGAGCGAAGTCTTTCCCGGCAGGTCGGCTTGACGCTCCGGTTGACCGGCTCGGATGGTGGCAGGCTGGCAAATATCTTGTCCAGCCGGTCGGCCTGCTCATCCGGCAGGGTTTCCAAATCTTCGAGGATGTCCCGGCTCATCGTCGTCTATCGGGAGGTTGCCAGCCGACTCGCCCGCCGCCTGGCCTGCGGAGCTATGATCGGGCGAGTCGATTCCTTGCGGAAAATTGCCGTGTGCTTTTTTGATTTCACCGGATGTCCCATAGGTTTAGTAGGTAATGGAACCAGGGGGCATCTAGCTGATGCTCAAAAAGATTCCTTATCCCCCGGGGGGTCTGGCTGGCAGGAAGGCCCATGGTCAGCGTTTGAAGGCTGTCTGCCCGCCTGTGCGGCTTCTGAAGGCTGCTCGGGCTCGGGCTTCGGCTCGCTCGTCAACTGGATGCCGCTCGACCTGTCGCGGAGCGGTCGCCACAAGTCGGCCGGCCGGGTCAACGGAGGCGAGGAATCCGCGATGCTCGATTGCCTGCATGCAGGCGATTGTCGATCGCGCTTCGGCCGGGTCGGTGTTCTTGGCGAGGCGGGATCTGAACCGCTTCAGTTCGACGGGGCTCAAGGTCATGTTCGGGAGGACGGCGGCAGTCGGGATGCCCTGCCGGTTGACTGTGAGGCGATGCCCGGGCTTGCTGGCGTCAAGGATCGCCTGCTCGGCGTCTCTGATCTCGGTTGAGAACTGAGCCGGATTCGACATCCAGCGGGAGAACGCACGGCGCAAGCGGAGCTTTTCGGGAAGGGAGAGAGATGATGTTGGCATATTTTGGGATGGGTTAGGCGGTGATGGGGCTGAGAATGTCGCGGATGGTCGCATAGGTGGTGTTGCTGTCGGCACGGTCGGCGGCGAAGCGCGCGATGCCTTCCCCGGCCTGAGCAAGCGCGATGTCGTAGGAAGCTGCGAGGTCGGCCAAGTCGGAAGCTTCGGCGTTGAGCCGGAAAAACTCCTGCTCGTTAGCGCTCTCGATGTCGGCAGCGGCTTGGCGTAGCGGCTTGATTTTCGCACGGAGCGCGCCGACGATGGCTTGCTTGTCTCCGAGGTAAGCCTTGAGGACTTCCACGCCTTCGGGAGAGTTCGCGAATCTTGCGAAGTCTTCTTTCGGGTCGCATGTGGATTCTGCCAGCTCAAGCAAGGCCTTCAGCGAAGTGTGATCGCTCATCGCTTGGATGGCCGGAAGCAAGCTGGCTTCGGACGGGTCGGTTGACCATCTGATGATCGTCTTTTCCAGCTCGACGGTTCGCAGCTCGACGGCTGCGAGTGTCTGGCGTTTCTGTGCAAGGCTTGCTGCGATGCTGGATTCAAATTGTTCGGGTGTCTGGATATTCATATTCTGGCGTGCTGGGTTTGGTTTTTGAGGAAGGTGCGGATTGCGGAGAGCTGGAACCGACGATGGGCATGGGGATGCCCGGGCAGGCGAATGAAATCAATGTGGCCTTCGTCCGCCAGTCTGCGGAGGGTTTGCGGAGATACCCGGAGCATTTCGCAGGTCTCACCCTGGCTGAGAATGGAATCGTCGGTGTCGAGGATTGGAGTTTGGATTGTTGGCATAAGATCTGGCATGCGAAGTGAATTTGCAGCGTCAAGTGTTTTTTTTAGCTAAATGTTTTGTTGTCCTGACTGCTGGCTGGCTGATGCACCATCCCAAGTCGGGCAGGATAGGCCCGCAGTTGCGCCACGATTGGCTGTAGAACGTCCTGATGCGGCAGGAAGGGCATTGGGTGTTGTTCCATGTGGAGCTTGTTCCATGCTTGGCAGGTAGGAGAGTAGGAGACTGTTTGGAGGTCAGATATACTTTTTCTTCTTCTACCGATAAAACCCTTTTCCTTTTTCATAATGGAAAGCGCGGGATAGTCTCCTACCCTCCTACCACGGCGTTTTCCCGTCTTCATCCTGCTGTTCAACATTGCCTTCAATGATATAGGTTTGGATCTTGGTGCGCGGATCCTTTTTGCCCCTAGCGACCCCCGTCCCGACCCTGTCCGCAAGCCTGCCCAGGAACGTTCCGCACGCCCCCCCCCACGAGAGAAGACGCTTTGCAGCGTGCGATACGTGCGCGTCCTTGTCGGTTAGCAATCCTTCCAGTGTGGCGGCGGTGCCCGCCCATCGCCCCTGAGAGCTTATGTCCATACGGATCGCGCCGACTTGATGAATAAGCTCAAGAACCTGCTGCTCGGGGCTCAATAGCCCTATGGCTTCCAAAATGCCAGGATTCCAGTAGCATTTTAGGCGTCCCCTACCGTCATAGGCTTCGGACATGTCCAGCGATTCCAGATCGGTCAGAAAAGCGGGTAGGGCGGCGGCAATCTCCCGTTTTATCTCCTCCTCCCTCCCGGCAAGCGCGTCCGGCAACCCGACCGGTGAGGACTTCAATAGCATGATTTTATCCTCCATACTGTCGTCGAGTTCGGGGAGAACCCGCAGGTGCTCGGGATCGCTATTCACGGCGATAATGAGTGCTTGAACCGGAGACACGTCGAAACCGTCCTTGTTTTTCCCCTCAACATGGATCGAAGCTGTAAAATGGGTGCCTTTGATATTCTGCGCTAACCGAAACCTAGACCGGGGGTCTTTTGAGGCCGCGGGGTCATCCATGACGAGCAACTCCGCGCCCAATATATCCTTATTGAAGTTGGTTTCGCCGGAGAGAAACCTGTAAGCGTTCGCGCTTCGATTCCCGAGTGTCTGCCTTACAATTTCAATCACAAGCGATTTTCCGTCTCCTTTGCTGCCGGTAAGGGCAAGTGCAGGCGTCTGGACTCTGCGCCCTTTCACTACCGCCCTACGACAATGCAGGAGCCATTTCATAAATGATGCGTGTTGTGTCTGGTCGGGTAGTAGATCGGCAATCACGTTCTTGATAAAGGTGGGATCTCCGGCTCCTGCCTCAACTATCGTCGGCCCAGTTGTCACAAGGATGTTGTCTCCATTGCTGGAATGAAGCCCCGACTTGAACCCGGCAACCGGGCCGATGTAGGAGACGAAGTTTTCCAGCCTCAACATGCACAGTGTCGGGGCGATGTTCTCTTTCGGGAGCCCGGTATTCAGAAGGTGCTGCGCAACCTGGGATTCGTTCGGCAGGGGGATGAAGCCGCCGTTGTGGGCGATGGCGTAGCCTTGTCTCCCGGCGTAGTAGATCTCCGGCATTTGTTCCGGTTCCACGGTGAAAGTGTGAGATTCTTTTTTCATGATTTTGGATTCCAGAAGATGACGTTTTGACGGGTGCCTTTGTCGGCGCGGAAGCCGTTCGGAAGTCTGAATTGTTGAGAGGTCAAACGCCCGGCAGGGTCAACACCTAAGGGGGCGAGCGTTCGGAAGAGACGGGCCACGGCAGCGGCATCCATGCCGTCAACGTCAAGCCATGCGTGCAGGGATTTCCCGCCAGACATCACGACCATGCGAAGCTTGTCCCGGTCGAGCTGCGAGAGGATAACACTCGCACACATTTCCTGCGGAGTTTTTCCGAGGGAGACGCACAGCGGATCTTCCGGCGGGATGTCCACCTCCACGACCGCGAAGCGCATCCTGTCGGGATCGCAGGCGTTCTCTTTTGTCCTGTCGCGGTCGGGCTTGCCGTCCAGTGTTGACCCGGTAGGCGCGCGCATGAGATTGGGGACGACCATCTGCCAGTCTTGCGTCTGCGACTTTTTTCCCGCATTCCAGCGGCGGCGGATGCCGCGCGCCCACTGGTTGAATGATAGCGTGCGGAATCCCTTTGACGGCTTAGGGGCAAGGCATATCAATTCCGCCCCCCGCGCGCCGTGCAGCTCTGCCAGAACGTCTAGCGGGTGGCGTGTGATGTCGGGTTTGATAGGAGACGCGGCAATGACATCCTCCACGGCGGCGGGTTGGTTCCCTACCACACCACGAAGACGATCATCGTCCCGGTCGGGCCACTTGGGAGCCCGGGGTTTAGGAATGACGATAGCGCCATTGTCCGACCGCACGGGGCGAGAATCAAAGGCGGCAGCATAACCTTGTTCAACCTGCCGTTCAACCTCGCCGGGTTTAGCATCGTCGCAGGAAATAAATGCGACGGCTTCCGACTGCGGGACTCTGCTGCGGGCGAGTGCGGCAGCGGTTTTGAACATCCACGCATTGAGCCCGCTTCCACGGGCCGGACGTGGCTCTAGCTTAACCTGGATGGTCAGTTTCATCGTGCGGCCTCCTGTAAGAGCGCGATGATGATCCCGGTTGAAGCTGTGCCGCAGAAAAGTTTGACTGCGGAAAATAAAGAGATAGTGTTCTTCATAGTTTGTGAGTTCTTTGCCCCGGTGCTCTTGCAGGAGTGCCGGGGCTTTTTCTTGCCTCGGCTCGGGGCGGGTTGTTTAGCCGACGATGTGGGCGGTCAGAAAATCCCTGATACTGTCGGCGACGAATAGCCGCTTTCCCTTGATTTTGTTCCTCTCGCGGAGGGAAACGGATTTGATTTTCCCCTGCTCGGCGAGCAAGTAGAGGTGCGAGCGGCTGAGCCCGAAAAGGGCGGTCGCCATGTGGTGATTTACAAACTCGGGAGCGGCCCCGGTCTGAAAACTTGTTGTCGGTGTAATAGGATGCACGATGGGCAACCTAGGACATCCCCCCTTGAAAATTGGGGTGACTTATCCCGCGACAATTCACACCTATTTAATCGGCTTGCGGCCTGCCTTCTCGGGCGTAAAGCGGATGCCCAGTTTTTTGCAGAGTCGCCCGATTTCTCGGCTGTCGGGAAAAGACTCGAAACGCTCGGCAAGGAAAACCTGCAGATGGGTGAGCGAGCCTTGCCCGTGCGTGAGCAAACCATATTGCAGGCAAGCCACGGCGATCGGGTCGGCGGGGCCGTATGGGTCGCGCTCTATGCAGAATCGAAGCCCTTGCGCGAAGTCCTCAAAAAACTTGGCGTTGCCCTCGGTCGCCTGCCGGGTCAATTCCTCCTGTGCGTGGAGTTCCCGGCTACCTTGGGCAAGTTTGAGCCTTTGCAGTTCGATGGCAAGTTTCGCGCCGGGCAACTGTGCAAGCTCGCCCATCCTGGCAACGTCCATGTTCTCGATAATCGAAAATGTCGGCTCATACCCCTTGCGAAGCTGGTATTTCCTGCGGCCGCGCCCCGCATTCGCGCTGTGCGCCTCCCCACGGGCTTTTCCCTTGATGGGTGCGGCATTGATATTCCCCGGCTTTTTCATTTCGTGGCGAGCCTCGGGAGTTTTGCGATTGCGGCGGTCAGCGTCTCAATTTCATGATGCGTGTAAATCGCGTGCGTCCGGTCGTCGGAATGGCCTGCCAGCTTTTGCCGGAGATCGGAAGCAACGCCAGCGTTCGCGAGCGAAGAAATAAACGTGTGCCTCAAAGCGTGAAACGTCTTTGAATTCGTCGTCCGGCCGATTCCCTTCCGCTCGACTACTCGCCCGACGATCCCGGCATCAGCCACAATGCCGCGAAATTGAGCGGAAAGCCCGGAGCATCCGCCAACGGTCACGCCATGCAGGATTGGGAAGACGGGGGCTTTGCCGATGCCCTGCGGCTGCTTGTCGAGCCATGCCCGGAAATCGGGGTGGATGGGCAATTTGAGCGTTGCCCCGGTCTTCTGGGCGTCAACCGTCACAAGGTTGACGTCTAGCTCGACGCAAGCCCATGTCAGCCCGGCAATGTCGCCAAGCCGTAAACCAGATGTCACGGCGAGGATGATTGCCCCGCGCCAGTCGGGCGTTGCCTCGGCGGTCGAAAGGAGTTTCCCGATTTCCTCGGCGGTGAAGGGCTCCCGGCCAACCTTTGCGCCCCGGTCGCGGAGGATGTCCACGGCGGCGGCGGGGTTTGTCGGGATGTAGCCCAGCCGCCGGGCCTGCTCGAATGGAACGGAGAGGATTTTCTTTACGGTGTTGTTGCAGGTAGTCGCGGCCCTGCCCTCCTTCCTGAGTTTGTCGCGAAAGGCTACCATGTCTCCGGGGGTGATGCTGGAAAGGGGAGCCTCGGCCCTCGTGCCCAAGTGTTCCATGAAATCGCGGGTGACTTGCTTGTATCGGGTGATTGTGTTTGCCGATGCCCCGCCTGTCTTGTTGACAAGCCATTCGTCGAGCCATGCCCGGCATGTGTAGTGGTGAAGGGTTTCGCCGGTGGAAAAGGCCAGAATCTCCGCGAGAACTTTGCGGGCCTGCACTTCGGTCAGTTCGTGCCTTTTCGCCTGCTGGCTCGCCTGCTCCCAAGCCTCGGCTATCGCAAGCGCCTTCTTGCGGTTTGTCTCTTTCGTGGAAACCAGTTTTCGCTTGCCATCGGGAGAATAGAACGCTGCTTGCCAAAACCTGGAATCTCCCCTTGCTGAACGGTGAACGCTTGCCATACCCATAACGATACCCCTAACGTCCCCGTTTGTCAAGCAAGTGCTCGGATGTAGTGTCTATCAGGGTTTGCGGGCTTTTGGGGGGTGCTATATGAAATCGCGAGTTCGAGTCTCGTCACCCGCTCCCCCCTACCCTCCTCTCGAATCCCTGCGCGAACATCGACCTCGGACAAAAAAATTACGGGGCCAAAGGCAGCGCCATGATGCCCGACGAACCGCCCCTCTATTGCGAGGAGGACCTGAGGGACGCCTTCCTCACCGAATGGCGTACCATCCCGTCTGCAGTGATGGATCGGTCGACAGCCCGGATGATCGGATTTGTCGTGCATGCCGGCTTTGAAGGGGGCCTGCGGAAAAATGAAATCATCGAGGCCCGGCCGAACTGGTTTTTTATTCGAGAGCAAAATTCCATGCGAGTGAGCAAAACCGACACGTTCATTCCCAAGGGGAAAAAGCCCCGCGACATCCCCATGACCGACGTCTTCTCGCACTTCATGCGGGAGTTTCTCACCGACCACGAGGGGATGAGGCCATCAATCTGCTTCATTCCGCTGGCCGTGCTGCCGCTACCCGTCCCCCCGCCTGAGAGGGCTGATGCGGCGCGCCTCGTTGCGCAGGTGGTCGATTCCGACCCTCACAAGCCGCTCCCACGCCTTTTGAAGCTGAGAGCGATCAAAAAGCGTCAGGCGTTTTCCCTGAACGACGGCGTGGATCCATCCCGCCCGCCGCATCAGCAACAAAATCTCTGGAGAGCCTACCAAGTACTCGGCCTCGGGCAGTCGGACTCCTCCCCAAGTCGGCCACGCACGCACAGGAATGGAGGGTTTGCCCTCCTCTTCCTCGCGCACGGCTTCCATGAGGTCGTCAAACCTCACGGCGAGTCCTCCATGATCAGCCTCATGTTTCAAGGATACCCAAAACGTTTTGCTTGCCTCGGTTCCCCAGAGAAAATGGTGTGGAGAGGAAAATGGATGCGCATGCAATGGATCGGGCGCCTCGCCGAGGCGCCTGTCAAAAGAAGTTGGCGGGCTCGGCAATCCGCGCAGATGACCGGTCCGTTCCGGGGTGATGTTCGTCTTGCCGATGTCACGCAGAGCGGAGAAAACCATGGTGCTCATCGTCGTCGGGCTCGTCAGCTTGCGGGACGCACGATGCCGCAGCTCGATGGTTATCGGCCCGGCGGTGATGGTGCGGCTGCGACGGGACGTGAGGTAGATCAGCCGCGCGGGCACATGCTCTGTCAGCCGGAGCATGGTCCAGTCAATCGGACCGGGCAGCCGCGACAACCTCACCACAGGCAGCGGCTACGGGGAGCCATTAATGAACCCCACAAGCGCCACCCACAGCGGATTGCCAGATTCCCTTTAAGCCGGACCTCGCACGATATCGATACCGCCAGGACGAACGGCCAAACCCCACTACCACCTGCAGCGGCTTACCGTGCCGCCCGTAAAGCGCAACTTCGCACGATATCGATATCATCAGGATGAACCCGAACTCCGAAGTACAAAAAGCATTGTTCTGTGCGGAAGGCTGTGGCTG